>CAXUKB010000084.1:0-1594 GCA_964251345.1 uncultured Fimbriimonas sp. | reverse complement strand
CCAGCTTCCGGCGACGCGCATGTGGAACGCCAGCATCCCGAAGGCGAGCACGCCGGCGAGCACGGCCGTGCCGATGACCGCGGTCGAGAGCGCCTTGCCCAGAAGCAGCTCCGTGAGGCTCACGGGCGAGGCGCGTAGACGGCGCCAGATTCCGCGCCGTCGGTCGCCGAGCATCGCCATCGCGGCGTTGATGCCGAAGAACAGCACGCCCTGCATCGCCATGCCCGCGAAGGAGTGGGCGACCTGGCTGTAGTCGTCGTCGCCCTGGGCCTTCGCGGCGGTTTGGGGGGCCACCTTGAGGGTGAAGGGCGGGCGCATTCCGCCCCCGCCGCCCGTCGGACCTCCCGCCATCGCGTTCAGCCCCTTCAAGGTGCCGAAGAAATCGTGAAAGCTCCGCTTCTGGTCGGGCGTGAGCCGCGTGGACGAGTCGATGTCGCGGATCTGGGCCCCATAGTCGGTCGACGGGGAGAACGCCTGCTGGCTCACCGTCTGCATCGCGACCTGCATGATCGAGCCCTGCACCACCTGCATTTCCATGCTTTTCGAGGGATCGTAGCGCAGCTCGACCACGGGAGCGTCGCCGCGAAACATCGCCTTGGGCGCGTCCTCGCCGAAGCCCTTCGGAAAGACGATGGCGACGCCGGTGGCGCCCTTTTTGACCGCCGCGTCCGCGTCGGCCTCGCTCGCGAGCGTGGGATCGGCCATCGAGTCCTTCTTCATGCCCGCCACGATCTTCGCGACGAGCGGGCTCCCGTCGCGATCGACGACGAGGACGGGGATCTTGGTGTCCTTCTTCGGCCCCGGGGTGCCGCCAAAGATCGAGGCGAAGAACGACGCGATGCCGATCGGCACGAGAAACGTAATCAGCATCGCCTTGCGGTCGCCGAAGAACAGCCGCAGGTCTTTCCAGAGGAGAGCGAAGATCCTTGTCATTTTGGATTGGCGATTTGGGATTGTGGATCGCGGACCGAAATCCACGATCGCCAATCCAAAATGCCTCTAGTCTCTGAGGCTCCTTCCGGTCTTTTGGAGGAACACCTCTTCGAGACTCAGACGGTCGGAGGCGAGGGCGCCGTAGCGGACGCGGTGAGCGGCCAAGATCGTGAGAACCCGGGGAAGCGTCTCTTCGAGGGAGGCGATGTCCAACGAGAGGGTCTGCTCCCGAACTTCCACGGAAGCGACGCCGGGCAGGGCGCGCAGATCGGGCAGCGCCGCCTCGCCGTCCGACTCCAGCTCGAGGCTGAGGCGTCGACCTTCCGTGAGGCCGCGCTGGAGGTCGGCCAGGGTGCCCTCGGCCACGACCTTGCCGTCGTCCATGATCGCGATGCGGTCACACAGGCGCTCGACCTCCTCCATGTAGTGAGTGGTGTAGAGCAGGGTCTTGCCCTCGCGGCGGAGCGCCTCGAGGGCGTCGAAGATTGCGTTGCGGCTCTGCGGATCGACGCCCACCGTCGGCTCGTCGAGCACAACGAGCTCGGGGTCGTGCAGCAGGGCGACGGCGATGTTCAGGCGACGCTTCATGCCGCCGCTGTAGTCGCCGACCTTGTCCCGCGCACGGTCCTTGAGGTTCGCAAGGCCGAGGGCGGCTTCCACG
>CAXUKB010000083.1:987-15457 GCA_964251345.1 uncultured Fimbriimonas sp. | reverse complement strand
CTTGCCGTCGACCAAAGCGAGATTGGGGCACTCGACGTTGCGGACGTCGGCGTCCGGATGAACGAACATCGGCCCCAGGTATTGCCAGCGGCGGAGCCCCGAGTCTTCGGCACGGTAGAGCGCGACGATCCCCTTTCCGTCGCGGCCGCCGCCGGTGAGCAGGAAGGGAAGCCCCATGTCGTGAAACAGAAACGGGTCACGCCACTCCGCCAGCGGTTTGTCCGCGTGGAGGGCCTGAGTCAGACGAGCGGGATCTTTGCGCCAGCGGAGCAGATCGTCGTCTTCCGGCGTGGCGATCCATTGTTCAGGCTCCCGGCCATCGCCGATGCTCGTATAAAAGGCCGTCGGCTTTCCGTCGGGCGCGAGAAAGACGGAGCCCGAGTAGACGTGGCGCTCGCCTCGGTCGATGGAGGGCCAAAGGGCAACGGGAAGGTCTTCCCAATGAACCAGGTCGCGGCTTCGGGCGTGACCCCAATGCATGTGCTCCCAGTGGTCGCCGTAGGGATTGTGTTGGTAAAAGAGGTGGTACCAACCCTTGTAGTAGATCGGCCCGTTCGGATCGTTCATCCACTGCGCCGGAGCGTGAAAGTGGAACAGCGGCCGGTCCGGGTCGGCGTCCGCCATTGGGATCGCCGCATGAATGGCGGCATCCGCCTTTCGAATCGCGGGGTCGCGTTGAGGATCTTGGGCGTGCATGGCGAGAAGCGTCGCGGCGAGAGCCACCATCGCTCTACAGCGTACTGCGGTAGAACGGTAGGCATGGCCCTCCTCCGCGTCATGACGTTCAACGTCCGATACGGCACCGCGGACGACGGGCCCGACCGCTGGGAACTGCGTCATCGCCGTGCCGTTGCGGTGTTGGAGCGGCACCGCCCCAACCTCGTGGGACTCCAGGAGGCGCTCGACTTCCAAATCGACAAACTCTCGACCGTAGGCTACGTTCCGGTGGGCGTCGGGCGGGACGATGGCCAAGCAGGAGGTGAACACTGCGCCATCCTTTACGATCCCTCTCGACTTCGGCTACTTCGGACCGACACGTTTTGGCTATCGGACACGCCCACCCTCGTCGGGTCGATGCACCCTCTGACGCGTCACGCGCGCATCTGCACGTGGGCCGCTTTCCGCGACCGCGAAAGCGGCCGGAGCTTCGTTCACTTCAACGCCCACCTCGATCATGAGTCGCAAGAAGCGCGTGAGGCGGGCCTAGACGAGATCCTCCGTCGACTCCCGCACGCCGCATACCTCGTCACAGGCGATTTCAACGCCGGTGAGGCGAACCCTGTCCATGCGCGTTGGCGCGCGGCGGCTCTACGCGACACCTACCGTGTGGTTCACCCCAATGGACCGGAGCCGGCGAGCTTCAACGGTTGGGACCAAAGACCGACGGGCGAGAAGATCGACTACATCTTAGTCGACGCCTCGACGGAAGTCGTCGCGGCCGAGATCGTTCGAGATCGTTTCGACGGGCACTGGCCCTCCGACCACATGCCGGTGACCGCTACGGTCAACTTGTAAAGGGGGAGCCTTGTAGCCCCGTTATCCAAAACACCCACCGCCGTCAAATGTCCCGTCGTATCGTAAAAGGATGGACGCCGTGACTCTTCCTCCGCTGCTCGCACGCTCGAAGGGCCTCAACCATCTTGTGTTCCATTCCCAAGGGGACCGCATGGCGGTCGCGGACACGGCACTCAATGTTGAAGTGCGCGAGGGTACGCGAACGTTGTGGAGCCGGTCGATGGCAAGTCTGGAGCCGAAAGTCGCCGCGACCCAGCGAATTCGGGGTCTCGCCTACTCGCCGGATGGGGCCACTCTCTACGCCCTCGCTTCCGATCGTTTGCTTGCCCTCGGTGGTGCGACCGGCGAACCGCTCTGGGACTACCAGCCCCCGCGGTCGTTAGCCTTTCTCGTCACTTCGGCGATGGCGGTCGCGGTGCGCGAAGACGGGCTGGTCGCCGCATCGTTCGACAACGGCGCAATTGGCACGTGGTCGACTGACGGCGAACTCCAAGGACTCTGGAAAGACGTCGACGTTCAGCGCCGTCTCGCCTTCCTCGGAGACGGCCGACTTCTGGGCGACGACAGCTTTGGCCTCAGCGTGTTCGACGCCGACTCCCGGTGCCGACTCTATCGCACGCCACTTCGCGACCGCTCCTTTGGACTAGACGTGGCGCCAGACGGCAACGTGGCGATTCGTACCCTGAACGAGGCTTGGCAGATCTCGCCGGCGGGCTCGGTCTTCGCTCGCACCCCCGTCGAGCCGGGTTTGCCGAACTTGGTTTATCACCCCTTCGAGACGCTCCTCGCGCTGGGAGCGGAGCATTCGGTCACATGGGTCGATCAGGACGGCAACGTGGTTCGGCGAATCGAAACGCAGGCGACGGTGATCTCGCTTGCCTTTGCTCCGGACGGGCGACTCTTTGTGGGTGGAGGAGACGGGGGCCTCCAACCTCTTCCGGCGGAAGAGGTTGGAGTGGGGTAGTCGGCTTCGGGTTGCGCTCGGGTAATATCTCTTACGACACGCGCTCGTAGCTCAGTGGATAGAGCATCAGCTTGCGGAGCTGAGGGTCGGAGGTTCGAGTCCTCTCGAGCGCGCCATAAAGAAAAGAGGATGATCGCAAGCACGATCATCCTCTTTTCTTTATGGCAAGAGGGAGACCCAAGCATCGTCTTGAGTCCCTCCCTTGCGTTGACTAAGCTAGTGCCATCGGCATGATGACGCAGAAGTAACCCGACTCGTCGTCTGCCGGACGGAACACGGCCGGGCGCGAGGACTCGGTCATTTCGATGCGGACGCCGGGACCGTCGATCGGCGCAAGGGCGTCGACCACGTACTTGCCGTTGAAAGCGATTTCGACGTCGCCATTCTGGCCAATCATCTGAACCTCCTCCTTAGCCTCGCCCTTCTCTTCCGAACGGGCCGCGATTACGATTTGGTCCTCTTGGCCGCGGAAGCGCACCCGAAAGGCATTGTCCCGGGCGAGGATCATGATGCGGTTCACCTTCTCGAGGAGACCATCGGTCTCGACGGACCACGAGCGGGTGGTCTCGGACGGTACGACCCGTTCCCAATTGGGATAGGTCCCGGCAAGGAGCTGAGCAACCACCTTCGCGCTGCCCGCCTCGACCCCAATCCGTCCGCCGCCAAACTTGAGCACGACCTCTGCGTCGTCTGGAACCGGCAACGCCTTGATCGCCTTCAGGGCTTTCTCGGGGACGACCGCCGAAATGCTCGAGCCAATGCCCTCCTGCTCGATCTTCCTCACCGCGAGGCGGTGGGTGTCGGTCGCGACGAGGATCAGGGTCGTCCCGTCGTAGTTGAACAACACGCCCGTCAGCACCTGCCGGTGCGAGTCGGACGAGACCGCGAAGAGCACGGAATCGACCGCGCTCCGCAGTGTGCCCATCTTGAGGGTCAACTCACCCTCGCCGCCAAAGCTCGGAGGCTCAGGGAAATCTTCGGCATCGAGCGTTTGCAGGCGATACTGCGACGCGCCCTGCTCTAGCATCGCGCCCGAGGCGTCGGTCGTGTAAAGCGAAACGGGGGCTTCCCCGAGCTTGCCGACAAGGTCGTTCAAAAGGCGCGCGGGCAGACAAAGCGCGCCACCCTCCGCCACAGAACCGGCGACGTCGCGCTCGACCCACATTTCGCCGTCGCAGCCAAGGACGCGCACCCCGCCGTCCATCGCCTCGATCTTCAGATTTTGAAGAATCGTTACGGACGTGCGGACCGAAGCGGCGGCGGTTGCCGCGCTTACGGCCTCAAAAAACTCCTTGCGGGGAACGTCAAGCCTCATGGTTTTCATCTAACGGGATCAGCCCTGAATGGGCAATTGGTACTGAAGGTGGGTCGGCTCGGGAGAGCGGGGAACGATCCCGGCGCCCCGGGCGAAAAGTTTAGTGAGGATTCTTTGGTAGGACTCCTCGGTGAAGTTGGCCTCGTCGTCGGCACGAAGGAGATCGACCGTGCCCCGCAAGCTCATCATCTCGACCGCGAGATCGGCGTCGCGCAGAGCGGCCATCTCCATGTCGCTCTCAAGCTCGGTTGGGAGTTCGCGACCGGCGTACAGGTCGATCAGTTTACGATGGTATTCGTTGTCCATAAGTCCTCTCGAATTGGGTTCCTAGCTTGTCTCGCAGTGCGCGCCTGCCCCGGTAAAGCCTTGACTTCAGGGCGGGAACGCTGATCTTCAGGAGCTCGGCCGCCTCGCGTGCGCCCATCTCTTCGAGGTCGCAGAGGACGAGGGGCTCTCGATACTCCGGAGGGAGCGAGTCGAGCGCCTGCTGCACGGTGACGCGCAGGGTCGAGCGGTCTTCGGTGCCCGGATATTGGGCGTCGGGGGGCAGCTCCATAAGCTTGTGCTGCCGCAGTTTGTCGATGCAGAGATTCCGTGCGATGCGGAAAATCCAGGTGCGAAACGCACCGTCGGCGCGGAGCTCGGCCGAGCGCCGCAGCACCCGGAGGAACGTCTCGGCCGTCGCGTCCTCGGCATCCGCGCGATTCCCGAGCATCCGGTAGGCGTAACGGAAAATCCGCTCACCATAGAGATCGTAGAGGCCACCAAGCGCGCTCGGGTCACCCTCGGAGAGGGCGACGATCCAGCGGCGCTCGGCCAAGGTATCGCGCAATGCGTCATTCGGCATAGGAACGGACGACCTTCGCATCGGAAACGATGCGCGAGGGGAAAGAAAGTTTAGCCGATAAAGCAAAGCGCTCCGGAAGACCGGGCGGCCGACGTGCCGAATGATTTCCCTGAGGAAGGGACCGATCCGCCGGTAGCGCCGTTCAGCCGGGCCGCAATCGATCGACGGGGTAGAGACGACAAAGTATCGAATGAGAACGCGAAAGGTCCGAAAGTCGGGACGAGACGAATTCCTCGTCTCGTAGACCCACGTAGACCATGGACGCACCGACTACCGACATTCCCAAGCTTCTCGGCGACGCGGCCGAAAGCCTCCTCGGCTTTTCGTATCCCAAGATCGACAAAAGCCGACTTCACCTTCCCGGACCCGATTTCGTCGACCGCGTTTGGCTTTCCAGCGACCGATCGATCCAGACCGTCCGGAATCTTCAGAGCATTTACGACCACGGACGTCTTGGTGGAACGGGTTACCTAAGCATCCTTCCCGTCGATCAGGGCGTGGAGCACAGCGCGGGCGCGTCATTCGCGAAGAACCCCGACTACTTCGACCCGGAGAACATCGTGAAGCTCGCGATCGAAGGCGGGTGCAACGCGGTCGCCTCGACCTTTGGGGTGCTCGGCGCGGTGGCGCGTAAGTACGCGCACAAAATCCCTTTCATCGCGAAGATTAACCACAACCAGCTTCTCACCTATCCCAACGGCTTCGATCAGACGCTTTTTGGGACCGTCGAGGAGGCGTGGAATCTTGGTGCAGTCGCGGTTGGCGCAACGATTTACTTCGGGAGCGAACAGTCAGACCGCCAGATCATCGAGATTTCGCGGGCATTCGCGCGGGCTCACGAACTCGGCATGGCGACCGTCTTGTGGTGCTACCTGCGCAACGACGCCTTCAAGAAGGATAAGGACTACCATCTCTCCGCCGACCTCACGGGCCAAGCCGACCATCTCGGCGTGACGATCCAGGCCGACTTAGTGAAGCAGAAAGCCCCCGAAAACAATGGCGGCTACAAAGCGCTCAACACGGGCGACAGCGCTTACGGAAAGCTCGACGAGCGAATCTACACGGAACTCACGACCGACCATCCGATCGATCTCACCCGTTACCAGGTCGCGAACGGGTACATGGGCCGCGTGGGACTGATCAACAGCGGGGGCGCTTCCGGCGCCAACGACGTTGCGGATGTGGTGCGCGAGGCCGTCGTGAATAAGCGAGCGGGAGGAACCGGCCTGATCACCGGAAGGAAGGCGTTCCAGCGGCCGTTCGGCGACGGAGCCGCCTTGCTCAACACGGTACAGGACGTTTATCTCAGCGCCGAGGTGACGATCGCCTAGCGACGTGGCGGCAGGCGCGATCCCGCGCCTGTCGCCGTCAGAATCTTAGCTTCTCGTGGTGAGTGGAATGAGCCGGATGACGGGGGCGGCGGTGCCGGTCGCGCCTTCCAAGCCCGAAACGAGTGCGAGGTAGACCTTGCCCGGCGCGAGCGTGAGGGGCGTGGACGAGATAAAGACTTGGTCGGTTCCGGTCTGGCGGACTTCGTAGTTCGCCGTGCCCGAGTCGAGGTCGAGCGACGTGGAGCCGCCGAAGGCGAGGCCGGTCGCGTTCGTCGTGGGAGGATCTTCGGGGTTTCGGAAGTCGACCGAAGGCGTCGGATCGCCCGCCTGCCGGACGAAGCCGTTGACCACAACGAGCCGCGCGCGATTGCCTACAGGCGCGGTTCGGTTTACCGACGCGTAGGCGAGCACGAGCCGCTTTTCGAGCTCTTGAGCGGGCGGCGTCTCGGAACTGTCGGTGGGCGGCGTGACCAAGCCGATCGCGACGACCAAGCTGTCGGTGTCGGAGCCGAAGGTGTGCGACTCGCTCCAGAGGTCCGTCGACTGGCCCGCCGAGCGGAGCGCGACGTCGTCGTCGCTCGGACTCGTCGAGTCGAACGACGTCGCCGTTCCGTACGTCACGGCCGAGGACTTGACGTTTCCGTTGAGGGCGAAATCGAGGGAGCCCGAATCGGGCGACGCGTTCACGTACGACACGCGGGCATCCGAGCTGGACGAGCCGCCTCCACCGCCTCCGCCGCCGCAACCAACCAGCGCGAGCGCGCCAAGCACCACTAAGAAGCCGTTCTTCATCCTACTGTCCCCCAGCGTACCGTCCTGGCGGAGCCCCCAGATCCCTCCAGATATCCCCCAGTGCCGTGTAGCATAGCGGACATCCGGCAAGGGCGGTTCGACGGGCCCGCTCGACCGTCGTGCCGCAGTACGGACAAGCTTCGGCCGGGACGGGATTCACGACGGTCGCCCGGATCAGTCCGGCAAGACCGGGGAGTCCCGCCCGGAGTTCGGCGCAGGCGAGGCACAGACGTTCCTGTACCCCGCCGCGCGCAACGACGGACGCCGCGTCGGACCCGCAGTTCGAGCAGTTCAGGCGAGCACGCCTTCCATGAAGGCGGTGCCGGTTTTAGTGTGGTCGCGGAAGCGGGCCATCAGATCGCGCGTGACCGGTCCCGGAAGGCCGTCGCCGATCGGACGCGTGTCGAGCGTCACCATTGGGATCACCTCGGCGGCGGTGCCGGTGAGAAACGCTTCGTCGGCGGTGTACACGTCGAATGGGGTGAGGAAAGCCTCCTCGACGGCGTACCCCGCCTCGCGGGCAAGGGTCATCACCGTGTTTCGGGTGATGCCTTCGAGGATGCCGCAAGCCGGGTGCGGCGTCAGGACCTTGCCGCCGCGCACAAGGAAAAGATTGTCGCCCGTGCATTCGGCGAGGTAACCCTGGCCGTTCAGCATGAGCCCCTCGCCCGCGCCGGCGCGGTTCGCTTCGGCCTTGGCGAGGATGTTCGAGGCGTAGCGGCCGATGCACTTCACCCGCGGATCGAGGCAGTCCGGCGGAATAACCCGAAGGGAAGTGGTGACTACGTTTAGACCGTCCTCGTACGCCTGAGCCGGATAGAGGGCGAGGGTCGACACCGCAATCATCACGTTCGGCGTGCGGTCGATGTTCTTCGGATCAAGTCCCAAGCCGGTCCCGCGAGTGACGTTCAGCCGGATGTAGCCATCGGCGATCTCGCTTTGTCGGCACACGTCGAGAAGGGTCCGCTTCAGCTCGTCGAAGCCGAGGCTCATCTCGTAACCGAGATAGCGGCATCCGTGGTAAAGCCGAACGAGGTGCTCGTCGAGCTTGAAGACCTTGCCGCCGTAGATGCGGATCCCTTCGAAAAGGCCATCGCCGTAGAGGTGCGCGTGGTCCATCACGCTCGTCGTCGCGTTCTCCAGAGGCGTGACGGTTCCGTTGAGCCAGACGAGTCTCGGCATAAGGGCAGAATACTCCCTGGGGTGGCGAGGTCGCACCCCGTTCGCATCCCTCGGCTTGGCAAATAGGCCAACCGTCGACGAAAACCATCGTGGGAGAGTGAACGTAGAACGCGGCATCGCGGTCCTTGACGCAATTTCATCCCACTTCCGCGGCCGAAGTCTTCTTGGAAAGGGGCGTTCGATCATAATAAACGCGTCCCCTTTGGCCCGACGGAACGGACCACGATGAACAAGATCCTTCTTGGCGCTCTCCTCACCACCGCCGCGACGGGCACCTCCCTCGGTGTCGTCGCCGCCCGCCAGGTGCCGACGATCCGGGCCAACACCTACGTCGGCCCCGTGGCCGTCGGCGGTCTGGGACCGATCGAGGCGGGCAAACGCCTGAGGGCTTGGTGGGAGACGGCGCGCAAGGAGAAGCTGAGCCTCGTCTGTTCGGCGACGAAGGAGGTGCTGCCCGACATGACGGCGACCCAACTCGGCGTCGGCCTCGACGACGCAGGACTCGTCGCCACCCTTCCCCTCGCGGGAATGAAGGACAACCTCACCGGAGGACCCGCACGGCTCGACGTTCCGCTTAAGTACAAGCCGAACGGGGCGGACCTTTCGCCGTTATCCAAGATGCTGAAGAGGAAGGTCGGCGCGCCAAGGCCGGCGACCGCTCGTTGGGTTGGCGGCGAAGTGCAGACCACGCCGGAGACCACCGTAATGCGGCTCGACGCTAAAGCCGTGCCGGAGGCGACCATCCGGGCGCTTGAGGGAGACCGAACGGTGGATCTTCCGATCACGGTAGCGCCGAAGAAGGTGACGGACGAGGCGCTCTCCCAGATGACGGATCTCGTTGCCGAGTACACCACCCACTTTCCGGCATCGAACCGACCGCGTTGCGCGAATATCAAGCTTGCCTCGTCGAAGCTGAACGGCGTGATCGTCATGCCTGGCGATCGACTGAGCTTCAACGGCACGGTCGGCGAGCGAACGCTTGGGCGTGGATTCAAGCTGGCGGGCGTCTACAAGGCGGGCAAGCACGACGTGGGTGTCGGCGGCGGAATCTGCCAGGTCAGCACCACGCTTTACAACGCCTCGCTCTTCGCGAACCTTCGGATTCGCCAACGCTCGAACCACTCGCTTCCGGTCGCCTACGTTCCGCTCGGTCGGGATGCGACGGTCGACTATGGCTCGCTGGATCTCGTCGTCGAGAACACGACGGGATCTCCCATCGCCGTGGTGAACACCTACGAGCCCGGGCGGCTCACCTTCCGGATTCTCGGGAAAAAGGATCCCACGCTCAGCGTGAAGGTGATCCAGGAAGGGCAGCGTTCCTGGGAAATGCCCGTCGAGACTCATCTCGACCGAAGCCTGCCGCCCGGTGCGCGCCGGATCGTCGAGCCCGGCTCGACGAAGCGCGCGGTTCAGACTTACCGGCTCGTGTACCGAGACGGCAAGCTCGTCGAGCGGCAGTCGCTCGGCCGCTCAAGCTACGGTGGGGGCACTCGAATCGTCGCCGTCGGTCCGGCCAAGCCGAAGGCTCCGACGATGGCTCCGGGGGCTGCATCCACGGCCGTTCCGCCCGTGATCGCCCCGCCCGCAGGTTAAATCCTGCTGTCGAGGCTGTCCCGGTCTCTAGTAAACGGCGCAGTACCTGAGCGGAGAGGACACGGGGCCAGGACCGCGCCGCGACGTTGAGTTCGGCAAGGCAGGTATACTATCCTTTCCGCCGAGAGGTTGGGGTTGGTGCGCCAGCGCCTGCCCGTTTTTCGCGGCGGAGAACCAAACCACCATGGCTGGCATCCGAATCCGAATTCGCCTCCGTGCCTACGAGCACCGCGTCATCGATCAATCCGCGGAGAAGATCGTCGATCAGGCCAAGCGCACGGGCGCCCGCGTCAAGGGACCGATCCCGCTCCCCACGCGCATCCGAAAGTTCTGCGTGATCCGCGGACCCCACATCGACAAGGAGTCGATGGAGCACTTCGAACTCCGCACGCACAACCGGCTGATCGACATTCACGAGCCGACGAACAAGACGATCGACGCGCTGATGCGGCTCGATCTTCCGAGCGGCGTCGACATTGAAATCAAGACGGCCTAAGGGCTCGGCCTTAAACGACAGGAAAGCCCACGCGCTGAGCGCGTGGGCTTATTTTTTTGGGGGAGACGGCCCCGATAGATGGTTCTACCCGCCGCCGTTAACGTCGCCGCTACCGACGGAAGGCGCGCCGCCCACCTTTGCCGCGGCGCGGTGGGCGGCGTCGATGGCCGACGAGCCCACGCCGCTTCCAGAACCCTCCACGCTATCGGTGCCGCTCATTGGCGTGGCGCCGCCCGCGGCGCCACTCGCCATCGGTGCGACGCCGTTGCCGCCGGTCGTGCTTTGAGCGGTCGTTGCCGCCGAGTCGGTCGAGGCGTCCTTCGGAGCGCATCCGGCGATCAAGAGGAAGGCGGCGAACGGGAGAAACTTGCGCATGGATTAGGTTAGCCGCTCAACGAGCGTTTCGTTTTGCGGGCGCGGAAGCTAACCGGCGTAACGGGGAACCCGCGACGCACGTCCGAGCCGTGTGCTTCGACCTTTCTCGCTTCTTCTTGTCGCCTTGGTCGCGAGTCTCGCAGGGGCTCAGGGCAGTGCGGCGGGAATCGGGCAGGGAGTCGGCGGCTACGCCGGGGGTGGTGGCGGTTTGGGCGGTGGTGGAGGCGGGCGATTCGGGGACTCAACGGGAGTCCAAGCTCATCCCGAAGACGATGGGGGAGAGGACGGCAAGCTCTACGAATCGCGCACGGCCATTCTGACGCCCGGCGACCGCGTCGAATATAAACTCAAGGTCGAAGAGGGTGAGACCCTCTTCGCCGGTGCCGCGAGTGAAGCGTTCGATCCCGCGCTTTCGATCGAGAATGCCACCGGGAAGGTCCTCGCGAAGAACGACGACCGTGAAGACGGGGATCAGTCGCCATTCCTCGCGTTCCGGTTTCCCGAATCGGGCACGTACACCCTCAAGGTATTGAGCTATAAACAAGCGGCGGGTGGCAAGTTTACGCTGAAGCTGAGGACCTTTACGGCTTCGAACGCTTCGATCGGACGCTCGATCCACGACTTTTCCGAAGCGCACGATCTCTCGCATCGCGTGGACGTCAGAATTTCCGCGAAAAAAGGCATCGTTTACGATTTACGAAGCGCACCCGCCGGGCCCAATGGAACGCCGAGCTTCGTCCGCCTCATCGGACCGACGGGTGTCGAGCGGAGCGACATCGATCGGGTCGTCACCCCCGACGGCGGTCCCGTTTTCGAGGCCATGGCCGATGGCGACTATTACGCGGAGTATCGAGTTTACGGCCCGACCCGGTTCTCGACCGTCTTAACCGAGGTGCCGGTAACGCGGACGAAAGTGGACGCGGAGGCGACGGTCGAACTTGCCCCCGGCGCGTTGGCCCTCGTCAAATTTCCGGTGGATGCGAAGCAGTTTGTGAGGAGCACGCTGCTAGGTGAAGCCTTTACGCACTCGATGTCCGCTCCGATCGGACCCGGAGTAAGCGACGGTTCGGATTACCGGTCGAACGATCCCGCTTTCGGCTACGCCCCTCCTTGGACTTACTTCCTGCTCGACCGAGATTCGAATCGTGACGTCGTGAGAATCTACCGCGCGGCGGGAGACGCAACCTTCGCGATTCGCTCGACGGCTACGAAGGTGGAACGGGTCATCCTTCGGAACACGACGGCGTTGTCGACCTGGAAGGCAGGCGAGACGATCTCCGACCGACTCGACGTGGGAGAGATACGACTCTATCGCTTGGACTCTGCCTCCAGCGAACTCATGCGCGTCGCCGCCGAATCGCCGACTTTCCGACCCCGGCTCGACATCTTCCGGCTCGACGGAGCGCTGGCCAACACTCTGCCCTACCGGACGAAGCACACTGCGGCAGACGACCTCTACTTCCCAAAGGCGGACACGTTCCTGGTGCGGCTCTCCTGTGAGGGTTACGGAGGCTCGGGCGAGTACCGTCTCCGGCGAGACACGCCGGAACCGAGCTCCTACGTCTTGGGCTTGACGGGAAAGATCGCCTTCGATGGTACGAACTTCGGCCTCTATGCCGTAACGCTCGAAGCAGGTAAACGTTACCAACTTCGAACCGATGGAACCGTGCCGGGGCT
Source organism: uncultured Fimbriimonas sp. (assembly GCA_964251345.1). Classification (GTDB taxonomy): domain Bacteria; phylum Armatimonadota; class Fimbriimonadia; order Fimbriimonadales; family Fimbriimonadaceae; genus Fimbriimonas. The sequence goes on along the minus strand of CAXUKB010000083.1, from coordinate 3,370 downwards.
TCGCACCGATCTTCTCGATGCCGACGGCGTGTTCCTGCGGAGCCAAGCGGTGTTCCTCGACCAAGTACGCGTCGAGTATTTCGTTCCGACTCGTTCCGGCATCCATCGGCTATGGCTCCGAGGGGCGTCGGGCGCAGTCCGCTTCCGTTTAGAGTTCTATCCAACGCCAACGCTCGGAGACTGATGGCCCCTTGCGTCCGAATCGTTTTGGTGATGGCCTTCGTTTCGGGAGGTGGTCCGCACGGCCCGCCGCGATTCGGATCGACTTCCGTCCTAGAGCCCGCCCGACGTGCTGGGCTCCGCGTTCCTTTTCGACGTGTGTTCCTTCGCGTCTTTAAGCAGGAAAGGCAAATGGAGCTTTGGGCAGGTGGCAATCGCATGAGCCTCTTGCGGACCTATCCCATTGCGGCGATGTCGGGCGGGTTGGGTCCGAAGCGCCGGGAGGGCGATCTTCAGGTGCCGGAAGGGGTGTATCGGATCGTTCGTTTCAACCCCGTCAGCCACTACCATCTCTCGATGGGACTGGACTATCCGAACGCCAGCGATCGGATTCGCGGCGGATCACGCGCGGGTACCGATATCTATATTCACGGCAACCGGGTGAGCGCCGGATGCATCGCGATGACCGACCCGCTCATCGACGAAATCTATCCTCTATGCGCCCACGCAGGGAATCACCGCACGATTCCGGTTCACATCTTCCCATCGCGGCTGACGGACCCTCGTCTCGCCGACCTATGCCGACGTGACCCACGGCAGGCGGCGTTTTGGCGCGAGCTTAGGCCGATCTACGATGCTTTCGAGCGCACCCACGTGGTTCCCAAGGTTCTCGTAACAGGAAGCGGAGCGTACGTGATCGCCGGTCGAGCGGAAGCCCCGTCCTAATCTGCCCTATAATGCGGATGAATGAAGGCTAAGGCTGCCCTTTTCGCTCTTTTGCTTGCCGGTGCGGCGGCCTTCCTCGGTATCCATAATGCCAAGGTCCAGACGCCTGTGTCGCGGTGGTCGGATGTGGCGACATGGGGCGGCCGGCTCCCTCGCGCTGGAGAAAACGTGGTCGTGCCGCGCGGCCGGCGCGTGCTGCTCGACGTCTCTCCCCCTCCTCTAGGCCGCTTGGAAGTGGAGGGAGAGCTGATGGTGGCGGACCGCGACCTGACTCTTCGGGCCGAAACGGTGCTCGTCTCCGGCCGTTTCGCCGCCGGTACGCAGGCAAAACGCCTCACCCGATCGTTCGATCTCGAACTCGACGCCTCCCGCATCGCTTGGAACCGCGACGCGGGCCTAATGATGGTCATCGGTCAGCTCGAGATGTTTGGGCGTGATCGGGCGCGAACCTGGACCCACTTGGCCGGGACCGCCGAGGAAGGGGTCACGACGATTCGTCTTGATCGAGGGCTCGATGCCGCACCGGGTGACCGTCTCGTGCTCGCCGCAACCGGCTTCGATGCCGACGCCTGCGAAACCGCGGAGGTCGCCGCGGTCGAGGGGCAAATGGTGCGCCTCCGATCGCCGTTGCGACACACTCACTTCGGTCGGATCACGATGGGGGTCGACGAACGGGCCGAGGTGGGTTTGCTAACCCACAACGTACGGGTGCGCGGACTCGGCGACGCCCCGGTCGGAGGCCACCTTCTGGTCTCGGCCTTGGCGAGGGCCGAGATCGATGGGGCGGAGTTCACCGCCATGGGACAGGGGGGACGGCTCGCGCGTTATCCCATCCACTTTCATATGGCAGGCGACCAGTCGCGGAGCTTCGTTCGAAACGTCTCCATTCACGACTGTTACAACCGTGCCCTCACGATCCACGGCACGCAGAACCTGAGGGTCTCCGGTCTCGTGGCCTACCGCTCCTTTGGTCACCTGGTCTTTCTCGAAGACGGCGTCGAGACCGGGAACCGCCTGACGGACAACCTTGCCCTAAGGGCGCTAGCGCCGCCGAAATCGCGGCGCTTGCTGGAATCGGACGCGTCTCCCGCCGGGTTCTGGGTGACGAACCCGGAGAACGATCTACGCGGAAACGTGGCGGCGGCGTCCGACGGCGAGGGATTCTGGCTCGCCTTTCCGAAGGTCCCGACCGGAGCCTCCGCGGACTCGAAACTCAAGCCTCGGCAAACCGACCTTGGACTTTTCGCCGAGAACGTGTCCCACTCAAATAGGGCTAACGGACTTTTCGTCGACGGTTCGGCAAACCCGCCCGGAGTCTACGAAGCTCCGAGCTACGTCCCCCCGCACCGAGCCGTGTTCGACCGGCTCACCGCTTACAAGAATGGCAAGCGAGGGGTATGGATGCGCGGCGCGCGGCTCGACGTCGCGCGGGCGACGCTCGCGGACAATCCGATCGGGGTCACTCTCGCGGCCTCCGACAGCGTTCTTCGAGACTCGC
>CAXUKB010000083.1:0-977 GCA_964251345.1 uncultured Fimbriimonas sp. | reverse complement strand
GGGGTGGGCTGCTGAAACCCGGCGCACCACGCTTTCCGATCCGCGGATTCGAGTTCTACGACGGCCTCGTGGGTGTCGTCGGGACGACGTTCCGGAACTTCGTACCAAGCGTGGCGCGCGAGGCGGGGGCGCTCTCCGCCCTGCGGTTCTCGCCTTTCTTCATGAATCCGAACAACTACGTGGAGCGGGTTCGTTTCGAACGGGCGCGGCCCGTGTTCTTCGATCATGTGCCGTCGGTCGGAACGGGGGTACGAAGCGCGGACGGTTATCGCAGCGTCTGCTTCCGGGATCGTGACGGTTCGGTTACGGGCGTGGCCGGGACGACGGTCTCGATCGCCAATCCCTTTCTCGCCGTTCGAAATGCGACCCGGTCCGAGCCCGAATGGAATGCGTATGTGACGCGGTCCCGATACGCCCGGCTCTTCATCGATCTCCCCCAAGGGGATCCTAAAGGGCGGCTCTCTTGCACGATTCGACACACCGACGGGGCGGGGGGCGGCCACCGCATGGGCGGCAACCCTTACGAAGGCGGCGCGACGAGTTTCCAAACCTCCATCGCGCCGGGGGGGCGATATCGGGTGAGCTTCGACGGAGCCACGCCCCAACGGCTGCGAATCGCCCTCCGCTACATGAACGACGCCGACCGGCTCGACCTCGATCTTCCCGCGCCGAAGGGCGCGTTCCGCATCGTCTTAAACCGGCACGATTCCCTTGGTGAGCGGCCCGTCGACGGAACCAGCGTTCGGCGCGAGAACGGAAGGGTGCGCCTCCAGATCGCAGGGCACACGGGCAAGAATCCCGTGGTGGAGATCGTCGCGGCATGACCGTTGAAATCGAGAATGGCGGGCTCATGCGCAAGCTCTTTTTCTCGGGACTTGTCTTCCTTACGACGAGAGCCTATGGGCAGACCGTCGTCGCCACTGAACGCAAGCCGAAGACGGTCGTCGTACTCTCGCCCGCCGCGACGAGCGCAGAAC
>CAXUKB010000082.1:0-15485 GCA_964251345.1 uncultured Fimbriimonas sp. | reverse complement strand
CGAGTTCCCGTCCCGCCATCCCCCGCCGCCCCCACGCCATCCTCCCAAAATCTGGAGGCGGAACTCGGAACGCGGTGGCTGCCGCGAGCCGGGGCGGTGGCGGTCGTCGGGGCGATCGCCTACCTCGTGGGCCTTGGGGTGCAGCGCGGTGCGATCACGCCCGCGATGGTGGCGGCGGGCGTCGCCATCGTCTGTGCGCTGGTGGCGGCGTGCGGCGCTCGATTGGGGGGCGAACGCGAGGCGTTCGGAAACGTGCTGGTCGGTCTGGCCGTGGGAGGGCTGTACGTCGACGCCGTGGGGGCCCATTTTTACCACGAGCTTTTGAGCGGCGAGGCGATGGTGGCCATCTGCGTCGCGGTCAGCTTGGCCGCGATCGCGTTCGGCGCCCGAAGAGGGCTTCCGTCGATGCTGGGCATCGGTCTTTTCGGCGGACTCCTCGCAGGGCTCATGCCCCTCACGAAGGGCGCGGTCTCGACCTCGTCGGCGTTGCTCGTCCTTGTCGCTCTGCCGTCGTTTGCCGTGGCGGGAGCGCGACGATGGCCGATGGTGATCGCAGGGTCATGGGGGGCGGTCGCCTTTGCCGCGATGGCGGTGCTGTTTTTTCCCGGGCCGCTCGGCGTTCGACTTCTGCCTTTGGACGCGACGTTGCTCGCCGCGTTGGTGGCGTGGGTCTTCGCGACGGACTCCTTCCCGGAATCGGACCCGCAGGGAGTGTTTCCCTTTGTGGCGGCGGTAACGACGGGAGCGGTTTCGCTTTGGGTGTGGAACGGCTTTGGTGGAACGGCTCACGACGCCTGTCTCGGACTGGCAATCACCGCTCTCGCGCGGGGATTCGTCGGTCGCGAGTCGGGACGCCGGGTCGTCGCGACCGGCCTGACGCTTTGCCTTGTCGTCGCTCCGTTTGGAGCGCACGCTTTCCTCGCCCCGACGCTCCTCGCCTCGCTGGCGCTTGTCGAGGCCGCCGCATTTCGGCGCCGTCTCGCACCCTTGGTGGCCGTGCAGGCGCTCCTCGCGGTGGGCGCCTACGCGACGCTGCTCGCGTTTGGCTGGACGGCCGATCGTTCCGGATTCATCGACCCCTTGGAGCCCTTCTTGATCCCCCTGCTCGGGGCCTCCTCTCTCGCGGGAGCGATCGTGCTCGACCGCCGGGAGGCGCGGGCGATCGCCGGATTCGTGGGTTGGGGGTTGTCGACGCGGTTGGCGGTCGTCGGTTTGAGACTCGCACCGAACGCCGCCGTCACGGCGGCGTGGATCGCGGCGTTCGCGGCACTTTTGACCGTTGGCTTCGTGCGCCGACTCCCCGAATTGCGTTGGCTAGGCCTGTTCGTCGCGGCCGCGACGGCGGGCAAGGTCGTGCTCGTGGACTTGGCGGGACTCGACGCGGGGATGAAGGCCGGGGTGCTTCTCGCTTTCGGGCTGGTCATGCTCGCCGGGGGTTACGCTTACGTGCGGTGGGAAGGACGAACCGAAGAGAGTAGAGTTCCGCATCCGCGCCTTAAGAATCGGTAACCTCTGCGGCCATGAGCACGGTCGTCGTCGCGCCGCTCGAAGAGCGTCATCAAGAGGGTTACCACGCCGTGCGGAGCATGACCTACAACGATGGTCTGCCCGTGGAAGCGGAGGAAGATCCCGGCCGATTTGGCGTGGAACGATACGTCGGTCTGGTCGACGACCAAGTCGTAGGCATTTGCAAGGTCTTGCCCATGAACGCGACTCGAGGAGCGGCGTTGGTTCCGTGTGGTGGCGTCGCGGGGGTCGGGGTCGCGCCCGAACGGCGTCGTGGTGGCTTCGGCGGAGGGATGATGGACGGCCTCGTGCGGCTCTTGCGGGCACAAGGAGTGCCGCTTGCGTCGCTCTATGCCTATCGAGAGCCGTTCTACGCTCGTTCGGGCTACGCGGTTGTGGGAAAGCGGCTAAGGATCACGGTCCCGACGCACCGGTTGCCGCGCCTCCAGTCCGATTTGCCCGTTCGGCGACTCACCCCGGTGGACTGGGCTCTGCTCGCCCCCTGTCACACGGCGTTCGCCCACGTGCGCAGCGGCGTCCATGTCCGAAGCGAAGCGATGTGGCAACGGGTGCTGAACGAGAATCGTCCCCTTGCCATCTACGTGGTGGGCGATCCCGTCGAGGGTTACGTCGCCGTCTCCCACAAGACGGACTTCTGGTCCGAGCAGTGGCTTAGCGAAGTCGCTTGGTCCACGGCAAGAGGCTACGTGGGCTGCCTCGACTTGATGCGACAGATCGGCATCAACAAGGCGAGCGTAGCCTGGTACGAGCCGACCGATTCGCCCTACTACGCGCTCTATCTCGACCAGGGGGTCGAGGTCCGGATCGAACGTCCCGTCATGTTTCGCGTGAACGACGTCCCCGCGGCGCTTCGGTTGCTGCGGCCGGACGAAGCGGGCGAAACGCGATTGCGGCTGCACGACGACGTCGTTCCGGAGAACGAAGGGCCATGGTGCATTCGATTCTCGCCTTCCGGGGTCGAGGTCGAGCGGTGCGAAGCGTCGGACGTCGCGATGGCCGTCCGACGCTTCGCGCAGGCGTTCCTGGGCGAACCCTCGCTCGAAGACCTCGTCCGGATGGGCGAAATCGAGGGAGATCCTTCGGTACTCGCGAGACTTCTTCCGCCCTCTCCGACGCTCTGCGGCGACTTCTTCTAAGCCAGCCCTCATTCAAGAGATTTTGGGGCGATCGGCCGAAGGCCCAAAACCCATAGCATTTTAACCGGAGATTCATGCCGGTTCCGCCCATAATGATGCTATGCTTCTTCGCGTTTCGTCCTCCCTCCTTTCCGCGGCACTCGGTTGCCTCGTCGTCGGCTGCGGCGGCGCGGGCACTTCGACCACCACCGCAATGACGCCGACCGATCCTACGGTGGCGCGAACGGCGAACGGAGCGGCTGCGACGAGCCCGGAACTCGCCTATAAGCTCACCCCCGGCGCGAACACCGCCCTGGGACCGTTGAAGGTGCTCTCCACCAAGAGCGACTTCGACCAGCCCGCCAGCGGCAAGCTCGATAAGGACAGCGTTGCCAAGCTGGCGAAGCTTGGGAAGGACGGCCTGAAGTTCGACACCGCCTACAACTACTACGTCGCCGACGCTACCGCTCCCCGGGCCGCGGTCGGTGACAGTGGGGCGACGGTGCCGCTGCCGACCGACGCCAAGGCGAATCCCGACGGCAGCTACTGGATCGTCGACGCCGACACGCGCCGACTCTTGACCCTGCCCGGCGTGAAGCGGGAAGAGGGCAAGCCGCCGGCGGTCGCCGAGGCGCCGACCGCCGATCTCGTCCACCCGGCCGCGGACGTCGCGGTCGCCCCGCTCGGCCTCGTCGCGCGCACCGACGAGGCGACTACGGGCGTGACCCACGCCCTTCGGATCGTCGCGAAGGGCGTGGGCACGGAAGGCGCACCGGCGGTCGGTGCGAGGGTTCGCCTCAAGAAGGGCGTTTCGGAGAAGGACGTGCCGATTCTTTCGCGCGCTTTGGTCCGCGCGTTGAAGAAATACGGCGCGACTCTGAGCGCGGGCGGCGACGTTCCTGCTCTCTCCGCACTTTCGGACGTGCGCTGGACGAAGGACGACACGAAGGCGATTGCGGGGCTTCACATGAGCGATTTCGAGCTTATCGCGGCTCCTGAGAAAATGGACAAAAACGCTGATTCGGCGAAAAATACAAAATAAGCGTCCTTTTTTCTAGGTAAGTATCTGGTTTTCCCGTCGGGAGACCCTTAAAGAACGGGTAAAAATCGCACGTACATGGGTCCGATTTCGCCCGATGATTTAAGGTTCAACCGCTTTGGCCTCTCGCAACAGGAATCGCGGGTCCTTGCCCTCGCGATGTCCGGGCGTATCGATAAGCAGATCGCCACCGAAATGGGGATCAGCCTCGGCACGGTCCGCGTCTACTGGAAGCGCATTCGCATGAAGGTTGGCGGCACCCGCTCCGAGGTGATCGCCAACCTCGCGCGCACCTCGCTCAAGCTCAACTACGAGGACGAGCGGAGCCGGTCGAACCAACTCGCTCGCGAACTCGAGGACCTTCAGGTGCGCGAACGCGGCCTCCGCGTCTACGAGACCGCTTTCGAAGTGCTGCCCATGTCCCTCGCCGTTCTCGACGCACTGAGCGGACGCATCCTCCGCGCCAACGGCCACTTTGCCAAGCTTCACGGCTACGAAGCCACCGAACTCACCGATGCGGCCTCCACGGAGCTGATGGAGCACAGCGAGATCGCGAAGTACGAGCGGGCAGCCCGAAAGGCGCAACGTGAAGGCAAGCCCCTCGAAACGACCTCGACCCGGCTCCGCAAGGATGGAACGAAGTTCGCTTCGCGCATCGGCCTGTCGGGCAGCGGTGAGACGTGGGTTCTCACCGTCGCCGAAGCATAAAGCTTAAGCGAGCGTCGCGACGGTGACGCCCGCGCCGCCTTCGGTGGCGTCGCCATCGCGGAACTCCGCGATGGCTTTGTTGCCGCGAAGCGAACTTTGGACGACGGAGCGCAGAACGCCCTCGCCCTTGCCGTGAACGATGCGAACGCGGTCGATGCCGCCCAGCGCCGCGTCGTCGAGGAATCGCTCGAGCTCGCGTACCGCCTCCTCTGCACGGAGATGTCGCAGGTCGACTTCGGTGTGCGCGGTGAGCGCCTTCGCGAGGCGGATGTTCGGGCGGGCTTTCATCAACTCCTGCGGCGCCTTGTCGACCGGTTCGAGCGAGGCGACCGGGACCGTCATCTTAAGCGTCCCGAGTTGCACCGGCACCCGACCCTCCTTCGGATCGTCCAAGACGTGTCCGACCTGCGAGTGACCCGCGAGGCGAACGATCGCGCCCTTGCGTACGGCGGGCGCATCCTTCGGCCGCCGGACTTTGGGTGCGAAGGATCGGGCGAGATCAGTTCCCGCCGCGTCAAGCTCTTTGAGTTCTTGGCGGGCACGTTCCCGGTCGCCCAACTTCACCTCGTCGAAGAGCCTTGCGGCTTCGAGTCGGATCTCGCGAAGCGCCGCTTCGATGACCGCCTGGGCCTTGTCGTTCGCGGTGCGGCGAATCTCATCGGCCTCGGCCAGTTTCCGTTTCGCAACCGCCTCGTCCTTCCGCAGGGCGGCGGTGCGGCGGTCGGCCTCGCTCTGGGCGAGCCGCGCCTGACGTTGCGCGCTCTCGAGCCGTTCGAGCATTAAGGCCATGTCCTGCGCCTCGTCGCCCAACGACGCCCGCGCCTGCTCCACGACCTCTGTCGGAATGCCGTACCGCTCCGCGATGCGAAGCGCTTGCGACGCCCCGGGGGTTCCCATGAGGAGGCGGTAGGTGGGCCGCAGGGTGCGGGGATCGAACTCCATCGCCGCATTGGTGAAACCCGGCACGTTGTAGGCGAACGCCTTGAGCTCGCCGTAGTGCGTGCTCGCGAGAATCGTCGCTCCCCGGTCGGCCATCGCCGACAAGATCGACTTGGCGAGCGCCGCGCCCTCGGCGGGATCGGTGCCCGCACCGACCTCGTCCAGAAGAATCAAAGCGCCGTCTTCGAGCTTTCGAAGGGCCTCCGCGATGTTCTTGATGTGCCCGCTGAACGTGGACAACGACTGTTCGAGGCTCTGTTCGTCGCCGATGTCGGCCCAAACGCCGGTGAACGGCGCGAGTCGAACGTCAAGGGCGGGCGGAAAGAGGCCGGACTGCACCATCAGGACGGTTAGGCCCACCGCTTTGATGGCGACCGTCTTTCCGCCCGTGTTCGGGCCGGTAATCAGCACCGACGCACCCCGGCCGACCTCGACGTCGAGTGGGACGGCCATCTCGGGATCCAGGAGAGGGTGCTTGCCGCCCTGAATCGCGACAAAGGCGGTACCCGGGGCCGGGCGAGGAAGGCAGCCCTTCATGTCGTAGGCCATGCGTGCCTTCGAGAAGGCAAGATCGAGCTGCGAGGCGACCTCGACGCCGCCGGTCGCCTCGACGGCGATTCGGCCCACAGACTTGGAGAGCAGACCCAAGATGCGCGCCTCTTCGCCCCGCTCCTCCGCCTCTAGTTCACGAAGCGCGTTTCCGAGCTGAAGCACGTCCTCGGGCTCGACGAAAAGCGTCTGTCCGGTGGAGGACGTGTCGTGGACGATGCCCTTGATCTTGCCCCGGTTCTCGGCCTTGAGCGGCACCACGTAACGGCCGTCCCGCACGGTGTAAATCGGATCGCTGAGCAACTCGCGGTACCGGGTCGTGTAGGCCTGGATGCGCTCCTGGATACGGAAGGCCGCCTGCTTCTTGCGGCCCCGGATGCTTGCCAGCGCGGGAGAGGCCTCGCTCCGCATCGCGCCGTCGCCCTCCAACGAGTCGAGCAGCCGGTCCTCGACGTCGCGTCGCTCGGGGAGGCTTTCCGAATAGGGGAAGAGCAGAGGAAAGTCGTCGCGGCGGGCAACGAGGAAGGTCTTCGCCGACCGCATCGTGCCCAGAGCTTCGCCGATCTGGCGCAACTCCAGACCCCCAAGAACACCGCCCTTCTCCGCTCGTTTGAGGGCTTGGCGGGGATCGCGCACCCCACGTAGAGAAGGTACGGAGTACTTGGCGAGCGCATCGTGCGCCTCACGGGTGAGGTCGACGAGGTACCAGGCGTCGTCCGCCCGGAACGCAGGGCGCAACTCCGTCGCGGCGAGCGCCGCAAGCGGCGTCTCGCAGGCGGCGGCGAGACGATCTCGAATGGATTGAAACTCCAGCACGCGAAACGCGTGCGCGTCTTTTGCGTGCATAGCCTTAGGATTCTGAACCAATAACCTTCCTACGTCCAAGAGGTCCCGCGTTAGACCTAGAGATGTTACGGCCTGATCTCGTCGTTCGCCGCCGCTTCTCGCTCTGCGGCCCTTGCCGCAGGGGCAAAGTAAACTCTTGGCCATGAGCCTGGAGACCGGACGGCGCGTGCTCCGCAGTGAGGCGGAGGCGATCCTCGCGATGGCGGACGGGCTGGACGGGGCATTCGAGCGCGCGGTCGAGACGATTCTCGCCTGCACCGGTCGGGTGGTGACCTGCGGCATCGGCAAGTCGGGTCACATCGCACGCAAGACGGCGGGCACCCTCGCCTCGACGGGCACGCCAAGCCTCTTCCTGCACGCCGCGGAGGCGGTTCACGGCGATTTGGGCATGGTGACGGGGAAAGACGTCGTCCTGCTGTATAGCCACAGCGGCGAGACCGACGAGATCGTTCGTCTTTTTCCGCCCCTGCGCATCCAAGGCGCGATCACGATTCTCCTCACCGGGCGCCGCGACTCGTCCGGTGCGCGGCTTGCGGACGTAGTTCTTGACACTGCCGTCGCCGAAGAGGCGTGTCCGAACGGCCTCGCGCCGACGACGAGCACGACGGCCATGCTCGCCCTGAGCGACGCACTCGCAGTGGCCGCCATGGAGCGGCGAGGCTTCACGAAAGACGACTTCGCGCGCTTTCATCCCAAAGGGGCGCTGGGTAAGCGTCTCCTGCTGCGGGTCGAAGACACGATGCGGCCCTTGGACGAGATCGCGGTGGTCGCGCCCGAGACATCGGTGTTCGACGCGATGTGGGCGGTGACGAAAGCGGGCGTGGGCGCGGCGTGCGTCGTCGAAGACGGACGACTCGTCGGCTTCATCTCCGATGGCGACCTTCGTCGCCATGCCCTTGAGTTCAAAGATCTACGCGAACACACGTCGCGCGAGGTCATGACCCAACGGGTGACGACGATCCCGCCCGGTCTTCTGGCCGTCGAGGCGCTGGAGGCGTTTCAAATGAATCCCCGGCCGCTCGGGGAGATGCCGGTCGTCGGTCCCGATGGGCTTCTCCAAGGCCTGCTCATGCTGAAGGATCTCCTGCGAAGCGGGATCGTTTAAAGGGGGCGTCCTTCGCGCCGCAGAAGGGCGCGAAGGACGGTTTCTTATTTAATCTTCGTCTTGAAGTGTCGCTCGATGCGGGCCGCATCGGCGTCGCCGACCACCAGGAGGAGCCGGTCGTGGCCGTCGCCCACGTGGTCGATCTGCGCGCCAAGAGCGATCGCCTCTTGCACGACCTCGGCAAGAAGCCCTTCCTCGTCGCGGATATTGACCGCGTGAACGCTGACGACGCTCCGATCGCGTGCCACCTGCGCGCCGGCAAGGACGCGCTCGATGTCGCCCGCGCGGTCCGCGGGCGCGACGAAGGAGAGGCCGCGAGGGGTGAGCTTAAGGAAGTCGATCGAGATGCTTTCGTCGGCGACCGCCTTGAGCGCCTCCAAGCGCTTGGGGACGAGCGGGTCGGGCAGACCCTCGACATGGACCTGGCAGAACCCTTTTCGTGTCTCGACTTGGCTAACGCCCCGAGGCCGCTCGAACGCCGTTTCCCGCACGGAGGCGGAGGGTGTCATCTCGCTCTGAAAACTCGCCCGCGGGTCGCGGCGCGCCTTGCTCATGGGATGAAGGTACCCCCCCTTGGGGAGAGGGGAGAGGGGAGAGGGGAGACCTCTATCACCTTTTCGCTAGCGGATTTCGAAAATCATTCGCTTGCCTGTCGGAGTGATCGGGCGAAGCTTGCCGCTTGCGACCGCCTCGGCGAGGAACACCTTGTACGCGTTCCGCTCGTCGCCCATGCGGCCTTCCCGATCCGCTCCGACGTAGGGGCTGGCCGGACCGTTAAGCCCTGCGGCTTGAAGCCAACGGTCGAGGTCGTCCGGGTGCCCCTGGAACGCCGTACCGAGGGCGAAGTAGGCGTGACTGATCCCTTGCCGCTTGAGGGCCACGATCAGCTCGTCGCCGCTTCGCATCGTGGCGTAGCCGAGTTCGGTCGTGTGGCCCGGGCCGGCCCAGAAATAAGGCACGTCGAGCAGATACCCGAACACCTCGTCGAAGAGAGCGACGCGCTTGACGCCGGTCGCGGGGTCGTTTAGGAGCTTCGCGGGGTCGTAGAAGGAGATCTTACGTGCCTGATAAGCGTCGGCGTTCTCGGTGCCGAGAACGACGCGGAGCTTGTCCGCGAAGGCGTCGCCGTAACGGGTTTGCACGAAGAGCCCCAACGCGGCCTGGAGGGCGACCGCGCCCGCGATCACCGGCCCGGCGCGAAGACGAGCGACCGCGCCGCCCGCCATGATCGTGAGGGGAAGGCACCACACAAAGGCGTATCGCGCCTGCTGGCTCAGGAAGAACCACGCTCCGAAGCTGAGCAGCGCAACCGCTAAAACGACCGCTTCGCGGCGACGAACATGTCCAGACATGAGCCACGCCAGCATTGCCACGGCGGGGATGGCGCCGAGGCTCGCAAAGGGAAAGCCGTTGCCCGAGGTCGGACCGGGATCGCTGAATCGTCCCGGCGCATAGGCGGTGCCAAGAACGCTCGCGCCAAGGCGAGCGAGCTCGAGGGGGTTGGCGAGGTAGTCGGCGCCGTCTGCGGGCATCGGGCGGCCCGCCCCGAAGGTCTGCTGCTGGTCCTTATAAATCCGCTCTTGGAACGCGTCCCAGTTGCGACCCTTGAACCGCGAATAGAAGAAGGGATAGACCGGATTTCCCGTGTCGATCACGTTTCGCACGTACCACGGTGCGCCGATCGCAAGGGCGACGAGCCCCATCTTCACCACGTCCAGGGGCTTTGCGGCCTTCCGCAGAAAGGCGTAAACGAGAAGCACCACGCCCAACAAGGCGAGCGTTTCCAGTGCGGTGTACTTGCTTGAGACCGCGCCGCCGAGGAGCAAGGCGGGAAGCCCCCATGAACTGGTGGTTGGTGGTTGGTGGTTGGTCACATCCGATCCGAGATCCTCGACGATTCCCGCCGCCAGCCATACGCCGAGTCCGCCGAACAGGGCGTGGGCGATATCGACGTACGCGGTTCCGGACTCCCAAAGCACCATTGGCACGGTTCCGAACGCGACCGTCGACCACCAGGCCGCGGAGGCGCCGTAGCGAGCGCGGGCAAGCCCGAACACCGCGAACGCGCCATAGACGGAATACGCGAGAGCGAACGCCTTCGCGCCGGCCTGCCCGCCCCAAGACTCACCCCAAACGTAAAGGTTGTCGACGAGGAAAGGGAAGTTCGAGTGGTGGATGTACGACACGAACTCGATGCGCCCGGCGGCAAGCCACAGTTTCGGGACGGCAAGATGGTAGGCCAGAGAGTCCCAATCGAAGGCGTCGCTGGGGGCGAGCACGCCGATGAGGGCCACCAACGCCGCGAGTCCAAGCGTGAGCAGGGCCAACGCCGCGGGACCTTTCGGAAGGGCGCCGCGGGGACGTTCTCGAAAGAACAAGACCAATCCCGTGAGTGCGAGAACACCGATCACTCCCACGCCCCACCGAAGCCCCGCGGGCAAGAGGCCGATGGGAAGCGTAATCCAGCCGAGGAAGCCCAACCCTAGAATGCCGTTCAAGCCCAGCCGTGCGGCGGGGTCTTGACCCAGGGTCCAACGGCCAAAAACTCCGCGGCCGAGTCCGGCCGCCCCCAGCGAGACGAGAAGGGTGACGATCACGCCCACGCCCTATTCTAGAGTGCAGAGGCCTGCCCTCGCACTTTAGAATAGGGGGCGTGCGGCGTTACCTGCGCGTTTATCGAAGCTTCGCGCGTTCGTCGGTGCAGCGCGAGATGGAGTTTCGCGCCAACTTCTTTGCGAAGATCGGGCAGAACGTGGTTTGGATGGCGTTCTTCGCCGTCGTCCTTTTGGTCGTCTACGGCCGCACTTCCTCCGTTGCGGGCTGGACACGGGGCGAGGCGCTCGTGCTGGCGGCGAACGTGTTCCTCATGGGCTCCGTCTGCGCGGGGCTGTTCTTCTCCCTCACCGAGATCCCCGAACAGGTCCGGCGCGGCACCCTTGACTTCGTGCTGACCCGGCCGCTTGACCCGCAGTTCTGGGTCTCGACGCGCCGTCTCGCGCCCGAGCAGGCGGGAAGCGCGCTCGTCGGCCTCGGCATGGTTTTCGTCGGGCTGCGGCTCGATGGCGTTCATCCCGGACTGGGCGCTTGGCTCGCCTGGGCAGCGCTGATCCTGTGCGCCGTCGCGGTCTTCTACAGCTTCAACCTGGCCCTGATGACCACCGCCGTGTGGTTCGTGCGGGTCGATAATCTTTTCGTGCTGACCGAAACGACCCAGCAGATCGCGCGCTACCCGACGGACATCTACGGTGCGGTGCTCGCGCGCTTCCTCACGTTCGCGGTGCCGCTAGGAATGCTGGGCACCGTGCCCGCCCGCGCGCTCGTGCGAAGCGTCGAGATCACAACGTTCCTCGCCGCGCTTGCCTGGGCCGTTGTGGCTCTCGCCGCCTCCCGGCTGTTCTGGCGCTACGCGTTGCGGCAGTACGGGAGCGCGAGTGGGTGAAGGAAGGAAGAGGGAAACAGGGACAAGGGACAAGGGACAAGGGACAAGGGACAAGGGACAAAGAGGAAAGCTACTCCCTGGCACCTCTTTATCTTGTTCCTTGTCCCTTGTCCGCCAAAAGCCCTAACGGCCTCTTCTCCCCGCCGGTACCTTTTCCGTCCCATGGAAATGTACGGTGATATCCCGGTCTGCGGCGCCCCGGTGGATTTAGGCGCCCTCGAACAAATTGAGCGCGCCCGCGCGACTTGCGAATATGCGGCTCTGATGGCGGACCACCACAAAGGGTATGGAGTCCCGATCGGGGGCGTCGTCGCGTCTCAGGTCAGCGTCTCCCCGACCGCCGTCGGCTACGACATCGCCTGCGGTAACCTCGCCGCGCGTCTGGACGTCGACGCCACGAGCGTTCGCGGCCGGATCGGGCCGATCATGGACCGGATCGCGGGCGCGATCTCGTTCGGAGTTGGCCGCGCGAGCGGCTTCGAAGTCGAGGACCCGCTTTTCGACTCCGCGCTCTGGGACGAACTTCCCGTGTTCCAGCAGAACCACAAGGGCAAAGCCCTAAAGGATCTCGCCAAGGAGCAACTCGGCACCGTCGGCTCCGGCAACCACTACGTGGACCTGTTCACAGACGAGCGCGACCGCGTGTGGGTCGGCGTCCACTTCGGAAGCCGGGGCTTCGGGCACCGAACGGCGACCTGGTTCCTCGACGCGGCGAACGCGGTGGAGAACATGGACGCCGCGCCCGTGTGGTTCGCCGCACGGTCGGACCTCGGCGAGCAGTACACCCGCGCGCTCGATCTTGCGGGTCGCTACGCGTATGCGGGGCGGGAAGCGGTGGTCGCGCGTGTCGCCGAGATCCTCGACGCAGAGATCGTGGAGACGGTCCACAACCACCACAACTTCGCGTGGAAAGAGGAGCACGACGGACGCGACTACTGGGTCTGTCGGAAGGGCGCGACCCCCGCCCGGCCGGGGCAGAAGGGGTTCGTCGGTGGCTCGATGGGCGACGACGCGGTGATCGTGGAAGGTGTGGAGTCTCCGGCTTCGCGGACGCTTTTCTACTCCACCGTCCACGGCGCCGGACGCGTGATGAGCCGCACCGCGGCCACGGGGCGGAGCCGCTGGGGCAAAAAGAAGGGGCAGGGACTCATCTCGAAGGAGGCGATGATGGGGTGGATTCGCGAGCGGGGCGTCGAACTTCGCGGCGCGGACGTCGACGAGGCGCCCCAGGCCTACAAGCGGCTGGCGGAGGTTCTGCCCCAACAGGGCGAGACCATCCGGGTGCTTCACACCCTGCGGCCGATCGGCGTGGTCATGGCGGGCGACGATGTGTTCGACCCGTATAAGGACTAAACGCACGTCCATCGTCGAGCGGTAACCTGCCGTCCGACGATGGACGGATCCGAACGCAGGGAATTCTGGCACCCGGGTATCGACGGCCTCGTTGTCGGAATCGCTTTTTTCGGTACGGCGACAAGCTTGCGCCGGAACGTCGCGGCCGATTCCGCCCGCCACGCCGCGGTTCAAGTCTTGGTCCTTCACCCGCGCGACGAAGCCTCGTCGCTTCTTTTCGCCGCCGGAGTCGTTTGCGTCGCCATCGGGCTGCTCTGTCTCGCCGTCGCCCTCGTAAGCGATCGCTCCCGCAGGAGCTTGGCGAAAAGGACGAACTCCGGGAGCGCGACGCTGAGACCAAGCCCGATCGCTTCGGACGGGCCCGGGAAGTCTGCGAACCGATGAACGCCGACGACTTCGTTTCGGCCCTCCGGTATGAACTCCGGAATCTGATCTGGCCGGGCGAGACCCTGGACGCCACGCCCGCCGTAACGCGCCGCTTTCGGGGAGAGGAGCTCGATGTCGTGGCTTACGCGCTCGACTCGGACAACGCCGAGGCGGCGATTCAAGAAGAGATTTCCCGCTCCGCAGGCGCCTTCGAGTGGAAAGCATTCTCCTTCGACCGCCCGCCCGACCTTCTGGCGCGCCTTGCCCGGGCGGGATTCGCGATCGGGGAACGAGAGGCGATCGTGTTCTACGATCTTGCCGACGGCTTAACGCCGTTCGCGGGCGGTTCGGATGTCGAGGTCCGACGGGTGGAGCGCGTGGAGGAACTCGTCGGCTTCCGTGCGGTCGCCGAGGCGGCGTTCGGGAAAGACTACGGACCGACGGTCGAGACGCTGGCCGAGGCGATCAGGACGGGGGCTCGCGGCCACGATGCGTATGTCGCCTACGTCGGGGGCGTTCCGGCGTCCGTGGGACGCCTCTATACGAATCCGCAGAGTCTCTTTGCGGGACTTTACGGCGGCGGCACGCGTCCGGAGTTTCGGAGAAAGGGGCTCTACCGGGCGGTCGTCGCAGCGCGGGCGCAGGACGCGGCCGCCACGGGCGTCCGGTATCTCATGGTCGACGCCCTTCCGACGAGCCTGCCTATTCTGCAGCGGATGGGATTCACGCACGTCACCGACACGTGGCCTTGCGCGTCGCCACCGCAATAGTCTGGGACCGGGGCAACCCGGTTCCGGCGTCTCGCGTCTTTGGAGAGCGATGACACCGCTTCCGAACGGCTCGAACGGACCGGCTTGGTCGCGAACCCCGGCGTTTCGATGGTTGATGCGAATTCTCGTCCTAGCGGGCGCGATCGAGGATCTGGGTTACTTCGTCGGCGGGCCCGTTTTTCTCGCTGCCGGGTACGGACTGTAGCGCATGCCGCGGCCCGACGCCCTCGGAACCGCCTTCCGCCGGGCCGCTCAGGACGCCCACGTGTTCGGCGTGGCGATGTTCCTTGGGCTCGGTGGATTGGCGTTCCTGTACGGCGCTTACGGACTGACGTCTCTCCTGAGGGACACGCACGAAGCAAAACGAGGCCGGTGGATCTAAGTGCCTCTAACGATGCTGGACCGTCGTTGCAATTCGAAGTCACCCCCCATCTGCCTCCCCCAAGGGTGAGGAGCGTCGTTCAGCGCCAGGCAGACGGGGCCTAATCCTTGTAGCTGAGCGCGAGATTCCTGTCCCCTGATCGTGCAAGTCTTACGTTTTCGCTCTCTCGTTTAAGCCTAGAATCGGCCTGCGGCCATTCTCTGTTAAGACTTAGAGTTCGTTTCATAACTTCGGCGAGGCGTTCACGGAATTTAGCCTCGGGTTCTCGCAAAAGCGCAAAGACGCAAAAGAGGAGCGCTGATGCAGACGAAGTCGTACGCCATCGCGGGGATTGAAAGTTCGACCACGAAGAGTCTCGGGGGCACGACGCACTCGTCCCGTCGAAGGTCGAACGCGACCGCCGGAAGCTGAACTTTCACCTCCAGGCGACGAAGGCCAAACCCGGCGGCTAGGGCCTGTCTCCAAACTCCCGATCGGGCACCCTCGTCTTCGTTCGGGCGTCAAGCCTAGGCTCCAGGACCCTTCTCCCCGGAGGGGAGAAGGGTCCTGAGGATTTTGGAACACGCCTTCGGCCGGACCTCCCCGGGCCGTCGCCTAAGCGCGTCGTCGGCGGCGGATCAGCGCCAGCGCGCCCACGCCGAGCGCGGCGCAGGTCGCGGGCTCGGGCACCGGCGCGACGGGTCCGACGCCGGTAGTCTGGGCGATGAAGGAGGCGTAGTAGCCCAGATCGGCTCCCACGCCGATCCCTCCCGCCTCAAAATAGTTGGTGTTGCCGGACCCAGTCACCGTTTTCTGATCGAGAACTCCGTTCGAAACGGCGACCAAGAGGGGCAGCGTGCCTCCCGTGTTCACAAACCAACCGCCACCCGAGTCGCCCCCGGCGATTCCGCCCTCCCCGGCGGTTCCGAACTGGCTCCCGTAAACGTTGTGGGCGGCCGTTCCATCGTCGAGGTCATAAGCATAGGCCACAAATGTATTGACATTATCGACCGATGTGGTGACGAGCCGGTCGAGCGTGTTCGTGGCGGTGGTCCGGCCAATGCTGCCGCCGGGGTTAACGCCGATGGCGGACGAGTAAGCCCCGACTCCGGCGAAGGTCACGGTCGTCCCATTCACGCTCGGGGCGCCCGTCGGAACGCTTCCGTAACTATAGTAGTGGGCGAAGGTTTGGGCCACCTGGACGAGCGCGATGTCCGTTCCTTGCCCAAGGCCATTTGGCACGGTGACGACGTTCGTGACGGTGAACGTTCCGTCCGTGTTCGTGTAGCTGCTTCCTATAGTGGGTGCCACGTGGTTCGCGGTGACGAACCAGTTGGGTGCGATGGGCGAGCCCGATTCACCATTGGA
>CAXUKB010000081.1:0-15488 GCA_964251345.1 uncultured Fimbriimonas sp. | reverse complement strand
CGTGGGCCGTCCACAAGTTTTTCCAGGACCGAGGATTCCACTACGTCAACACGCCCATTATCACCGCGAGCGACGCGGAAGGCGCGGGCGCGATGTTCCAGGTCACCACCAGCGTCGAGACCCTCGCTCCGCTCGAAGGCGACGAGGGACAGCACGTCTACCGCATCCGCGAGGCCGATCCATCGAAAGACTTTTTCGGCAAGCCCGCCTTCCTG
Source organism: uncultured Fimbriimonas sp. (assembly GCA_964251345.1). Taxonomy (GTDB): domain Bacteria; phylum Armatimonadota; class Fimbriimonadia; order Fimbriimonadales; family Fimbriimonadaceae; genus Fimbriimonas. Next base: position 15,273 of record CAXUKB010000081.1, on the reverse strand, counting down.
ACCGTGAGCGGCCAACTCGAAGCGGAGACCCTCGCCCTGGGCATGACCAACGTCTACACCTTCGGTCCTACCTTCCGGGCGGAGAACTCCGCGACCTCGCGCCACCTCGCCGAGTTCTGGATGGTCGAGCCGGAGATGGCGTTCTGCGACCTGGAGGGCGACATGAACCTGGCCGAAGAGTTCCTCAAGGAGACGATCGGCCACCTGCTCGACCAGTGCGGCGGCGACCTCGCGTTCTTCAACCAGCGCGTCGAGCCCACGCTGTTGGAGACCCTGGAGCACGTCGTGACCTCGCCTTTCGAGCGCATGACCTACACCGAGGCGGTCGAGCACCTAGAGGCGTCGGGCGAGAACTTCGAGTATCCCGTCGCCTGGGGAGACGACCTTCAAAGCGAGCACGAGCGCTGGCTTACCGAGACCAAGGTCGGGCGCCCGGTGATCCTCACGGACTATCCAAAGGACATCAAGGCGTTTTACATGCGGATGAACGAGGACGGCAAAACGGTCCGGGCGATGGACGTGCTCGCGCCTCGCATCGGCGAGATCATCGGCGGATCCCAGCGCGAGGAGCGGCTCGATCGATTGGAGGCGCGCATCCGCGAGATGGGCCTTCCGCTCGAGCCCTATTGGTGGTATCTCGACCTTCGCCGCTATGGCTCGGCGCCCCACGCGGGCTTTGGCCTCGGCTTCGAGCGGCTCCTCATGTACGTCACCGGTATGAAGAACATCCGCGACGTCATTCCTTTCCACCGCACTCCCGGCCACGCCGAGTTCTAAGAACCGGCGGCGAGACGATCGGGTCTCGCCGTCAACGAATCGGAGCGGCTTGGCCTAAACGTCGGACGGGTACCCTTCTAACCGCCTGCGCCGCGCGATGAAACGGTTCAACCTCGTTCCCCGTCTCGATCCGCGCCTCGTGGCGGAACTCCGACCTCAGTACAAGCTGATCGCGAGGGGGCTGGTCTTCTCGCTCATCGTTGGGATTCTAAAAAACGCGCCGATTCCGCTCATCGGCGCGAGCATGAACGCGATCACCGAGCTCTCCCGCGCGGCGGGAAACGATCCCGAAAACCCGACGAAAACGCCGTCCGTCCCTGGGCTCGGGGACACGATGGCCCCTGCGAAGCAGAAGCTCCAGGGCGCGATCGATGCCATTCTCGGCGGCCATTCCGTTCCGCCGTTGGAGCGGCTGGGCATCTACTGCCTGCTGGTCGTGCTTCTGTTCGGAATCAAGTACTTCTTCGATCGGGGCTCGGCGGTGGCGTTGAGCAAGGCGAGTTCCCGGCTTACGAACGGCCTTCGCGCTCGGCTCTTCGCCAAGCTTCAGCGGTTACCGATCTCCTACTTCGGCACGCGTCGCGCCGGTGCGATCCAAAGCGTTCTGACGAACGACGTCAACGTCTACGCGAGTTCGATCTCCGTGCTGCGCGACAGCATCGAGGCGCCGATCTCGATGACGATCGCTTTGGGCTACATTCTCTACAAGCAACCCTTGCTTGCCCTCGTGGGCCTCGTGGCGGTCGTCCCGATGACCGCGGTCATCCGGCGCAACGGCAATCGCATCAAGCGTTCGCAAGGACAACTCCAGAGCTGCCTTGCGGATCTCTCCGCCGTTACTTCCGAGTCGTTGCAGGGGGTTCGCGTGATCAAGGCCTTCGCCGCCGAATCGAGAGTCGAGAAGGACTTCGGTGGACGGCTCCGGCACACTTACAACGTGGCCGTCGACAACGCGCGTCTCAACGCCGCGCTGCGACCCCTCGTCGAGTTGCTGGGCGCGACGACCGTCGCCGCCGTACTCTTCGTGTGCGGCTGGCTGACCTCTCGCGGACAACTCGACGTCGGCACGATCCTCGCCGTCGTCCTCGCGTTCGACCGCATCAACCAGGGTATCCGGGGCGTATCGGGCATCACAAGCAACCTGAACGCCATCGATGCGGCCACGGACCGCATCCACCATGAAATCCTCGACGTCCCCGACCAAGTCGCCGACGAGGACGCGGGAACGGTTCTGGAGAATCCGCAAGGGCGGATTGAGTTTCAGAACGTGTTCTTTGCCTATCCCGACGGCACCGAAGCGTTGCGCGACGTCTCGTTTACCCTGGAGCATGGCACCTCGCTTGCCCTTGTCGGTCCCAGCGGCGCAGGCAAGAGCACCGTCGCCGACCTTCTCCTGCGCTTCTACGATCCCACCGCCGGACGCATCCTTTTCGATGGCGTCGACGTGCGCGAACTTAACCTGCGATGGCTTCGGGAGCAGATCGGCGTCGTGCCTCAGCAGACGTTCCTTTTCGCGGGCACTATCGCCGAAAACGTGCGCCTCGGCAAGCCCGATGCGACCGACGAACAGGTGACGGCGGCGGGATGCATGGCGCATGTGGACGAGTTCGTCGATGCTCTTCCCAACCGCTACGAGAGCCCGCTCGGGGAGGGCGGCGCCGGACTTTCGGGCGGTCAGCGCCAGCGGGTCGCCATCGCTCGCGCCCTCGTGCGGGAACCCGCCCTGCTTCTTCTTGACGAAGCCACCAGTGCCCTCGACGCGGAGAGCGAGCGCGCGGTCACCGAGGCGCTCGACGAGGTGATGCAGCAACGCACGACCCTCTTCATCGCCCACCGCTTGACCACTGCCGCCCGTGCTAACCGCATCCTTGTGATGGCCGATGGCCGGGTTATCGAGACGGGCAGTCACGCCGAACTTCTCTCAAATGGGCAGGCTTACGCGGGGCTTTTCGCCGCCTTTAGTGGCGGCATCCTCTCCTAATCTTAGGAGGGCGTCCCGGGCTCAGTGCTCGGCGACGAAGAGATCGCCGTTGCGTCCGGCGAACGCCCACCCGACCGCCGTCGCGACGACGAGAGGAATGATGAGCAACGCGACAAGCACGAGGGTGACGAGGTCGTGGCGGGCGGAGGAATCCAACATGGGCGTACGTCGTTAAGGATCGGTCGGAAGCCGGCGCCACAATAGGGCCATGCCTCTTCTCGAAGCCGTCGGTCTCGCCTGCGGCCACGACACGCCCGTGCTCACGGGCGTCGATCTCCGGGTGGAAGCAGGCGAGGTCGTGGTCCTGCTCGGACCGAACGGCAGCGGTAAGTCGACCCTGCTTAACACGCTTGCGGGGCTCCTCGCTCCGCTCGGCGGATGCGTTCGCCTAGGAGACGATGACCTAAAGGACATGAAGCCGCGCGAGGTCGCCCGACGTATCGCTTCCGTGCCGCAGGACGAAGTCGCGCCCTTTGCGTTCACCGTCCGTCAGATCGTGACGATGGGGCGGTTGGCCCGGGGTAGCGGCCTTCTCGACACGCCCGAGGATCTTGCCGCCGCGGAAGGGGCGATCGTTCAGGCAGATCTCGACGCGCTCGCCGACCGTCGGATGGACCAGACCAGCGGCGGCGAGCGGGGGAGAACGCTCATCGCCCGTGCCCTTGCCCAAGAAGCCTCTTTGCTCCTGATGGATGAGCCGACGGCTCATCTGGACGCGCATCACGCCGCGTGGGTCGTTCGGCTAATGCGAGAACTCGCGCGCGAAGGGCGCGGGATCCTCCTCGCGATCCATGACCTCAATCTTGCGGCCGCGATCGCCGACCGGGCGGTTCTTCTCACGAAGGGGCGGGTTTCGATGGTCGGTGCCGCCGAAGCCGTCCTTGTGAGCGAGGCGCTCGACGACTCGTTCGGCACGAGATTCGAGCGCCTGCGGACGCCGACTGGGCGCCTCGTGGTCGTTCCGAGGTTGGACTAGCCTTTGCCGCTGCCCATAGCGCTGTCTTTGTTGTACCACTGGGCGGAAGTCGACGAGGGGTTCGGCTTCGGCTTTTCGGGCTTTGAGCCCGCGCCGGGATTAAGGATCAAGGGACCGGCCCCGGGCATTCCCGGAGGACCACCTGCCGCCTTCGGGGCTGGAGTCGTCGTCGCACCGAGCGCGCTTTGAACGCCCGACGCCACCTGAGTCGTCGACTCGGCGGGACGCGACGCACCGACGGGCTTCACGTCCTGAACTTCCGGCGTGGGCGGATGCTCGGCCGGATTGCCGCCGACGCGGCTCGTCGCGAAGTTGAAGCCGACGATGCCCGCAACGACTACGACGAGCGCGGTCACGAGGACGATGGGAGACTTGCGTTTTCTCATAAGGACGCTCTCTGCTAACGCCGGAAGGCGGCTCTACCGTTCCGCAAGCGGGACGTACGCAAGGTTCTTCTCGCCTTGGTAGATCGCCTTCGGCCGGATGAGCCGGTTGTTGTCCAACTGCTCGATGGCGTGGGCGCAGTAGCCTGCTACGCGCGCCACCACGAAGATGGGAGTGTAGAGCTCCGTCGGAATCCCGAGTAGGTAGTAAGCGTAGGCGGCGGGGAAGTCGACGTTGGGATGCAGGTTCTTCCGCTCCAACATCGTCGCCTCGAGAATGTCCGCGACCTTGCCGAATTCCGGCTTGCCCTTCTCCTCGCCGAGCTCCTTCGCAAGACGGGTGAGGTAGATCGCTCGCGAGTCGCCCTTCTTATACTCGCGGTGGCCGAAGCCCATGATCTTCTTCTTCGTCGCGAGCGCGTCGTCGATCCAAGCCTGCGCGTTTTCCGGCGTGCCGATTTCGAGGAGCATCTTCATCGCCTCCTCGTTCGCGCCGCCGTGCAGCGGGCCACGGAGGGTGCCGATGCCGGTGACGATGCCGCTATAGAGGTCGGAGAGCGTCGCCACCGTCACGCGGTTCGCGAAGGTCGAGGCATTGAAGGTGTGTTCAGCATAGAGGGTGAGCGACGCGTCGAACAACTCGACGGTGTGCGGATCGGCCTCGACGCCGTTCATCAAGTACAGGAAGTTCTGGGCCGTCGTGTGCTCCGGCTTGGGCTCCAGCGGCTCTTCGCCCTTCATGATCCGGTAGCCGTTGGCCACCATCGTGCCCGCCTTCGCGACGATCCGAACGGCCTTGCGCACGTTCGCGTCGTGATCGGTGCTCGGCGCGTTGTAATCCGGGTCGAACGGCGCGAGCGCCGAGTACGCCGTCCGAATGACGTCCATCGGGTGCGTCGCCTTCGGCAGGGCGCGGATCACGTCGTAGATCGCCACCGGGACCTTCCGCTCCGAGCCGAGCTGCTTCTTAAATCCGTCGAGCTCCGTCGGCGAGGGCAGCTTGCCATAGAGAAGAAGATAGGCCGTCTCCTCGTAGGAACCTTGCTCGGCAAGGTCGTGAACGTCGTAGCCGCGATACTGCAGCGAGCTACGGTCGCTGTCGATTTCGCTGATCGTCGAGACGCCCGCCGGGACGCCCTCAAGGCCGGGAGAATAGGGGTACTGCGTCGGGGCTACGGTCTCGCTCATCGTTGATCCTTACGCTACGGGAGTCTACCAGTACGGCGTTCAGGGCGTAGAATGACCGTATGGACGCCATCGCGATCGATGCGATCGCCGCCTTTCTCTCGGCTCCCGAAGGGCGTTACGAATGGGCTGGCGGTGGCCTCGTTGAGATGGCGCCGCCTCCTTCCTCCGATCATGGTCGCGCGGTGCTCTTCTTGGCGGAGATTCTCGACGCTTACGCGGAATACCACGATGTTGGGGTCGTCGTGGGCGACAGCTTCGCCCTGCACCTTGGAAATACGGTGCGGGTACCTGACGTCGCGTTCTTCCGGAGCGAGAGCCTCGATCGTATCCGCCCAACCCACTGCGAAGGCCCTGTAGATCTCGTCGTAGAGATCGTTTCGCCGGAGTCGGGTGCGCGCGATCGGGGTGAGAAATTCGACGAGTACGAGCGTGCGGGCGTCGAGGAATATTGGATCGTCGATCTCCGACGTCGTCTCGCCGAGTTTTACCGTCTCCAAGACGGACTCTACGCCCGGGTCGCTCCCGACGATGAGGGACGCGTCTTCTCCTCCGTGCTGCCCGGCTTTTTCCTGCGAACGGCGTGGCTCTGGGATCGCCCCAAGCTCACAGAAGCTCTGCGCGAACTCGGCTTGTTTTGAATGGCTTCGCGTAATTCGGTCTTCGGTCAGGCGGTCGGTTCGGTACCGGGGTGACTTAACGTCCCCATCGTTGGTCGGCGGCGTCGTACTCCGCGTACTCGATTCGCTCGTAAAGCTCCTTTCGAGTCCGCATCCGGTCAATAAGGGACGCCTGGGTGCCGCAGGCAAGTAGCTCGGCATATCCCTCGTCGAGCGCCCGCAGCATGAGACGAAAGCCGGTCATGGGGAAGATCACCATCTGGTAGCCCAATTCGTCGAAGCGCGAGAACGGGATAAGGGGGGTCTTGCCGAACTCCGTCATATTGGCGAGCAGCGGCGTGTTCGGCAGCGCCCGGCGGAACGCTTCGAACTCCGACTCTTCGGTGAGGCCTTCCGGAAAGACGGCGTCGGCGCCGGCATCCACGTAGGCCATGGCCCGTTCGATCGCGCAGTCGAGCCCTTCCACCCCGCGGGCGTCGGTGCGGGCGCAGATCACAAAGGCGGGGTCCCGCTTCGCCTCGACGGCGGCTCGCACCTTGGCCACCATCTCGCCCGTTTCGACGAGCGACTTCCCGTCGAGATGACCACATCGCTTCGGGTGCATCTGATCTTCCAGGTGAATCCCGGCGAGGCCCGCCTGCTCCATCTCTTGCACCGTGCGATACGCGTTCCACGCGCCTCCGAACCCCGTATCGGCGTCGCTCAGCACGGGAAGGCCGGTAACCGCCGTCACGGCGGCGGCGGTCTGCGTAAACTCGGTGAGCGTGGCGAGGGCCACGTCGGGGACGCCGAGGCGCGCGTTGGTCAGTCCTGCACCGGTGAGATAAAGCGCATGTGCTCCTGCGCCCAGGGCAGAGACGGCGGAGATGCCGTCGTACACGCCCGGCATGAGCACCGCCCCGTCTTTCCAAAGCTCGCGAAGGAGGGTTCCGGGTGACGACGGGCCGGGACGAAGCACGAATCGAGGGTACCCCTCGTATTGACGAGTGTCGGATCGACGATTGCCGAGGAGGTGGAGTCGGTCGTCATTCGTAAACCGTCGATCGAAATGACTCTCGCTCACCTTTCCGACACTCATCTGGGCTTCCGGGCTTACGGAAAGGTGCGTCCGGACGGGGCGAACGTGCGGGAAGTGGACGTGCTAGAGACGTTCGCCCGGGCGCTCGACGCGATCGCGGCGCGTGACCCCGATCTGGTCGTCCACGCGGGCGACCTTTTTCACGTCGTGCGACCCTCGAACCTTTCCCTCGTCGGCGGCTACCGCGCGGTGGAGTCGTTTCAGGCGAAACGAAAAGGGAAGCCGCTGGTGATCCTCGGCGGCAACCACGACGTGCCGCGCGGCGGCTTCGGGGGCGTGCTGCCCCTCTTCGAGAGCATCCCCGGAGTCTCGGTGGTGGAGCGCGAGACCACGACGCTCGACTTGGGGTTCGTGAAGGTGGTCGCGGTGCCGAGCGCCGCGCTCAAGGCAGGCGGTCTCGTCTTGGAGCCGCCTTCCGGTCCCGCCGTGTTGACGCTTCACGGCATGAGCCGGCAGGCCTTGCCCCGGGGCAGGGAAGGCGGCGATTTCGACGCGGAGGCGCTTCGCCATGAAGGCTGGATCTACGTCGCCCTCGGCGATTACCACGTGTTTCAGCCCTACGGACCGAACGTCTGCTACGCCGGGTCGACCGACTACGCTTCCACCAACGTGTGGGACGAGACGCGGCACGCCAAGGGTTGGGTCTGGTTCGACGGGCGCATCGAGTTCGTGCCCGTCGCGACGCGTCCGGTGCTCGACCTGCCGCCGATCGAAGCCCGCGGACTCGACCACGAAGCGGTGGAGGCACGGATGATCGAAAACGCCGATGGCGAGTTCCCCCAAGCCGCCATTGAGAATTCCGGTTTCCCGTTGCTCACCCCACCACTCCTTCGGCCGATCGTCCGGCAACGGATCGTGGACGCCGCGCCGGGGCTGCGGGCGCGGCTTGCGCCCGCGGTGATTCGGGAGATCTCGGGTCGGGCGCTCTCGTATGCGGTGGCGGTTGGCACGGCGGCTCGTGAGGATCGGGCGCTGGGACCCGCGATGACCCTGGAGGAAGCGTGGCGCGCGCACGCGGCGGGCCTCCGGGTTCCGGCGGGACTGGAACGAGACGAGCTGATCGGGGCGGGATTGCAGAGGTTGCGGGAGGCATCGGAGCTTGACTCTGGACCGGCTGACGCTTGACGGCTTTCGACTCCATCGGAGAACCGACATCGCCTTCGGCGAAGGGCTGACCGCGATCGTGGGGGCGAACGGATCGGGAAAGAGCACCCTGCTCGAGGCGGTGACCTTCGCGCTTTTCGGCGAGCAGCGGGGGACGAAGGAGACCCTGCGCGGGGACGACGGTGCGCCGTACCGGGTGCGGCTGGAGTTCCGGTTGGGCGACGTGCCGTACACCGTCGAGCGACGGCCCGATCGGGCCTTCCTCGCCCAGGGGGATCGTCGGCTGGCGGAGGGCTTGGCGGACACGACCCGCGCCTGCGTCCGGCTGCTGGGGCTCGGCTACGAACAGTTCCGAAACTCGTTTCTCGCCGAGCAGAAGGGACTGGCGTTCCTGCGGTTCCGGACGGCATCGGCCCGGCAGGAGGAGGTGGCGCGGATGCTCGGCCTCGATCGATTGCGGCGGGCGGAAGGGCTCGCGGCGGAGGCCCGGCGCGCGGCGGGCGCCGAGGTCCGAACGCTCGGCGAGACGGTGGGCGACGAGGCGGCGATCCGAGCCGCGGCCAAGGAGGCCGAGGAGGCGCTTCGGGCGGCGAAGACCGAGGTTCGGATCGCCAAGGTAGAGGCGCAGCGGGCGCGCGACGAGGCGGCGAAGGCGGAACCGGAAGGACGCGCGGCGGAGGCCTACCTCGCGCTCGTCGCCCGGGAATCGGCGGCCCGGGAAGCGCTGCGGTTCGCCACGTCGGCGCAGGCGATGGCCGATGACACGCTCGCCCTGGCGCGGCTTGAGGCGGCGGAAGCCTTGGCCATTGCCGAAACCGTTCGTCATCACGCGTCCCTCACGGCGCTTCTTCCGGCCGCGGTCGCCGCGGAGCGGGCGCGAGCCGAGGCCGAACGGCTCGCGCCGGGTGAGACGCGGACGATCGACGAGGTCGCCGCGACGCTGGCGTCAGCGAGGGCCGACTGGCAGGTCCGACGGGAGTCGGCGGTGGCCGAGCTGGCCGCCGCCCGGGAGGCCGTCGACGCGGCCCGGGTGGCGCTTCGGGAGGCCGAAGCGGGAAGGGACGGGGCGCCTTGTCCGGTGTGTGGGCGTCCTTTGGGCGCGGAGTCCCGGGCGTGGCGCGAGGCGCTCGCCGCCCGGGTAGCCGACGCCGAGTCGCGTCTGGAGGCGGCGGTCTCCTTACGGCCGGAGATCGCGCCGCTCGAACTGGACACGCTCGAGCGGAGTCTGCGCGCCGCCGAGCTCCGGCAGGGTGCATCGTCCGATCGGTCCCCCCGAGAAATCGAAGACGAGATCGCGCGCTTTGCGCCCGCGGCGGAGCGGGCAAAGGCCCTTGCCGGAGCCGACCGGCGCTTGCGAGACGCCGAGGTTCGCGCCAAGATGGCCCAAGACGAGGCGAAAAGGTACGCCGAGGAGGCCCGGGTCACTGCCGAGGCCATTCGGACGACGGGGGTCGCGGACGCGGCGGCGGCAAGAGCCGCCTTGGCGCGGTCTGCCGCCGCCCGGACCGGAGCCGAGGCCGCCGGGACGGCCCTGCGCACCGCCGAGGCGAACCTCCGAACCGCCGAACGCGCGGGGGAGTCGGCGGAAGCACGCCTCGCGGAGGCCCGCGAACGGCGGGAAGCGCTCCGGGCCGCCCGGCACCGGGAGCTCCTGAACGGCGCGGTGGCGACGGAGTTGCGCGCCCTGCGCACCGCCCTCAACGGTGCGCTCCGGCCCGACCTCGAGGCCCGGGCGGGCGAGCTCCTGGAGCGGATGACCGCGGGGCGCTACCGCCGGGTACGCCTCAGCGCCGAGTTCGATCCGACGGTCGTGGACGAGGAGACCGACCGCCCGATCCTCTCCGGCGGCGAGGAGGACGTGGTCGCCCTCGCCCTTCGCCTCGCGCTCGCGGAACTCGTGCAGGACCGGCAGGGCCACGCGCTCACCCTCCTGATGCTCGACGAGGCGTTCGGATCGCTCGACGCCGAGCGGCGTCAGAGCCTGCTCGACGTGCTCACCGGTCTTAAGGAGCGCTACGCGCAGGTCATCGTCGTGAGCCACGTGGACGAGGTGGCCCAAGTCGCCGACCGCGTGCTCCGAGTGACCCGCGACGCGACCGGCGCGTCGCGGGTGGAGGAGGGATAGAGTGTCCGAGAGAGTGGGGAGTTCTGAACGCACAATGGGGACTTTCCGGACGGATACTCACTCCACGCTCAAAACTCGCCGTTGGAGTGGCTCTCTATCCTCGTCCCCTTCCTTTCGTGGCACGAACATCCACGAAAGGAAGGGGTGACGCTTGAACCGCGCTCCATAAGGGGAACCCGCACCAAGCAAATCTGCGTAGGGCCAGGGACCCCTTCCGGTCTCTCGCTTCAGGACCATGCCCTCCTTCTCGCGCGTCGCGCCCTTTGCGCTCGCGGCTCTTGCCCTTTCCGTCGTCGCCCCCTCGCTTGCCGGGGCCCAGCAGATTCCCGTCAACAAGGCCAATTGGAAGCTTGAGGAACGCTACAGCGCAGAGGCGCTGCGGCCTTACATCTACAGCCTGACCGTCGCCCCGACGTGGATCAACAAGGGCGATTCGTTCTGGTACTCGTGGCGCGACACGGAAGGAATCCATTTTTGGATCGTCGATTCGAAGTCGAAAAAGAAGGAGCCGCTGTTCGACACCGACCACATGGCGGCTCTCCTTTCGGAGACCACGAAGCGACCCTACGACCGCTCGAACTTTCCCGTGACGACGGTGACCTTCGACGAGAAGAACGACAAGCTCGTCCGCTTCAACGTCGATCGCATCCGGTACGAGTACGACCGCGATAAGGACGCCCTGAAGAACCTCGGCGCGGCGACCGGACGGGAGGACGGTCCCCCCGCCGGCGCCCGGGCGGGCGGGGGAGGGGGCCGACGCGGCGGAGGCGGGGGACAGGGCGGCCCTCCCGGGGCGAATCGCGGCGACTTCCGCAACTGGTCGCCGGACAAGAAGGCGTACGTCTACGCCCAGGACTTCAACCTCTATTTCGTCGAGGTGGTCGACGGCAAGGAGAAGCCGCCGGTCCAGGTCTCGAAGGACGGCGAGATGAACCGCTCGTTCGGAAGCCGTCAGGAAATCGATCAACGCGCCGAACGGGCGCGATTGACAGGGCAGGACATGGGCGCGGGCCGTGGCGGACGCCAGCAAAATTTGAACCTCGACGACGGCACGGGCGACGATGCCGCGCCGCCGACCACACCCGAGAAGCGCGTGCGGGCGAACGTCACGTGGTCCGACGACTCGAAAAAGTTTTTCGTCGTCCGCCGCGACGAGCGGAAGGTCAAGGACCTGTACCTGGTGAACTCGCTGACGGAGCCGCGTCCCACGCTGCTGACCTACAAGTACGACATGCCGGGCGAGGTCGACGTGACCCTCACCGAGGTGTGGCTGTACGACATGGCGGGACGGCACCTCGACCGAATGCCCGTCGAGAAGTTTAAGGATCAGACGGTGAGCAATCTCCACTTCCAGGAGAAGCAGTCCGACAAGATCCGCTTCACCCGGCGCGACCGGCTTCAGCGCACCGCCGAGTTCTGCGAGATGGACCTCGCGTCGAAGAAGACGACGCCGCTCATCACGGAGTCGGTGCTGGGCGCGTCCCTCGAGCTTCGCCCCGTCCGGTACGTCAAGCCGGGCGGCGAGATGCTGTGGTGGTCCGAGCGTTCCGGCTGGGGCCACTACTACCGGTACACGAACGACGGCAAGCTGGAGAACGCGGTCGACGCAGGGCCTTACCGGGCGACCGATGTGGCGGCGGTCGACGACAAGCACCTTTGGTTTACCGCCGTAGGACGCGAGAAGGGCGAGGACCCGTATTACCACCACCTCTACCGAATCGACCTCGACGGCAAGAACCTCACCCTTCTGGATCCCGGCGACGCGGATCACAGCTCGTCGATCTCGGAAGATCGCAAGTACGTGGTGGACGTCCGCTCGCGCACGGACCTGGAGACGGCGGCCAGCCTGCGCGACGACGACGGCAAGCCGATCCTAGAGCTGGAGAAGGCGGACACGGCCCGACTTAAGAACGTCGGCTGGGCGATGCCGGAGACCTTCTCGGTCAAGGCGGCCGACGGCGTCACGGATCTCTGGGGCAACATGTGGCGTCCCGCCGACTTCGATCCCAAGAAGAAGTACCCGGTGATCACGTACGTGTATCCTGGGCCGCAGACGGAGGCGGTGACCACCACGTTCAGCGCGACGGCGACGAACGCCCGACTCGCGCAGCTCGGCTTCATCGTGGTGTCGTTCGGCGCGCGCGGCGGCTCGCCGGACCGCTCGAACGCCTACCAGAACTACGGCTACGGCAACCTGCGCGACTACGGCCTCGCGGACAAGAAGATTGGCATCGAGCAGCTCGCCGCCAAGTACCCGTGGATCGATCTCGACCGGGTCGGCATCTACGGCCACTCGGGCGGCGGCTTCATGACCGCAGCGGCGCTCATGCTTCCGCCCTACAACTCGTTCTTCAAGGTCGGCTGGTCGGAGTCGGGCAACCACGACAACAATATCTACAACCAGAACTGGGCGGAGCAGTACCACGGCCTGCGCGAGGTTCCTGCGACGGTCGGCACCGGCGCGCAGAACGCTCCCGACGATGACTTCACGCCGACCTTCCCCGACACCCCCCAGTTCATCGGCGGCGCGGACGGCCCGACGAAGTTTCAGATCAAGGTGCCGACGAACGCGGAACTCGCGGCGAACCTCAAGGGCAACCTCATGCTGGTTCACGGCGACATGGACGACAACGTCCACTACGCAGGCACGTACCGCCTGATGAACGCCCTGATGCGGGCGAACAAGCGGTACGACTTCCTGCTCGTGCCCGGCAAGCCCCACGCCTACGGCGACCTCACGGGCTACGTCACCCAGCGGATGTTCGAGTACTTCGCGGAGCACCTGCTCGGCGACCGGTACGGTGCCGCGGACGCCGATCTGCTAGACCACAATTAGGAACGCCCCAAGCGTGGTGCCGCACTCTCCGGGGGCGCTTGCGGGAGTTACGACTTCCGTTGAGCGCACCCACAGAGGGTGCGGCTACAACCGCTTTGCGGTTAGGCAGAGGAGAACATCGTCGACCAATGCTGTTATCGGCTGCTCCGCGTCGAGGTGCGTGGCGAACTCGGGACGCCGGAGGGCGGCGACGCAACGGTCGATCTGGTCGAACGCCCATCGATCGGAGCCGCGCTCGCTTAGCCGTCGGGTGATCGTGTCCGGGGAAGCGACGAGGGCGAAATGGTAGGTGGGCGCAATCCTTTCGAAGCCTTGGCGAATCGTCCGGTAGTTCGCCTCGTCGACGAGGGTCATGGGCACGACGAGCGTCCGTCCATAGGCGGCGATCAGCGCGCGGGCCGTCTCGACCACGAGCGGCGCCCAGGCAGCGAGGTCTTGAAAGTCGCCGCGTGGCTCAGGGCAGATCCGCCAGAGCATCGCGCCGACCTCCTCGGGATTGAAGATCATCCAATCGGGATGCCGTTCGATCAGGGCGTTCGCGAGGGTCGTCTTGCCCGCGCCGAACGCCCCGTTGAGCATGAGAATCATGTTCGTTTAGAGTGCGGGCGCCTGCGGCCGCTTTGATGAGCGAGCCTGCGAGCGTCGTCGTTGGAGCGCCTCGCAAGCTCGGCGGGGAAAGCGGTGGCAGGCCACCGCAGTCTAAAGGGGTTTAGGCGCCTCCGTCGCTTCCTCGATCAACCGCTTGCCCATCGGCATGGCTGCGACCTCCTCGGCGCGCCAGCAGGCGGAGGCGTGGTTCGGCTCGACGGGGATGAGGCCCGGCTCCTCGTCGCACTTCGCGAAGCGCAAGGGGCAGCGGGGAGAGAAGGCGCAGCCCTTGGGCAGGGCGGAGAAGTCGGGCGGTTGCCCGCCGATCGCCTCGAGGCTCGTCATGCCCGCGCGGGGCAGGGCGTTTAGGAGGGCCCGGGTGTAGGGCATGGCGGCCTCGCGCAGCACCTTCGTCGCCGGACCGATCTCCACGACGCGACCGGCGTAGAACACAGCGATTCGCTCCGAGACGGCGGCGATCGCGCCGATGTCGTGCGAGACGAGCATAACCGCGACGCCCGTCGTCTCCTGCAGTTCGCGCAGGAGACGCAGGATCTGAGCCTGGAGGGTCACGTCGAGCGCGGTCGTCGGTTCGTCCGCGATCAGGACCTTGGGCTGGCAAGCGAAGGCGATGCCGATGACCACGCGCTGGCGCTGGCCGCCGCTCATCTGATGCGGGTACTTCCGGGTGCTCGCCTCGGGCGCGGGCACGCCCACCTTCTCCAACATCTCGATCGCGCCTTTGGCGGCCTGCGCCTTGTTCATGCCCCGGTGAAGGCGCAACGCCTCGGCGATCTGATCCCCCACGCGCATCATCGGATTAAGGCTGGTGAAGGGATCCTGCATCACGAGCGCGATGCCCTCGCCCCGAATCTCCTGCATTTTCCGCTCGCTCATGCCGACGAGCTCTTGGCCGTCGAGCTTGATCGAGCCCTTGGTGATCCGCCCGGGCCGCTGGAGCATCTCCATAATCGCGAAGCCCGTCTGCGACTTGCCGCAGCCCGACTCGCCGACGACACCCAGCGTCTGGCCCGCCTCCAAGTCGAGGGAGACGCCGCGGAGGATCTCGACGGGTCCGAAGGAGACGTGCAGGTCGCGCACTTCGAGGACGGCCATGGGGGGATTGTACTGGAACCGTGCTCGTCAGGCTGCCTTGGCCTTCCTCCGTACGACGGTGCGGCGGCCGTCGCCCTTGAGCACCTTGCCGACGCGTACCGCGCCCATCCATAGGATGAACGGCGTCGGATCGTCGGGGCGCAGGGGGCGCGTGGGTTCGACCCAACGTAAGTCCGCGTTGCGGTAGCCGACCATGTCGCCGCGACTCAGCTCGACGGTCTCCTCGGCGATCCGCAGGCGAAGCTCGCCTGCCAGGCACAGGATCTTGGCGTCACGATAGAGGAGGCCGTTGATGTCGCCTTCCGAGCGCGCGTGAAACTCGAGAAAGAGGGTCCCGGGGCCCTCGGGCATGACGAGGTAGGGATTGTTGGCAAAGCAGGGCACGAGCCCCAAACGACCGAGACGGCGCCGCTCCTCCGAATCGAGCAGGCGCTCCGCGTTGTCTTCGGGAAGGGACCGCCGCCGGTCCTCCGGTTCGTACCAAGCGGCGGTGGAAGCACGGTA
>CAXUKB010000080.1:12904-15534 GCA_964251345.1 uncultured Fimbriimonas sp. | reverse complement strand
GTCCACGCCGTCTTCGACTCGTCGGTGAAGGTCAGCCGTCGCGGCCCTCAATTGGGCGGAGAGGGGTTCGCCCATCTCCGACATTATGACGCCTCACGGGGCGTGCGGGCCAAGACCCGCACGCTCCCTCCGAATTCATTCTTCCGTCGCGGGCTCGGCGGGCGTCTCGGCTTCGGCCGGTGCGGCGGCCTTCTTGGCGCGCGGCTTCTTGGCCTTCGCCTCGGCTGTCTCGCCCGCGACATCCTCGACCGGAAGAACCTCTTCGACCGGTTCTTCGGCGCCCGTCTTCTCGGCCGCTGGCGCCTCTAGCGCGGAGGTTGCCGCTTCCGGCGTTCCGACCGTCACGTCCGCATGGGCGAGAAGGAAGTCGGAGACCTTGCGCGAGAGCGCGCGGAACTGCAGCTCGTCTAGGGCGTTGTTCGCTTGGAGCGTCTGGAGCATCTCCATCGGCTCGACGCCGTACTCTTGCGCCATCGCCACGAGTTCGCCGTTCAATTCGCCGTTGCCGACCTGCATGTTCTCGGCGGTGTACACGGTCTGGATGAGAAGCGCGCGCTGGACTTCCAGCTTCGCGCGCTCTTTCCACGCCTCGACCAGCGCCTCGACGGTCATCCCGTTCTCCTCGGCGTATCCCTCCAGGGTCTTCCCTTGCCGGACCTGCTCCTCCGCCGTCTCGCGAAGGCGACGGTCGGCGAGAGATTCCCACATGTTATCGCTCACCGCGACCTGGCTGCGCTCCATCAGCGCCTCGAGAAGACCCTCGAAAAGCACCTGACGCACCATCTGCTGCTTCGCGCGGCCGATGTTCTCGCGGAGGCGGTTTTTCAGCGCATCGAGGTTCTCCATCTGGAGGCTCTGCGCGAAGGAGTCGTCGAGCGCCGGCGTGGAGACGGCGGAGAGCGAGTTAACGGTGATCTTGACCTTGTGGGTCTGTCCCTGCCACTCCTTCACTTGGAACGTGTCCGGGAACGTCAGCTCGACGCTCTTCATCTCCTCGACGCCCATGCCGTGCACGGCCTCGTCGAGCGCGGGAAAGCTCTGGCCGACGACGCTCACGAAGCTCTTCGCGTCGCCTTCCTCCGCCTGGAGGTTCAGCACGGCGACGTCGCCGTCGGTCGCGCCGCGGTCGGCTACCTTCTCGCGCGACTGGCCCCGCTTCTGGAGTTCGGCGATCTGATAGTCGATCTCTTGGTCCGTCACGTCCGTCGGAGGCTGCGTGACGGGCAGGTTCTTGTAGTCGCCCAACTCGACCTTGGGCGGAAGGGGCACCTTCGCGGTGAACTCGGCCTTCTTTTCCCGTTGGTCCAGCGCGTCGAGGCTCACCTGCGGCGAGGTGGTGCGGTCGACCTGCAGGTCCTCCTGCTCGACGGCTTTGGCGTACGCCTTGCGTACGATCTCTTCCGCCGCCGCTTCATTCCAGTCCTGCGAGGGAATCACCTGTTCCAGCATCGCCTTGGGCGCCTTGCCGGGCCGGAAACCGGGCAGCTTGATCTTCTTCGTAAGCTGCCGGAAGGCGGTGTCGTAGCCCTGCTGAACCTCTTCCGGGTCGAGGACGACGGTCAGCTTGACCGTGCAGGGGTTAAGGTCTTCTCGAGTGACTTGCATGACGGGGAAACTCGCGCCCGCCTTGGCGCGGCGACAGAGGATTTTACCCGGACGGCGCGCCATGTCCTTGAAGTACTCCTCCACTCCTCTCGCGCATCGACGAGCGGCGGCGCGGTAACGCGGTGCTAACGCATTTGTCTTCTGTAGAACTTCGACGGTAGAACGGCTCTGGACGCGCTTCGAGCGCTGAATCATGCCATGAAGACCCGCGCCTCCCTTGCGCTCCTTGCCTTAACCGTCCTCGGATGCGGCGGCCACGACCACCATTCCTCCTCGTCCACATCCACGTCCCCCGTGAAGGTCACATCCCAGATCGTCGCCCTCCTAGGATTCATCACCACCGACAGCAGCCGAACGCAACATATCGCGACCATCAACGAGAAGAACGTCGGCACTCTGCTGTCGAATGTGGCCATCACCGGAACGGACCCCATCACCGACAGCTTCACCGGCGTGACGCGATCGGAGTCCATCGACTCTATCGACCAGCGGCCTTCGAGCGGCGCACTTTACGGCGTTTCCGAGTCGGGCGCGCTCTACACGATCAACGCGACCACGGGGGCGGCGACGAAAATCGCGACGGTCACCGCGGTCCACGACCTCGTGGCGCAGTCCTACTTTGTCGGTGACATCGACTTCGATCCGACGACCGACACCCTCCGCGTCTGTGTCTCATCGTCCACGGACGCCAAGAACCTTCGAGTGAACCCAGATACGGGGGCTTTGGTCGCGACCGACACGTCCTTCACTCGGGCAGGGACGAATGCGACGGACTCGTTTGCCATCGCTTACGCCCCATCGGGGGCACTCTATGCCCTGGGCTATGCCAGCGAGTTTCCCTCCCAGGACTACTACGAACTTTTGAAGGTGCCCAACCCCAGCACCGGGGTGGCGACGAGTTTCCGACCCCTCGCGACCACCTACTTCGACGGCACCTCGGGCTTCGACATCTCTTCCGATGGCGCCGACGGGATTTTCATCGATGCCGACGATAACGAACTCTATCTGCTCGATATCGCGACGGG
>CAXUKB010000080.1:1914-12894 GCA_964251345.1 uncultured Fimbriimonas sp. | reverse complement strand
AGCGGGGCCGAGCGCTCGCTTGGCATCCTGCCCAGCAACTACTTTGCCAGCGGAGTGGCCTTCCTCAAGCCTTCGGCTTAGGCGAACTCGATGAACCGACTCACCCCCATGAAAAAGACCACTCTCCTTCCGGCGCTCGCCACGTTGCTCGCCGCCTGCGGCGGAGGCGGCGGAGGCCACTCTTCGGGCGGAACGATCGCCGTGGCCGACCACATCGCCGCGGCGCTCGGATTCGAGATCGACGAAACGGGAGCTTCCGTTCTCCATCTCGCGACGTTTCACACGAACTCGCCCTCGTCCTTTCTCACCGATGTGAAGGTCACCGGCGTCGACGCGGGCGACGCTCTCACCGCCATCGACCAACGTCCCTCGACGGGCGTCCTGTATGCCGCCGGAGCGTCGGGGACTCTGTACACCCTCGTTCCGGCGACTGGCGTGGCGACGAAGGTTGGCGCGACGAATCCTCTCAGCCTGACGAACGTCGTCACCGACATGGATTTCGATCCCACGACCGACCAGGTTCGTGTGATCGGCAACTTCACCAATGCCCGACTCGATCCGGCGACCGGCGCCCTCGTCGCAAACGAAACCGCCGACTCGAGTTCTCAGATCGACAGCATCGCTTACTCGCCTTCGGGAACGCTCTACGCCTACAGCATTGCCGTTAGCCATCGCGCAAGGCTTGTCAAGATCGCAACGCCAAGCACCGGGGCGGCAAGCAGCTACACCGGCACGACGCTCGCCTTCTTTGGCGACGTCTCCGGCAATAATCCGCTTAACGAAGGCGGAATGGACATCTCGTCCGACGGCAAGACCGCGATCCTCGCCAGCTTCGATGCGGTCGGCTCCACGATCGTTCTCGCGGACGTCGCGTCCGGTGCCCAGGACTCGGTGGGCACGACGCCCGCCGGGATGTCCTTCCAGGTCGTTAGCGTCGCCTTCGTCGATCCCACTGTTCAGTCGAACGCAACCGGAAAGCGATAGATCAGACCGTCTGGAAAATGAGCCGCTTACGCGCGGTGAGGCGGGGCGTGAGCCGAGCGGTGGTCGCCAACCGCTCGGCTTCCGCTTTCGACCAAACCTCGGCGGCCCGACGGACTTCGCCCGCGCGGGCCAGCGCCTCGGCATAGCCTTCCTCCGCGTACAAACGTGCGTCTGGAGGAGAGTCCTTCGACTTTTCACGTAAAGCCTCGAAGGCGCGAAGCGACTCGTCGTGGCGTCCCTGGTTCATGAGCCGGGTCGACCGCGCAAGTTCGAGCGTTTGAAGATAGCCGCCATGAACCGCGGACCGCGCGAGGCCCCTCGCCTCCTCGTCGGCTTGAATCGCGGTTTCGAAGTCGCCCGACTCGGAAGCGAGCATCGCGAAGTTCGTCCAGTAGTGAAGGAGTTGGGAGCCATCGGCGGCATCCGGACTTGGCGCCGATGCCCGCATCAGAGAGACCGCTTCGCCGAAGTTGCCCGCGTTCCAGAGGAACGCGGCACGGGCGTTGACGAAGAGCGGCCCCTCGGGATGGGTCTTTGCGATCTCCGCGCAACGGTCGAGCCAAGTCGCCGCGCCCCGCATGTCGCCGGCCTCGATGTGAGCGAAGGCCGACATCGAGGCGGCCCGAAACGCCTTGCTTCGGCTTCGTCCTTGAACGGCGAGCCGGTAAGCGTTTCCGTAGTTCGCCTTGGCGTGATGGTAGGACATCGAATGCATCTGCAGTTCCGCGCAAAGGGCGAGGTGCTCGAACGCGAGGGGCGAGAGGGGATCGCGTGGCTTCGTCAGGACGACCAGCCGCATCGCAATCTCGGGAGACATGCTCAGGGCAAGCGCGGAGCCGCCGACGAGAAGGCTCCGCGCCGCGTCGGGATCGATCGCCGCCGTCGACTCGACGGCCCTCGCAAAGTCGTCGAGATGAGAAACGGACGTGCGGCGGCGCCGAGCGTCCATGGCGGAGGCAGCCCAAGGGTGGTCGAGCCAAGACACCAGAGCGACCCGAGAGGCGTCGTCTTCGTCGAGGCATGAGACCTTACCGGGCATCAACCGCAACAATCCCGACCGGGACTCGGCAACGTCGGCGCCAAGCCAACGCCGAAGGCGGAAGAGCGCTTGGCGCAAGGCATTGCGGGCGGTTGCCGGATCCGAGTCGGGGTAGAGACGCTGGGAGGCTTCGGACCGCGAGATCCAACCTCCGTTCGCGGCGATGAGACCGAAAAACAAAACTGCGACGGCTTGGTCGGGCGGCGGCGATAGCTCTCGCCCGTTTGCCGAAACCGGCAGGCCGCCTTTGAGCCGCACCGTAAAATCCACACCTTCAGTATAAAGCAGGTGGGTCGCGGTCGGTAAAGAGGGTTGGTGGCACTTGCCCACTCACTCCTCTTTAGGCGGCCGCGCTTTCGCCCGACGCGAGCGCGATCCTTACTTGCGGGGG
This sequence comes from uncultured Fimbriimonas sp., assembly GCA_964251345.1. Classification (GTDB taxonomy): domain Bacteria; phylum Armatimonadota; class Fimbriimonadia; order Fimbriimonadales; family Fimbriimonadaceae; genus Fimbriimonas. The sequence continues at coordinate 10,480 of CAXUKB010000080.1, read as the reverse complement.
TGGATGAAGTACACGCCCTTTTCGTTGCGGAGTTCCGCGCCCGCCGCCTTGCAGAGAATCTCCAGAGCGTTTCCCGCCGCGCGATCGCTCAGCACCAGGCTCACGTCGCCATACGCGCCGCGTTCGATCACCACGGAGAGCTTTGCCTTACGGGCGAGGGCGCGTACGGCGACGTTGAAGGGCGTGTCCTTGGCGTCGACGGAGACCCGGCCGCGGTCTCCGAGCTCGATCTTCGGCTCGCCGAACGCAAAGCCATTCCCGAACGTGGTGATGTCGATCTTCAGGGGCGCCGTCGCCTTGCTCGGATCGACGAGGTACACCTTGCCCGCTTGGGTCGTCTGCAAACTCCACGGCCGACTAAAGTTCGTCGAGCCCAGACCTTTCACCTGCCCCGCCGCTCCGAAGATCGAGTGCGCCGAGGCGATCACCTCTTTCCTCAGGATATCCTGGCTCTGAAGCGTCCGAAGCCGATTCTCGGTCACCTGGCCTTCCCCCTTTTGGGCATCTGCGATCGTGCGAAGAAGCTTCTTTTCCGAGTCGGTCGGTGCCTGCGCCCATCTAAAGAGATCCGTCACTGGCGCGCCTCTGGTCGGCGACGGCGCGACGAACGCGTCGGGGCTCTGCGTCGCATCGGCCCTTGCCTTCTCCGCCTTGACCTGCGCCGTCTTGGCTTCGGCGATGAGTCGGTCGCGGTCTTTCGAACGATCCCCGGCGGCGCGGTCCGCCTGGAAGTCCGCCTTCACGCGAGCCCGCGCCGCAGCGCCTTGAGCGGCGAGGATCGCCTTTCGCTGCATCGCAAGACCCTGCGCCAGCTCGGCCTGCGCCCGCTGCATCGCCGCCCAGTCCTGAGCGGACGCGTCGGCGGTCTTGGGTGTGGCAAGGCGGCCTAGGCCTTGGGGACATTCCTTGGCCGACCAGACGGGGAACTGCGCCTTGCCCGGAACGCCGTAGGTCGCACCGCGGTGCCGCGCTTCGTCCAATCGCTTCCGTGCCGCGTCGGTTTCGGCCCGTGCGATCTGCGTATCGACCTTGCTTTGCTGGACCAAGAGTTGCAACCGGGCCTTCAATAGTTCCTCTTGGGCACGCCTCAGACTCCCCGCCGACCAGGCGGTGGACTTGGCCTTCGACTGCGCTTGCGCGGCCTGGAGGCGAGCGAGGCCTTGCCGAAGGCGAACTTCGACCGGGGCTAGGTCGCTTCGGGTCCGGTCGACTTGGGCGATGGCCCGCGCCTTTCGGGCCGTGGTCGGGTTTTCGACCGGTGCGGCTTGCGCCTCGGCACGAAGAACGCCGCCCAAGGCTAAACCGACCACGGCAAGGGCGGCGAGCGACGGAGCGAGGGGGGAGAGCCGCGCGGAAGCGGGCTTGGGGGAAAGAATTCGGGCGATGCGGTTCATCAGGTTGCCTTCTCTGGCGGATAGCGCGGGACGGGGCGCTTGGCGGCGCTCTTCAAGGTGGAGCAGGGCGCGAGCGTAGGGCATCGGATCTCCCAAAGCGGCCACCGCGACGTCGTCGCAGAGGTGCTCGCGCTCGCGGCGCACGACGGAGGAGACCCACCAAACGGCGGGATGGTAGAAAAGCGCGGTCTCGACGAACCCCTGCAGCAGGTTGACGGCGTAGTCTTGCCGCCGCACGTGAGCCAGTTCGTGAAGGAGGATCCCTTCGATCTGAGCCGGCGAGAGCCCGGTCACGAGGCTCGCGGGGAGTACGACGACCGGTCGGATCACTCCCCACGCCGAGGGAACTTCGATTCGATCGGAGAGGAGCAGTGCGATTCGGCGTCGCAAGCCGAGGCGCCGGGCCAATGCATCGAGCTTCGCCTGCTCCTCACGGGGAGCGGGACGGGTGTGACGGCGCCGCCAGCGATAGAGATAGACCATCGTGCCCGCGAACCGAAAGCTCAACAGGACGACGCCGACCGCCCAGACGCCGACGAGAAGCGGCATCTTCGCCAAAGCCGTCGGCGTGCCGACGATCGCCTCTCCCGCGGTGAAGCGCAACGATCCAGACGATGCCGTTATGGGAGCGGGAGCAAGCGCCCAAAAAGTGGCGATCGGCAACGCGGCCAAGACGACCAGGGTCCCGAGAGCGAGGCCGTATCGTAGCCCCGGCGTCGACCGTCGAGTCAACAACAGGGCGAGGGCCAGCAGCGCGGCGACCGCCGCGCCTTCCCATACAAAATGGACGAGGGTCCATCCGAGGCGATCAACCACGCTCGGCCTCCATGCGGTCGAGCAGGGTCCGAATCTCCGCCAAGTCCTCCGAGGAGGCGGGCTTTGCCGAAAGCGCGTGCATCACCAGATCGCGTGCCGAGCCCCCGAAGGCGCGCTCCATAAAGTCGCCCACGAGATCGCGCTTTGCCGTTTCCTCCAGGGCCGCGGGACGGTAGACGTGAGCCCTTCCCCGCTCTTCGCGGACCAGAAGCCCTTTCTCCACCATGATCTGCATCGTCTTGAGCACGGTGGTGTAGCCCACCTCGCGCCCTTTCGAGAGCGCCTCTTGCGCTTCGCGCACGCTGCTCGGTCCCCGTTCCCAAAGCACCCGCAGGATGCCCAGTTCGGCGTTCGTCGGCCTTGGGCCGCTTCCCTCGTCCATAAGGGACATTCTATACGAAAAATCTCGTATTTACGAAATATTTCGTAGTTTTTTAATCCGGAGGGCGATGCGCTCGGCGATTACCGGAACGCGGCCAACCACGTCCTTGCGCAAGGTCACTCCCGTTAAGTAGAGCCCGACCCGGAACAGCGCCATCGGTCGTAGGGGAAGCACGAAGGCACGATCCATGGGCACGCACTCCGTCGCGCCCCATCGAGACTTCCAAAGACCCGCCACGCGAAGAAAATCGAGTCGCCGTACGCCGCGTTCGAGCGCTTCCCGAAAAACGTGCGCGTCGATCACAAACACCGGACTGTAGCGATACCACTCCTCGCGATAGCCCGAGTAGTAGACCATCAGCCCATCTCCGTCCTCGATGAACGCTCCCGAAGCCACGACTTCGTCGTCGACGACGAGTTCGGCGACGAAGGCCCGCCCCTCGACGGCGAGCCGCTCCAGCAGTCCTTGCAGGAACGCCACCTGGGCCGGTCCTTCGAGGTGGTCGTGGTGCTCCACGCCGCGTCCTTGCACCGCTCGCGCCCGGTGCAGGTCGGCCAGGGTCGCCGCCGCACGCACCATCTCGGCAGGATCGCGAACGGTGCGCACGGCCGCCACATGGCCATCGCGAGCGAGCAATCGCGGGTAGTAACCCAAATTGTCGCGCATCGACTTCGTGAGCGCTTTTCGGTACTCGGCCCACGAAGCGGGGAGTTCGGCGAGATAAGGGCCAGTCGCGCGATCCTTCATCACGAGGCAACGCGGCCGCAGGCCGGCCACGGCGTCGTGAAGGTCCGAACCGGCGCCGACCTCCAGGTGCCGAACCACCGCCATATCCCACCTCCCCCGCCGCAGGTGAGGGCGTAACGTCTCGATAAGCTCACAGACGGCTCGCGACTCCCATCCGGAAAGAATCAGGTCGGTCGGCTCCTCCGTCATGGAGTCGGTGTGTTCCCGTCCCAGGAAGCCCATGGCACGAAGACGGCGGATCCCTAAGGGCCCACCCGGACGTTCCTCGTACATCGGGAAGGCGGCGACCAGCCGCCCGCCCTCGTCTCGCATCAGCACGACGAACGGGACCACACCGATCCCCGCTCCATCGGCGCGCTCGGCGAAGGCTTCCCACCAAGCGACGATCCAGCCGTGAAGGGCGCACAGACTCGGGCGGTCGCACGCCTGGAACAGTTCGTTCCACTCCACGGCCAACGCACGGAGCGCGTTGGCGTCTTCCACGACTTCGACCACGGGCGCTCCAGGAGTCGCCGCATCGTCGCGCACGGGGCGCGCTACGACCTGCACATGGGAAGTATGCCAGCATCGTCCCCTTTCCGTCGCTTAGATTTCCATAGGTTCACCGGGCTTTCACATGAGGCCGCTATACTTGCCTTTGTGACCGAGCGGGCAAAATGGCGTTTCGACGTGCGTTCGAGCCTTTTGACCCTTGTGGTGGTCGGGCTCTGCGGAGTCGCGTACCGCGCCTTCGAGCATCACGCACCCGCCCCTCCGAAATCGAAGGATCGCATCGCCTTGGACCTCGAACGCATTTCTCGCCTCCAAGTTGGGGCGGAGGGAACACTCAGCGATCCGATTCGAGGCACCGTCGCGGTCGGGCGCACTCCCGAAGACTACGAGGCGATTGTCGAAGCCCAAGACACGGGCGACGACATCAGCCTTCGGGAGATCGTCGTTTCCGGTCGAGGGTTCAAAACCCTAAACGGTAACGGCGCGCAACTCTTGGAGAAGGACGCTTTCGGCGTGGTGAAGCTCAAACTCCTGGGCGGCGACCATACCGACGAGATCGGCTGGTCGAGCGGCGAATACTTTCACTAATCGGGCGAAAGCTTAAGCGCGGATACACTGAAGAGGCTGCGGTTCCGCGGCCTCTCTACACCTTCGGAGATGGCATGGACATGTCTATCGACGGGCGACCGGAGCGGGTACCGGCGCTGAGACGGTGGTCGTCTGCGCGTCGGGCTTATGAATCAGGAAGCCGAAAAGGGATACCCAACCGAGCGCGGTGAGCAGGGCGAAAATGCCGAACGAAAGCTTCTGAACCTGGCGTTGCGCACGATCCGAAATCGTGATGCCCCATCGAATGCAGAAGTTCCAAATTCCGTAGCCGAGGTGATACGACGAGGCGAGCACACCCAGCATGTAGAAGACGAGGAAGAAGTAGCCGTAGCTCGTCAGCTTCTCCTGCCAGGCTGCGTACTCGAGGTGGTGAATGCTGTGCGTCGCGTACTTGACGCCCGTCGTCGAGATTGTGTGATAGATCAGGAAGACGGCGATAAAGATGCCGCTGACTCGCTGCAGCGTGTACATCCGGTTCTGCGACCAGCCGTATTTCTCACCGATAAAATTCTGCTTCGCCCGCCCCGTGATGAAAATCCCGTAGATCGAGTGGAAGAGGAGCGGCACCCAGATCGCGACGACCTCGAGCGAGAACAGAACGTAGTTCGGAATGCCCTCGAAGAAGGCGATCACCGCGTTGAACTTGGCCGGACTCGCGACGCTGAACGTGTTCAGCAGAAGGTGCTGGGCCATGTAGTAGCCCACGGGGACCACGCCGGTAAGGGAGTGCAGCTTATGGAGAACGTAGTTCTCACGGTTCAGCGCCAGGGCCATCGCGCCTTTAAAGGTACCCCGGCTCCCTTTAAGCCTGCCCCTCTGCCTTTCGGTGAGGGGCAGGGTTCACGAACTTAGACGGTCTTTCCCGTTTTATCGTCCTTGTGGTCGCCCGTAATCGCGTCCGCGATCTTCTCCGTCACACCGCGCGTATCGGGAGTGCCGTCGGTCGCGTGCCCGCCGGTCTGAACTCCGGGCTCGCTGTTACCGATCGAAGCATGGGGTCCGCCGGTCGGGGTGTCGGCGTAAGCGTAAGTCTTGATGCGACCGGAACTCGCAGCCGTTCCGACGCCGGTCGATAGGGTTTCATCGGAAGCGTAGGCACGAAGCTGGTCTCGCTCGTTGGCGTATTGGTCGGCGGAGTAGGGTTGAGCCGACTGATCGTAGCCGGTGTAACCCTGGGTTCGATAGAACTCGCCTCGGCTTTCGATGTCCACGGCGCCATCGCGGTCCAGAAGATCCTTGACCCGCTGCGTCTCACTTTCATCGACGGTGACCGTGACGAGCGTCCCGCCGCGTCGAACGCCCTCGGCGTAGTACTCGGCGTGTTCCTTCGGAATGCCAAGTCCGATGAGTCCACCCAGCACGCCGCCCGTCGCGGCGCCCGCCGCCGCTCCCGCGATGAGTCCGGCGAACGGCCCGGCTACGAGGAAACCTGCCGGCGGGAAGAAAATCGCTCCCGCGCCGATCAGCAATCCTAATAGGCCTCCGACGACCGCGCCGGAAGTCAGACCCGCCGCGGCGCCGTCACCCGCGAGGTTTCCTTCCGCGTCGACCGAGTATTTTTGATATTCTCCGCTCGGATCCGTAGCGACGAGAGAGATCTTATCCTTGGTGTAGCCCGCCGCCATCAGGTCCTGAACCGCGCCGTGCGCGTCGTCCTGACCGTCGAAGAGCCCCACTACTGTGTTTGCCATTGTGAGGGTAGGACCCAGGGGGCGCGGACGTGGTTCCTTCAGTTCCCGACGTAGCGCACCGTCACCGTGGGGAGCGGCACGCCGGACTCAGTCACCGAAGCCTTGCCCGTCCGAGAGACATCGATTCGCTGTTCGATGCGTTTCCCAAACGCCAAAGACCGTTCCTGCCCTTTCGCGAGACGCATCGTCGACCCAAGTTCGACTCCGCCGGAGCGGGCGAAAACGACGACCCGCAGGACGCCATCCGCGCTCAGCGCCGGATCGAGGGCGATCTCCGATCCCGTCTCTTCGTCGGCGGTCTTCCACCGTTGTCCGTTGGTCAAGCGGGCGTCCACCGTCCAGTCGAGATGGTCGATGGGCGAGCTGACGGTCACCCGGACGATCAGCGTTCTCCGCGGCACGTCGAACAGCCGGAGAAACTCGCGAGCGTCGCGCACCTGAGCCACCGTGCCGCTCACCGAGACCCGGCTGCGCACGTCGTCCGCGATCATGGTCGCGCCGAGCCCCTTCGCCTGCGCAACCACAACTGAGGGGCGCCGGTAGCGAAGCGGCACTTCGGCAGAACCGCTTTGGGCGGCTTGAGCCATGAGGACGAACGTGCAGAAGAGCGGCATAGGGGCACCTTACCCCCTGGTAGGGGCACGACGATCAAGCTTCGTCGAGTCCTTCGAGCGTCGGTTCGCCCGTCGGCTCGACGCGAAGGCGGCCGACCCGTCGGCCATCCGTTTCGGTGACGGTGAATCGGTACCGATCGACGACGACCGATTCACCTTCCACCGGCTGACGCCCAAACTGACCGAACACGTAGCCGCCGACGGTGTCGAAGGCGTCGCTATCGAATTCGGCGTCGATGCGGTCGTTGAGGTCGTCCAGGTGCGTGTTGCCGTTGACGAGCCATCCGCCGTCCATTTCGACCACATCCTGCTCTTCGGGATCGTACTCGTCTACGATGTCTCCGACGAGCTCTTCGACGATATCCTCGATCGTGACGACGCCGGCGGTCCCGCCAAACTCGTCCTGGACGATCGCCATCTGAACGCGCGCGGCGCGCATCTCGCCCATGAGGTCGCGCACCCCTTTGCCTTCGGGAACGGTGAGGATGGGGCGCATGAGTCGCCGCAGATCGACGGTGCGGCCTTGGGCCAACGCACCCAACAAGTCCTTGGCGTGGATGACGCCGAGGATGTCGTCGTCGGTCGCGTCGTAGAGGGGGATTCGGCTGTGGCCCGTCTCCTCGATCACGCGCACGACGTCGGCGGGATCGCTGCGGATGGGCATCGAGTCGAGGTCGACGCGCGGCGTCATGATCTCGCGAGCGACCGTATCCGCGAATTCGAACACGGAGTGGATCAAGTCGCGCTCGTCGCTTTCGATCTGGCCCGTCTCTTCACCACTTTCGGCGAGCGTCTTGATCTCTTCTTCCAACGCTCCCTCGGTCGAGCCGCCGAAGCGGGCGGTGAACAGACCGGTGAGAGAGACGAGGGCTCGCGCCGGAACCGCGAGCACGGCCGAGGCGGCGAGCGCCAAGCGACGAAGCCGCAGCAGAACGAGCGACGGGTTGGCCGCTCCGTACGCTCGCGGAACGAGTTCGCAAAAGGCGAGGTTCACGAGCGCGAGGGGCAAACCCAAAGCGACCGTCCCCGCCATCGTCCAGCCGTAGGTAAGCGGTTGCCCGAAGAGATGGGCGACCGCCGCGCCCAAGGCGGGAGCAAGGGCCAAGACGAGAAGCACGAGTCCGGCGCGGGACAACCGGCCGCCCAAGCCGCACGCCGCAAGGTGAGTGTCTCGATCGTCGAGGAGGCTTTGAAGGCCGGCCGGCCGCGCCGCTTCCTTTTCCCGGATTAGACGAATGTGATGCGGGCGCAGGCCCGCAAGAGCCGCTTCGGAGGCGTTGAGGGCCGCGTTCAGCCCGAGAAGGAGAACGAGGCCGAGGCCGAGCCAAGCGTCGAGCGTCGTGCCGGGAACGTACGAGGGGTCGCTCATCGCGGCACCAGACCGAAGAACACGATCGCGATGAGGGTGCCGAAGAACGCCCCGAGAGTCAGCTCTAAGATCGAGTGAAACCGCGCCTCGTAGCGGCTTTGGGCGACGAGGCAGGCAAGCAAGATAGCGATGCCCGCGGCGATGGGGCTGTCGGTCACGAAGATGGTCGAGACCGCAAACAGAAATCCGAACGCCGCGTGGCCGCTCACGAGTCCGCCTTGCAGCACCCTTCCCCGTTTGCCGAGCCCCTTGCCGATGACGACGATCACGAAGGTCACGACGCCGGCGACCGCCATGCGGGGGACGAACGGCAAGCCGAGCCCCTCACCGCTGAAGTTGAGCTTGATCGCCTCCCACCGGCTCTCGCCCACCATCAACAGCGTGCCAACGACGAGCGCGATGATCGTCGTGATGAGCACCGCGCCCGCCGCGATGTCCTTCGCGAACTTGGC
>CAXUKB010000080.1:0-1904 GCA_964251345.1 uncultured Fimbriimonas sp. | reverse complement strand
CGGATTGTAGCTCGGTGAGACGAGGTCGACGGTCGCCTCGATCGCGGAGTTGAACATCTCCGCGACGAGAACGAGCGAGATCGTAAAAAGTAGGATAAGGATCTGGCGCAGGTCAAGGCGCGCGACGATGCCCAGGAGCAGGACGATCACCACCACGTAGAGGTGGAACCGCATGTGCCGTTGAGTTCGGAAGGTGAACACGATGCCGTCCATCGCGACTTGGAACGGCTTAGGGATTCCGGGCTTCCTTAGCATCCGGCCGCCTCAGACTCGTGCAGTAAGGAGCCCCAGTGCTCGTCGGGCGGAAGCCCGATCGCGACGGCGGCGAGGCTCATTCGAAAGCGCATTTCGTCGGCTTCATCGTCGGTCGCATCGTCAAGGCCGCACAGATGGAGCGCACCATGAATCGCTAAATAGGCGAGTTCGGTTTCAAGCGGAACGCCGCGAAGAGCGGCCTGCCGAGCGGCGTAAGGCACGGCGATCGCAAGATCGCCGTCGGCCCCTTCCCCCGCGGGAAAGGTCAAAACGTCGGTCTCTTCGTCAATTCCACGGAAGCGTCGGTTGAGTTCCCGAATCGCGCCATCGTCGGCAAGGAGAACGGTAACCCGGGCGGACAGCACGCCCTGCAGGTCCAAAGCGGCCGCGATGGCAAGACGCAGGACCGCTTCGTCGAAACGCTGGTGCGTCTCGTTCACAACCTCGATGCGGTGAGGACTGGGGGGTTCCATCGCGTCGGGGCGGGCAGCCCCGCAAACCTAGTTGCGGCTGCGGCTGCGGCGCTTGAGACGGCGGCGCTTCTCGCTGGGCTTCTCGTAATGGCTATGCTCTTTGAGCTGACGAAGAACGCCGCTCTGCTGGAGCTTCATGTTAAAGCGCTTGAGAGCGCTGTCGATCGATTCGTTGGGCTGAACGGTGACGTAAACCAAGCTTTAGATGCCTCGCGGTGGAGCATTATGGCACGAAAGGGAGACCCAATGCCCATTGTGGCTATCGATCGCTTTTCTCTAGCCTCGTCTCGCCTTGCTCGATCCTCACCGGCACGCCCGCGTCGTCCACGATCTGCGTGCTGGGCTTGTCCCGCTGAACGACGCGCAGAAGGTGTCCCCCCTTCGTCGGGCCCACGTAAGTCGTCTCGGTAACGATCCACTCCAGAGTGTCGGGGTCGAACGTCCATGCCCGGGCCACCTCTCCGAGCTTTGGGCGAACGTCGACAAACCACTTCTGAGCCGCGTTTGCCCGGCTCAACTTGGGTGCGAGCGAAACGTGCGAGGCCTTCGGCACCCCCAGGTCGCGGACCACCGCGTTTGCGCCCGCCGCGTCGAAGGTAACGATCGTTTCGTGCTGGGGCGACTTGCCCGGCAAGCCGGTGACCTGCGAGAGCCGCACGGGCGCGCCGTTCGCGTCGAACGTCGAATCGTTCCGGAGCTCCAGCGTCGCGTTGCCCCGCCGAAGGTCGATGACGAACCGGACCGTCTTGCCTCCTTCGGGGCGCCGCGTCACCGTGCATCGCGCCGTGCCTTCCACGCCGCCCTCCAGGGTGACCTTGTAGTGGGCGGCGCCCTGAAGCGCGATCAGCACGAAGGGGATCACCGGCGCACCAGCCTTAGGTCGCCCGCCGAGTAGGAGAGGAGCATCCCCGTGTCGTCGAGCGTGAAGCTCGTCGTCGCCTTGCCCGTTTGCTGGCGTACCAGATTGCCGCCGTTCTGCCGCCCGACGAAGGTCACGCGAACCTCATCCCAGGCCTTTCGACGAGGGTCGAGCTTGCGGAACACGGCCCAGGTCCCCGGCGACGGCACGACCCCCCGAAACCACGCGTCGCTTGGATCGAGCCGGCTGCCCCGGCGATCGAAGGGCACCACGACCGGCTTGCCTTCGTTCACGACGAGCGTCGCGTCGCCATGCGC
>CAXUKB010000079.1:11393-15570 GCA_964251345.1 uncultured Fimbriimonas sp. | reverse complement strand
TATGAGCCCGACGAGCTACCAGGCTGCTCCATCTCGCGGTGCGTGCCGCGGTTCGCGGCAAGAGATAGATAGTACCTTGGATTACTCGAGGTCGCCCGACTCGACCATCTCCGCGAGCCTCATCAGCGTGAGCCCGGCCCGCCGGAGGCGACGGTAGAAGGCGACGCGCGAAATGCCGAGGCCTTTGCAGATCGCGGTGACGCTGCGGCGCTTGCCATCCGAGCCAGGTCTCGCGTAGAGCTTGACCGCGGTGCGTTGCTTGGGTGTGAGGAGGGACCAGGCTTGGGCGTCCGAGACGACCGCGAGGAGGGCGCTCATGGGTGCTCTAAACCAAGAGCGGGACCGGCGAGCCCACCCAGGCGCACCGATCCCGCTCCGATCTGTAAACCTTTTTGACACCGATTTCGGTACCCGCGAGGCCATCGACCGGCTTTCGTCTCGCAAATCCGCAAGATCGCCGAAAGGGGGTTTACACTTTTCACTCGACCCGCCGCATTCCGGTCATCAGCCGACCGCCGTCCGCCGCCTTCTCAGCCTCCGTGCGCTCCGCCTCGTCCCGTCGGTCCTCCGCCTCCAGTTCGTCGACCTCCGCCTCACACAGGGGTACCCACGGTCCGAGGAAGACATAAGGCAAACGGCCCTGCAGCTCGTCCGTGAACGTCGCCAGCGTGACACGCGGCCAGGGCTCCGACGCCCAAGCGACGGCCCCCGCGGGCTCCAGGCCGTGCCGCGATCGCAAGGCTCGCTCGACGTACTCGAACCAGCGCGTCTCCTCCACGAATCGAAGCACTTGAACACCGACGGGCTCGCCCAGCTTTCGATCGTAGACCGCCTCGGCGTCCGGGTGGAGCACCGAGCCCTCGTTCGATCGGGAGGACACTCGGTAGGACGCCCACAGGCGAAGCGCCTCCTCCGCAGAGTCCACTCGGAGACTCTCCCGGCGCCTCATCCGTGCCCGCAGCTCTTCCCACGCGGTTCGCTTCCGTTTTGCGTGACCCTTTCGGCGAGGCACGGCAGATTGACTTGGCGCAACATCGTAGCGATTCGTGACTTTTCCCACAGGTTTCGGAAGGTCGTCGAAGTTCGCCCCGCCAGCGTGCAGGAGGTTGCCGTCGCGATCTCGCTCCGCGAGGTTGCCGCCGGTCGCCCCGTCCGCCAGGCCGTGGCGGGCGTTGTAGAGCCTTCGCTCCATCTCTTCGGGCGTCATGTCGCTCATCGCGCGTACCTCCGGCCTATCTCGCGTCCTTGGTCGTCAAGCACGACGATGCCGTACAGAGGATTGGGCACGTTCGAGGACATGAGTCGGATTTCTTCTAAGATGGATTCGGTTGGGAACTCTTCGGCCACGAAGCTAGGGGGCCAAGATGAACCCATTGCTTTCGCCGAACCGACGATCGCTCCTTCGAGATCGTCTTCGCTGAGAGTGGCAAGCACGTACGATCGCCCACTGCCCATGGCAATGTCCAGGATCCCCTCGGGGATAACCGCGACCCAGACCGTATCCGGCAGGGGACTGTCGAGCCCGAGCGGGGCGACGGCGAGCGTCTCGATGCTCATCTGCCCATCCCCTCTCGCTTCATCCGTCGATCGTGCAGCCAGCACAATGTCGGATCCAGCAGCCTCCGTACGCCTCGACCGCCGCGCCAGTAGATCTCCGCAAGGGACCACTCGGCAAAGCCTAAGCCTCTTCGGCTCCAAATGCTCACCCTCCACCCCTGATCAGCCCCGCAAAGGCATCCGTAAGCCGCTCGACGACAAGCTCGTTCGGAGCATAGCGTCGGTAGCACTCCTCCGCGACCTCATCGTCGCCAAAGAATCGCGCCACGGCTACGCATAGGCCAGCCGATCGGCACATACCCGCCTCGCACTGGAACAGCATCCAATGCGACTGATTCCGCACAACCTGACGAGCCATCGATAAAGCCTCGTTACTCGACAGGCAGGGGTTGACGATTGCCTCGATTCCTGCGTCCACATCCCAGAACTTGTAAAGACGGGACCGGCCCTCATGAGGAATCGTCGCAATGAAGGGGTATCGGCCTGGTGAGCACGCGATCAAGCGGAAAAACGGCCCCGTGACCGCATCCCACGCGCTGAACTCCTTCTCGCCCGCTACGATGTACCGGCGTCCACTTGCGCCGATCATCGGAGTCCTGTCGACGACTTCAAGCACTCGCCACCTCCTCTGAGATCAGCCCCGCCCGGTAAAGGGCCACCAAAGTCCGCGCCCAGCACTCGGTCTCGGTGACCCCGTAGAGCACGAACCCAACCCCGGCGAGGGGCCGCATGTCGCCATCGCGGATCAGGACGCATAGCGGGTGCTCACGATCGCCTTCGGAGTCGGTCAGCGTTGGGGCGCAGTACGACCCCGGCGCGACCTTCCGCACCACGTCGCGCAGGATGACCAGCAGCCACCCATGCTCCTGCGCGGTGCCTCGCCAGCGGCATCGTTTGCGCTTGCCCGGGACGCCCAGCATGAAGCCGCGCGAGGACGACGTGGCGCAGAGCCCTACCGCTACGCACGCCTCGGCCAGCTCCGCGAGGTTAAGGGACTCCTTCACGCCTCACCCGCCTTGACCACCGTCGCACCGCCGCGAATGAGGTCTCTTAACATCGCCATCGACTTGGACAGCCGGAGAGGGCCAGTGAAGGGATCGCGCTGAGCGATCGAAGTCCCATCGATCCCGACGATCCATTCCTCGCCGCTGGTTAGCCTGATGCCGTAGCCCGGACCGAACTCAGGAGAGCCCAGCAGCGCGAGGTTGGCGGCGACCTGCGCCTCTTCGTCCTTGACCACCTGGAGCGCCTGCTCGTAGCCCTCTAACCGCCCGTCGTCGAACCCGTGGATCGAGCTCATGCCGACCGACTCGCAGGACGCACAGGGAGTCACCCGCTCGATCATCGTTTCCAAACGCTGCTTAGTTTTCTCCGTCATCGTCCTCCCACCTTCCATCCCGTCACCGTCAAAGTCTCCTTGTCCTCCCCCATGTCCCAGGTCGCCCCGTGGTCCTGCAGCCGCCGGATCACCGCCGAGGCGATCGTCGGCTCCTCGTCGCAGAGCGTGCCGAAGCGGAGCAGACGGCGCTTGTCGATCGCGATCGCCACGAGGTCGACGACCGCGGCTTGGTCGCGCCGTGGCAGGGCCGAGAGGAGGGTCAAAGCACCGCCCCCCACGTGTCCGCGTCCTTAACCTTCAGGAATAGCCCGGCCCGGACCATCGTCTCCCACGTCGCCATCCGCTCGGCGAACTCCTTCGTCCAGGCGACGTTCTCGGCACTGAACGGCAAGCCGCCGTCCCGCACCGTGAGCTCCGCGAAGGCGAGCCACTCCCACTCCCGCTCGGCGTGGAACGCAAGGGCGTCCTCGTCGAGCCGCAGCCGCTTGCCGTCCATCTGGACTACAGCCACGGGCGGTGCACCCCCGGCGGCAGGAAGAGCAGGTGCTCGTCGTTAAACACCATCTCCGCCTTCTCGAACTGGCCGCCGAAGCGGCTCTTGACGAGCTCCATGCTGCGGGCCCATCCCTCCTTCGCGACGACCTTGATCGTGAGGCCGCTGTCCTCTTGCCAGTGCTTGCCCATCTTCGTGCCGTCCTGCGATCCGTGCTTGTCGTTGCCCGGCGTGAGCTGCGAGCCCACCCAGATCACGAGGCCCGACCGCTCGGCGTAGTTACTGATCTGCGAGGAGCAGTACACGCTCTCGCCGTAGCTGTCCCGCGCCGTGAACTTGCGGCTCCGGAGCTTCTGGGCGTAGTCGATGAACGCCTCCGTCAGGGGCCGCTCGGTGCCCAGCCGCCGTTGCCGCAGGGTCTCGATGGTGTCGAGGATGTCGTCCACGTCCCCGGAACCGCGCTTGGTACGGTCGTCGATCGTGAACGAGATCTGGTCGAGGTCGGTCTCGGCGCGCAGGTACTCCATCCCCGCGCCCTTCGTCTCCGCGCTCGCCCTCGTCGTGTAGCCGCAGCGCATCCGCACCACGCGGTGCCGCAGCCGCTCCTGATTGAGGTCGGCCATGGTCACGTACAGCACGCCCCGGCCGGACCACGCGGCGTTGATGGCGACCTGCAGCATGAGCATCGACTTGCCGATGCCCTCGCGGGCGAGGGCCACGCACATCTGCCCGAGGGGCGCCCCTTGGGTCGAGGTCTCCTCGTCGATGAGCGGGATGCCCGGCGAGAG
>CAXUKB010000079.1:0-11383 GCA_964251345.1 uncultured Fimbriimonas sp. | reverse complement strand
CGAGAGCCCGTGGTCGAGCCGGATCGGAGCGCCCGCCCCGACCTCCCCGATCTCGACGAGGTTGCTCATCGACCCGCCGAGGTTCGCGGTCTCCTCCGAGAGCATGGCCCCGATCTGCGCGGCCGACTGCCCTTCGGCGAAGGCGTCCTCGGCCTGCTCGATGAGCGAGCGGAGCAGCCGAAGGCGCTGCTTTTCCCGAAGCCCCTCCGCCCAGGAGCGGTAGTTGTTCAGCCCCGGCACGTTCGCGACGAGCCCCCTCACGTAGTTCGGACCCCCGACGTCGGCGATCTTGCCCGTCTGCTCGAGACGGCCCACCACCATCGCCGGGTCCGGTCCCTCTCCCGTCTTGGCCACCTCGCCCATCGCGGCGAAGAGGATCCGGTGGGCGGGCCGGTAGAACGCCTCCTCGGTGAGCATGGAGAGGCAGTCCTCCGCGATCCGGGCGTGGAGCAGCATCGCTCCGATCACGAGGGCCTCGAGCCGCGCGTCGAAGAGCGGCGGGTACTCGCGCTCGCTCATCGGAGCAGCTTCTCCCGCCGGATTCTCGTCCGCTCCTCGATCTCCTCAGGGGTGGGATTTCCCTCGGGATTGCAGGTTCCCGGAGGGTTTTCCTTCCGGTGGGTGTCAAGCCACTTCGGAAGCCGGTCCGGGGGCAACGATCGCCAGCCCTTGTCACGGAAACAGTGCCGGACGTAAGCCGCGAATTCCTCCGGCGACGGATTGGTCTCGGCGACGAACGAGCCCAGTGCCTCGATCCGGCTTGGGTCGTACGACGGGGCGTTGATCCGGGTGAGGTGCCGTTCGAACTCCTCGATGGCGACGATGACCGGCTCGGAATCCACCAAGCGGCCAAGCAGCACCCACTGTCCCGGGATCCTCCCTCGCCAAGGCTCGCGCGATTCGGGCCCCGCCCCTGCCCCTGGTACAGGCTCTGCCCCAGCCCCAGCCCCTGCCCCTGGTAGTCGCCACTCTGTCCCGACGGTGTCGCGACACCGTTCCGACTCGGTACCCACAGGGTCTGCGCTCTGTCCCGACGACGCCCCCTCCGTGTGACCGATTTGGGCGTTTCCGCCCGTGTATGTCCCGTCAGCGTTGCGATACGTGACGAAGTCCGCGTTCGCCCGCTTGACCGCAAGCTTGGTGGCGTCGTCGCAGTGTCGGTGCCAATCGTGGACCACCAGCAAACCCAGTCCAGGGTGCCGATCGACCCATCCGGCCTCGACGAGGGCCCTGACGAGCGCACCGGGAGATCCCTCCCACTCGCACCAGGCCTCGATCTGCTCGACGGAATACTTGCCGATGTCGCCCCGCGGCGTGAACTTGCCGCAGAAGTGCCACATCGTCTCGAGCGCCCCCACGGCGACGAGCTTCTTCGCCCCAAGCAGCAGCTTGAGGTGGGCGAACTTCGGATGCTCGGTCACGGCCCTAAGCGCCACCAGGTCTCCTGTGTCCACGCTTAGCCATCGCCGCGCCCGGGATGATCGCGCGGTAGTGCTCGATCCACCCGAGGTACACGTCCATGAGCGGCGCCTTGACCTTCGTCGCCCGCCGTTCCCGGATCTCGCCATTGAGGTAGTCCCACGTCCCCGGCCGCTCGTCCCGGATGAACACGAACCAGTGGTCGGGGTGCAGGGTGAACGCCTTGTGGTGAGCCGAGCACAGACACGCGGCGTTTCGCGGGTCGTGCCGCAGGAAGAGGATCCCGCGACTCTTGACGTGCGCCCACTCGAGGCGCTCGGAGCACTTGACGGCCATGCCGTCCGTCCCCACGAAGCCCTTCGCCGCGCACCGCCCGACGAGCTTGATCGCGCAGGCCGCCAGTTCGTCGGCCTCGTTGCGCACGGCCTTGAGCGACCGCGGCTTAGGCGGCCTCACGGGCCGCTCGATGGTTGGGGTCACTTCTTGGGTTCCTCCGGCACCGGGCCGGGCAAGGCCGTGGGCGTGGTGCGTTTCACGTCGCGGACGCAGTAGCTTTTGGGGGCGTCCCAGTCGGTGCCATTCCAGCGCCTCAGGGTCGGCCCTTGGGTCTGCCATCCGACAAACCAGAGGTAGGTGCCCTCGGGCGTGAGGCGGCACGGGTGGGCGTAGTACTCGGCGTAGTCCTTTCGGGACCGCTCCTCGATGGAGGGCGGCTTGACGCCGCTGAACAGGTCCTTCTCAGACGGCAACGCCGACCTCCCGAAGGCGGTCGATCGCCGCTTCCACGAGTGCCTTCGCCGTGCGACGAGGCACGGCGTTGCCGATCTGCTTGACCTGCTCGCCCTTGTTGCCCGCGAGCTTGTAGCCCGGAAGCGAAAAGGCTCGCTTGAGCTCTTCCGGCTGGAGCATCCGAATGAGGACGTCGAGCTCGACCGTGGTGCCGTCGATCCAGACGAGCAAGAAGCGATCCTTCGTGGGGACCGTCCCGAGCGGATCGTCGATCGACTGCGGGCCTGACGTGCCGTTGTACTGAATGAGGAAGGCCATCGCCTTCCCGCGGCTGGTGGTCACGGTCGCGAGCGGCGCGTCGACGGTCTGCGACCGGCGGGCCTCGTCTCGATCGCCTGGCTTCGTGCCGTGGTTGACGTCCACGAGAACCGGCTCGACGAGCGCGCCCGAGCCGTGCGACGTCGTCGTCGGCAAGGGGGCGTCGACCGAGTGGCAGCGTGGTGCCTGTCCGCCTCTCTCCCCGAACTGGGGAACGATGACGGGTTCGGCTAGGGCGTTGTCGCGCCCGTTGTTGGCGCGAATGGTCCGAACGGGGTCGTCGATGGAGTCTCCGCCGTCGAGTCCGTAGACCCGATGCGGAAGGAGCACGGGCTCCGCGAGACCGATGCCTCGGCTCGTCGTGGTGACGGTGCCGATCGGCCCATCGACCGAGATCGCCGCCGCGCCGCCGAACTGCGGGACGACCACCGGTTCCGCCAAGTACTGGTGGGCACGGGTCGTCTGCGTCGGCGTCGGGGAGTCGACGGGCGTCGCGGTGCTGCTCGCCTTAAGGTTGACGATGACCGGCTCGCACACCGATTTGTGGTCGTCGCAAACGACCGTGCCCAGGGGATGGTCGATCGAGCGCGGCTTGCCCGCGTACTCGCTGCCGCCCCGCCCCACGATGATCGGCTCCGCGATCGCGAAGTCGGAACTCGTGCCCGTGACCGTCCTCAAAGGAGAGTCGATCGACGACCCGCCTTCCTCCTTCGGTCTCGGATGGGGCAGGATCACCGCCTCGGTGACGCCGTAGCGGTTCGAGCAGTCGATCGCGCCCACGGGCTCGTCGACGCTCAGGGCGCGGAGCGACACTGACCCGCTGCCGGAGTGAAACACGCCGAGGTGAGGCTCGACGATCGCGAGGTGAGTCCCTTGCGCCGACACGGTCGCCGTCGGCTCGTCGAACGTCCGCGGCACGTCGTTGCGGCGAAGGGCCATCTGGAAGCCGGAGACGTGGAGCTCGACGCCGCCGGGAAGCACGACGGGGTCGGGCGACTGCGACCGGTAGTGATCCCCTTCCCACTCGGGCGGGCCGAACGGGGGCACCCACTGACGGATCTCGGGGCGCCACTTGCGAACGTCCGGCACCGAGAAGCCCATCGACCTCATGAACGAGGAGAGCATCGCGAGCACGATCGGAGCGCCCGGCCCGCCGTGCTGAGCGAAGCCCACGTAGGCCCGGCGATAGGTCTTCTCCGCCAGCGGCTTTTTCCGGTCGAACATCGAACGGCCCTTGAGCGACCAGTCGATGACCTCGTTTCGCGCGGTGAGCCACGGCACCCGCGAATCGAACAACCCAAGGGCATCGTTGCGAAGCGACTTCGGCGAGGCATGGGTGGCCTCGGGCCACCGTGGCGCGCCGTGCTTGCTCGCCCGGATGAACAGCCGCTTGCGGGTCTGAGCGTCCCCGTAGTCCGCGCAGTTGATCACGCGATCCTCGACGCTGAATCCTCGGTCGCGAAGGGCCTGAAGGAAGTTCAGGTAGTGAACCCCCCGCTTTTCCTTCTTCGGCCGCTTGGTCGAGGTGTCGAGCTCGCCCCACGTTCGGAACTCAGGGACGTTCTCGATGATGAGTTCGTCGATCTCCACCTCGTCGGCGTAGTCGACGATCACCCAGGCGTGGTCGCGCATCTGATCGTTCATCGGCTTTCCGCCTCGGGCGTTGCTGTGGTGAGTGCAGGCGGGCGCCGCGGTCAGGATGTGGAGACGCCGTCCCGGGACGGCGTCCGACGGGCTGAGCGTCTCGACGTCCTGGCAGTAGTGGGTGGCGTCGGGCAGGTTGGCGGTGTGCGACTCGATCGCGATCGACCAATGGTTGACCGCGAAGTGCCGAACCGCGAACCCGCGACCCTGGGCCGCGTCGTAGAGCGCCTTCGAGAAGCCGCCTGCGCCGCAGAAGAGGTCGCCTGTCTTGAGGATCGGGAGAGCGGTGGTCACTCGCGCTCCCTCCGCTCGATCGGATACCCGGCCGCGTTGGTGTGCAGGACGCAAGGCGGCGAGTCGTAGGTGACGTGTCCTACGCGGGCGGCGTTGTCCGCCTCGACCGCGCCGATTACCATCAGCGACGCGGCGAAATGGCCGGTGTCCGAGAGCTCGGCGGCGGTCCGCAGGAATTGCTCCCGTTGCTCTTGAGTGAGAGGCTTAGAGGGCACGGGCCACCTCCGGAAACTCCTTCCGCGCCCAAAGGTCGTCGGGAATCGAACCCTGCAGCCCCGATCGCGGACCGCTGTCCTGCTTGACGAACACGGCGACGCCCTGCTCGTCGCACTGGCGAACGATCCGCTCCATCCAGGTGAGATCCATCGGCCGACGCTTGCGTCCGCTCTCGCCGCCGACGATCGCCCAGTGGATGCCCGTTAAATCCAGGTCGCCGAGGTCCTCGATGAGGGGCTCGAACGAGACGAAGCGGACCGCCGCCGGGATCTGTCGAAGGTGGTCGATTCGCGACTTCGCCGCAGCGATGCCGCAGCTGGTGCCGATGTGGACGTTCGGAAGGGGCCAAGGTCGACGAGCGAACTGAAGCTCCCCCCCGATCTTCGTGTGCCGATTCCGCTCGATCTGCGTCTTCCAGAACGCGTCCGAGCCGCAGCCGCGGAGGAACATCCCAATTCGCTCGGCGGGGCCGTAATCTCGCTCGCCGAGATCCACCCCGGAAAGCGGACTGGTGGTCCTGATCGAGACCGCCCCGGCGAAGTACTCAGCGGCGCGTTCCGGCCGCTTAGTCAGCACTTGGAAGGTGTGGTGTCGGCAGAGCGCCATGACGGCGAACATCCGGTCGACGAACTCGAACGGCACGTCGCGGTGGAACGTGTCGCTCATCGAGTTCACGAAGATCCGCCGGCCGCGCTTCCATCTAAGCGGCACGCCGAGGTCGTCGGCGTGGGTCCGAACAACGCCGTTAAAGTGACGGTCGCCCTTCAGATTGATGGTCGTCAGGCCCGTGTACTTTCCTTGGCCCATCGCCTCGAGGCGACCGGTCATGTCCTTCGCGTAGCAGTTGTCGCACTCCGGGCCCACACGGGTGCAGCCTGAAACCGGGTTCCACGTCGCGTCGGTCCATCCGATGCCGCTCTTGTCAGCCATGTCCGCCTCCCTTCGTGCGCTCGATGGAGCGCACGGTCTCCATGATCGGCTCGAGCAACCCGTGCAGGTGCCGAAGCGTCTCCTTGGCCCAGAGCGTCGCGGAAGGGCCGTTTTCGAGCATCGGCAGCGCTTCGAGCAAGCTCACGACGTCGCCCTGACCCGCGATCGCGCGGCGAAGGGTCGCCATCGCCCGCCGCGTCTCCGCTTCCGAGAGCGCGCCGCTACCGGACAAGCTCGACCTCCGGGTACTCCGCCCAAAGACAGGGCGGGATGGACTCGGTGCGCGAGGGGTTGTCGACGAGGCGGCACTTCGCCCAGCCGAGCGGAGTCACCCCGACGCACTCCATGCGCAGGCCGAGGTCGATCGACCGGCGCACCTCGCCGACCCGACGCTCAGGCGCGGTCGTCTTCAACGCTTGCCCCCCCCCCGCAGCGAGGTCGTCGGCCATGGAGGCCTGCCCGAGGCGCTCCAGTGCCGCCGCGTCGTGCTCCACGGGCACCTGCTTGAGGCACTCGCGGATGAGCCGATCGTGGCGAGAAGCGTCAGACGGGCGAAGCGCGTTATCGGCCACTCTTCGCCCCCTCGATCTCCTTCTTGATCTGCTCCAGCACGCCGGCCCGGTCGTGTTCCGCGGCTCGGCGAACTCGCTCGATCCGTGCCTTGTCGGTCATGGTCAGCCCCTGCACCGTGAGGGCGTTCTTCAGCCCGAGGGCGCTTGCGATGTCCGCCTTCGACTCGCCCTCGGCCAGTCGGCGGATCGCATCGATGCGGTCGTCGATCGTCGGGACCTTGGGCGCGGGAGTCGCGAACGACACCCGCACCGGGTTCTCCGGCTCAACCACGCCCAGGTCGGACTTTAGCTCGTCGAGGGTCTTCTCTCGGAACGGCTTGGAGTCGTCGTAAGCCTGCGCTGGCTTGACGAGGGTCGGGCTAACCAACGGATTGCCCGACCCGGCCGGCGTCTCGACCACCGGTTCTTCCTCCGTTACCAACGCATCGGCGAACGAGGCATCCACGATCTCGCCGATCTCGTCGCCAGCAGGCACGGCCCACCCGGAAGCATCCTCCGCCGCGTCGTGAAGCGCGATCGAAGCGAGTTCCTTCGCGTCGGCAAGCTCGGTTTTCAGCTGCTCGTTCTCGCTCCCTGCGAGTCGCAAAGCCCTGAGCTGGTCGCGCCACGACCTACCCTCGAACGTGCCTCCGACCTCCTCCTCCAGCATGTGGATCAGGGCGTTGCGTTCAGACGCTGCCTTGTCGGCCGCTACGACAAGAGCGTCGAACTCGACCTTGAACCCACGGATGGTCGACGGTAAATCCAGGATCTCAGGATCGCCTTCGATGCCGAGCGCCTTCGCGAGGTCGATGCGTAATCCGTCGAGGTCGTTCGCGACGCCGTACGGGTCACGAGCGTTCTTGCAGAGCTCCTCGACCGCTTGCGCGACATGCTCGTCGCACTCGAACGAGCCGTAACCCGTTCCATCCTTGACGCGTCGCCAGACCTCGGCGGCGATTACAACGGTGTCGACGTCTGAGGATGCCGCGTTCCACAGGGTCGACACGGCGACATTCAGAGCGTCGGCCGTGACGTTCTGCTTCATTCGCCGAAGCATCGAAG
This sequence comes from uncultured Fimbriimonas sp., assembly GCA_964251345.1. Lineage (GTDB taxonomy): Bacteria > Armatimonadota > Fimbriimonadia > Fimbriimonadales > Fimbriimonadaceae > Fimbriimonas. The sequence goes on along the minus strand of CAXUKB010000079.1, from coordinate 4,217 downwards.
CCACGGCCCGTACGATCTTGTGCGACGTTTCCACGTCGAGCGTCTGGAGTCCCCGCGCCATGACGAACGACGCGACGGTCGGCTCTTTCGAAGGGGCATTACTCATGGCTTCCGCCCTTGGCGAGCATCGCCTCGACCTGCTCCTTCACCATCAAGGCCTCGCGCGGCCTCGGTCCGTCCCTTGGTCCGACGACCTTCTTCGCTTCCATCAGGTCGAGCAGCCGAGAGGCACGCTGGAAGCCGATCGAGAACTTGCGCTGGAGCATCGACGTCGAGGCCTTCCCGCGCTCCACCGTCCACCGAACGGCGTCCGCGAAGAGCGCGTCGTCCTCGTCCGTCCCAAAGGGCGCGTCCGTCGTCTCTTCGTCGAGCGAGATCGTGTACTGCGGCCCGGCCTGCTCCCGCCAGAAGCGGCAGATCGCCCCCACCTCGTCCTCGGACACGAAAGCGCCCTGGACACGCGCGGGCTTGCTGGCCCCGATCGGCGCGAAGAGCATGTCGCCCCTCCCGAGCAGCTTCTCCGCGCCCGGGGCGTCGAGAATCACACGCGAGTCGACGTTGGAGGCGACGGCAAACGCGATGCGACTGGGCACGTTCGCCTTGATGAGGCCGGTGATGACGTCCACCGAGGGACGCTGGGTGGCGATCACCATATGAATGCCCACCGCGCGGGCGAGCTGGGCAAGGCGCTGGATCACCGTCTCGACCTCCGCGCCGCACTGGAGCATGAGGTCCGCGAGCTCGTCGACCACGACGACGATGTAAGCAAGCCGATCGTTGAAGTCGGCCTTCGCGTTCCAGCCGTCGATGTTGCGCACGCCCGCCTCGCTCAGGAGGTCGTAGCGGCGATCCATCTCGCGCCACACCGCCCGGAGCACGCCCGCCGCCTCTTTCACGTCCGTGATCACGGGGCACATGAGGTGCGGAATGCGGTCGAACAGGGTGAGCTCGACGCGCTTGGGATCGATGAGGACGAGCCGAAGGTCCTTGGGCGTGTTGCGAAGGAGGAGGCTTGTGAGGATCGAGGCGATGCCGATCGACTTGCCGGAGTTGGTCGCGCCCGCGACGAGCAGGTGCGGCATCGAGGCGAGGTCGGCGTACACCGGATCGCCGCCGATGCTCTCACCGAGGGCGACCGTGAGCCGCGACTTCGCGTCGACGAACGAGCGCCGAGCACAGAGCTCCAGGAGGCCGACGGTGCGGGGCACGGGGTTGGGCACCTCGATGCCGATTGCCCGCTTGCCGGGGATCGGCGCCTCGATGCGCACGCTGTCCACGCCGAGCTGCATCTGGAAGTCGGAGACGAGGTTCGCCACCCGAGAGACCTTGACCGTGCCGGGAACCTGGACCTCGTACTGGGTGAGGCGAGGCCCCGCGTGCGCCGCCTCGATGCGGGCCGCGATGTTGTTCTCGCGCAGGAGCTGGAGAATGCCCGCCTCGTGCCCTCCGGTCGAGACGCGCTCGCCGAGGCGCACGTCAAGAAGGGAGAGGCGGGGAAGGCGGTAGCCCTCGCGCTCGGTCTCGCTCTGCACGTCGACCGGGACCTCCGTCTCGGGCTCCGACGTGGGAGACGGCTCCGCCCTCAATGCACGTTCCGCGGCAGGCGTGAGGACCTTAACCGAGGCGACGGCCGTCGGCGCTTCGGTCATCGTGGCCTCGGATCCCTCTTCCGGCCCGTCCTCGTCGTCCACCGCGCCGCCGCTGATCGCGGCCACGGTCATGAACACGCCGCGCGCCTCGATCGCGCCCTCGTACGTGTTGAACAGGTTGACGTGCTTGGGGTCGGGATCGAACTTGAAGCGAAAGCCGATCGCCTTGGCGTCGCCCTCGGGCTGGTACAGGTCCACCGTGAGCGCGCCCGCCGCGCTCGCGACCTTGCCGATGGCCTGGAGCGCGGCGGGGTCCACGGTGGCGAGCGGACGCATGGCGCGCAGCTTGTCGTGGATCACCTTGCGCACGTTCGGCATGGGGACCTCTTCTTGGGTCTTCTTGTCGACCACGCGCTCGATCGCGTCCAGGCGAACGGCGTCGCCGTAGAGCTGGGCGCGGTGGGCCTCCAAGAGCGCCTCTCGTCCGGAGGTCGCGACGTGGCCGCCGACGTTCTCGCCGATGAGGATCGCGGAGTTGTTGTCCGTCGCGACGATGGAGTTTGGGGCGACGCCCACGGACCCGATCGCCCACTCGTCGTCCTTCGTGCGGAGCGCGAAGTTGTCCTTGACGCTCTTGAAAAACTTGCCGGAAAGGGGAATGGCGGAAGGATCGGTCTCGGTCGAGGGATTGGTTTCGTTGGCCATCTATTCGCCCGCCTCCGCGGGCAGGGAAGGGGTGTTGCGTGCCTTTCGCTCGGTGATGCTTCGCTCGACCGAAGTGCGAGGGCCGGTGAAGTCGGGCTCGTGTCCGTTCGCCCGAAAAACGTTGAGGTACGGAGTCGAACGGAACTCGCCCTTGAGAGCGGCACGAAGATCGAGGACGAAGTCGAGGTCCTCGGTCTCTTCTTGGCGTCCGCAAGGGCAGGCGACGAAGCCCTTTTCCGCGTCGAGAACGGCCTCGATGACGGCGTCGCGGAGCTGGGCGTAACCGAGCGCCATCCCCAGGATCGTCCGGTCCTCCTCGTCGGTCGAGGGCACGCCGTGCGCCCCCGGCTCAAGGCCCGCGAGCAGCTCGCGTAGGCGAGGCTCCGAGACCACCGACAGGCTAACGACCCCGTCGGAGTCGCGACCGTCGGTGGCCAGCGGCGCGACGCACTGCATCTCGTCGTGGAAGCTGAGCATCGAGTGCTCCATAAGGTCCTCCGCCTCGGAGTTCTCCGTGGCGTCGAGCCAAGACGCGCACAGGATTCCGAGTCGGAGCAGGTCGGAGGCGTCGTATCCGGTTGCCGCGAGCTTGCGATCTGCCATGGCCCGCAACTCGCTCATCGCCCCACCGCCGCCACGCCTTCGACGTGGATCTCGCCCCGGCGGATCGCCTCCAGAACGTCGGTCACCTGGTCGACCGTGCCGAGCTTGGCCCGGGCGCGGCGGACGAAGGTCCGGAACGTCCCGAGGGCGATCCTCATCTTGCGGGCGGACTGCTCGTCCGTCATGCCCGATGCGCAGAGCGTGAGGACCTCGCGCTCGCGAGCGGAGAGCGTCACGCGAGCCTCCGGTCGACCATGCCGAGAGCCGCGACCGTGGCCGTTATTACCGCGCCGTAGTTCCCGCCTTGGACGCGACCTTGCTTACCCCTCGCGATCCGCTCGACGGTGGCGTGGCTCACGGTCTGGAGCGGCGTCTTGCCGTTCGGCCGAGATAGCTCATAGAAGGTGTGACCGTCCCGCTTGACGACAAATCGGACTTCCTGCGGTCCGTGACCGAGGTCGACCTTCTCGCCCGGCGCAAGCGGCGCGAAGGCGATCGGCATGGTCGCCGCGACGATCTTCTCAGCCTCGGGCTCGCGTGGAACGATGAGGACGCGGCCGCGCATGGCGTCCGCTTCTGATTCGGTCGCCGGAACTCCGGCGGGTTGGATGTCATTCATTTCGGTCCTCCGGCGACGGCGCGAGGGGCGAGCGTAAACTGCCCCCGATGACGAACGACGAGCGGAGCGATCGCCTGGCCGACGACGCGATGATCGCGATCATGCGGCTGCTCGTCCACCAAGCGGGCGGGATCGTGACGGGCGTCGACGACGAGGGGGACGCCTACGAGGCCTACGACGCCGAGATCGTGCGAATGATCGAGCGGGCCGCCGTCCGGCACCGACAACTCCGGGCCGACCTCACCCGCGCCGAAGGACCGGAGCGGATGCTTACGCAGAGCGACGCGCAAGACCTGAGACGCTTCCTCGATCGGCAGTGGAACCACGTCCGCCGCACCCTCGATTCCCTCACTCGGGAGATGGATCGTCGAAGTCCCGAAGGAGGGCGCGCAGGCGAGTCCGGAACGCCTCCTCTCGCCCTGGACTGAGGAGCATTCCTCGGCCCACACACTCGGCGAGCTCGTCGGCCGTCTCGTCGATCCCGGGCTTGCGCAGGACTCGCCACAGCCGCTCATCGACTGCGGAGAGTTCCTTGCCGTCCGAGCGAACGACCCGAAGGTAGTCGTCGAACGACACGTCCGGCCCGAGTCGCTCCTTCGAATACCGGTAGACCTCCCGGGCGATCTCGACGGTCTTCTCTTCGATGGTCTGGCGCTTGTGGGGCATGGTTTGTGGGCGGCAACCGCGGGGGTGTGGAAGGG
>CAXUKB010000078.1:10994-15635 GCA_964251345.1 uncultured Fimbriimonas sp. | reverse complement strand
GGACTGAGGTTTCCCTTTACCGGATGCGAGCGACGAGGTTCCGCGGTTGGTCTCTATCGTGTCGGTCCTCGCCACGGCGGGAGGCGGGCCGGGCGGGCACGAGGTGAATGTGTCGATCTCGCGGAACATCGCGCCGAGTAGCAAAATCCGCGTCAATCTCAACACCCGCAACGTGCCGGTGGTCCACGCCTCACTCATGCCCATCGATGGGGCGAAGTGGCTCGTGAACGTGGACCGTCAGCAGGCGAGACCCCAAGCGACCGGACCGGTGGTGCGAGCCTTCGACGTGACGGTCGCCCAACCGGGGCAGCATCCGAATCCGCGCCAAGCCGACACCTACTACTCGCGGCAGATCAACCTTCCATCGTTAAAGCCGGGGGTGTACCTGCTGAATTTTGCCGGTGGCGAGCGGCCCGCGTGGGCGGTGGTGAACGTCACCGATCTCGCGGTGGTGGTCAAGCGATCGCCCCGCCGCTCGCTTGTTTGGGTGACGGACTTCGAGACCGGTAAGATCGTGCCTGGAGCCTACGTGACGGCGTATCGGCGAACTGGCGAGGCGATGCGCCGCGTTAAGACTGGCACGGACGGCGCGGTTCTGCTCGACCTTGGCCCGGGGGAGGAGACGTTTGTGGTGCGGCGAGGCGCCGATCTTGCCGGGGTTCCGACGGCGCAGAGCGACCCAGACGGTCAGCTTCGCGCTCACTTCCAGACGGATCGGCCGATCTACCGCCCCGGACAGCGGGTGCTTTTCAAGGCGATCTTGCGGCGAACGCTTGGGCAGGGCTACGCGTTGGCGGCAGGGAAGGCTTGCACGGTGCAACTCCGAGATCCTAAGGACAACGCCCTCGACGAGGTGCATCTCACCTCCACTGCGATGGGCAGCGTCAACGGTGCCTTCGAACTGCCGGAAGAGGGCATGACGGGGGCGTACACCCTGATCCTGCAAACCGGGAGCGACGCCGCCTATCAGACGATCACCGTGGCCGAGTACCGCAAGCCGGAGTTCAAGGTGGACGTTCACCCTCTTGCGAAGCGGTACCTGGCGGGCGACGAGGTCGCGTTCGAAGTCGACGCGGGTTACTTCTTTGGCGCTCCCGTGCCGCAGGCGGCGGTCCACTACCGAGTGCGTCGGTCGTCCATGTCGTTCGGGTTCGGGGATCCTTCGGAGGGCTATTTCTACTCGGGCGACGGAAATCTCTACGCCCGCGACACCTATGAGCGCGATGCCTTTGTCGGCGAGGACACGGTGTACACCGATGCGAGCGGCAAGGCGACGATCCGTCTGAAATCCGATCCGTCCGCGGGAGACAGCACCTACTCGATCTCCTGCGACGTGACGGATGGCTCGCGGCGGCAAGTTTCGGGGGGCGGCTCCGTGCCTGTGTACGGAGCCGCGATTCGGCTGGGGCTCTCGACAAGCCTCGTGTACGCGTCGCTTGGTTCGCTCGTCCCGGTGACGATTCGGGCGGTCGACTTGGATGGACATCCGGTCGCGACGACGGTGTCGATCGTCCTGAAACAGCCCTATTACGATGAGAAGACCGGCGAGCAAAAGGAAAAGGAACTGACCCGAACGAGCGTGCGGGTTCCGCCAACGGGGGTCTACACAATCGAGCTCCCCGCCCGGGAGGCGGGGGACATCCGCGTCGACGCCACCACGTTGGACTCCACCAAACACACGGCGCGGGCGAGCCTTGGCCTGTTTGTCGAGGGTAACTACGCGCCGCCGAAGAAGGAGAAGGAGGCCCCGCGAATCGACGTCCTGCTCGACAAGCGGGTGTACGAACCCGGATCGAAAGCGAAGGCGCTCGTTCGAACGAACAATCCGGCGTTGCCGGTGTTGCTCGTCGCGGAGGGAGGCGACATCTGGGACTACAAGGTGTTGCCGAACGCGCAGAGCGTCCGAACGTGGACGGTCGCGACGAGCACGCGGCTCTCGCCGAACGCTTACGTGGCCGCCGAACAGTGGGTCGAAGGCCAGTTAGTGAGCGGAAACGTTCTGCTTCCGGTCCCCGACCGATCGAAGGCGCTCAAGGTATCGGCCACTCCGGACAAGCACGATTACCGGCCGGGAGACCGCGCGACCTACACCGTGCGGACGGTGGACGGAAAGGGCAAGCCGGTCGCGGCGGAAGTCGCGGTGGCGGTCGTCGACGAGGCGATCTACGCCCTATCGCCCGACGTGACGCCGGATCTCTACGGCCTGTACTGGGGACTACGAGAGAACGGCGTATCGATGCAGGCCTCCGCGCCCGAGGAGCTCTCGGGCGGCGCCTACCAACGGGTGAGTACGGTGGCGCCCCTGCGGCAGCGGTTCGAGGACACCGCGTTCTGGAGTCCGACCGTCCTCACCGACGCCAAAGGCATGGCGACGGTCGGGTTCGAGATGCCGGGCAATCTCACGTCGTGGCGGGCCACCGCCCGGGGGGTGACGATGGACACGAGCGTCGGCACCGGAACCTCAATGGTTCAGGCGAACCGTCCCGTGATGCTGCGCCTTGCGACTCCGCGCCAGATGGTGCAGGGCGATCGGCTGACCCTCATCGGAACGGTGAACAACCGATCGGATGCGGCGCACGACTTCGAAGTGTCCCTGAACGCCGAAGGCATCGGGCTCGAAGGTCCGGCCAAAAAGACCCTGCACGTAGGCCCGAAAGGCGAGGGCAAGGTGCAGTGGACGCTCCGCGCCGACGCGATGCCGTCCACGGGCGAGGCCAAACTCACCGGCCAAGTGGTCGCGACCGACAGTCGAACTCCGGACTACGCGGACGCGCTGGAGGCCAACCTTCGCGTGGTGCCCAACGGACTGCCGGAGCGGACCCTTATCGGCGGAACGGTGGGACACGAGGCGACGGTAGCGCTAAACCTCCCGGTCGACCGCATCGAGCCGGCGAGCGTCGTCACCGTCGAGGTTCGAGCCGGCTTCACGCCCGTCCTCCGAGAGACGGCGGGCGAGGTTCTGCGCAACCCTCGGTATGGAAGCGTTGGAGCGGCTAACCAACTCGAGGTCGCCGCCTCGACGGGAGTCGGCGGCGGAGAGAAGCCGGTGAAAGAATCGCTTGCGTTGCTCTCGCGCACCCAGCGTTACGACGGATGGGGCCGATGGGAATCGGCTCCGGCCGACCCGGTCACCACGGCCCGGGTGGCTTCGGCGCTTGCTTCGGCCCAGCAGAGTGGGATTCACGTCTTCGACAATCTGCTGAAGGCCACCCGAGAAGCGGCGTTCGCGCGTTACAACGCGACGAATCTGTGGGAGCACAAAGCGCCCCTCGCCGCCGCTTTGGTCCGACTGAACGATCCACGCGGCAAGGATCTCGCCAACGAAGTCCTGAAGCGCGGCACGGGGCTCTCACCCTTTGCGAGGCTGAGGCTGGCCGAAGGACTTCTGGCCCTCGGCCAGCGCGAAGATGCCGAGCGGCTCGTCCGCGGGGTGCTGAAGGACGCTCCCTCGGGCGAGGCCGAAACGTACGTTCCGGCCGGTGAGGGGACGGAGTGGGACGCGACCGACGTCGAGACGACGGCGGAAACGCTCTTCGCACTGGCGGAGCTCGGCATCGAACCCCGGACGCAGACGGCGCTCGCCCGTTGGCTCGTCGCGCCCGACCAAGGTTGGCGCTCCTTGGACGAGGATGCGTCGCTCGTTCGGGTGCTCGCCGCTTACGTGGCCCTTCACCCCGAGGCCGCTCACCTGGGTGAGCTCTCGGTCGAGGTGAATGGAACGCGGATCGTGGCGAAGCCGAGTACGGTGGCCGAGGCGGCTACGGCGCGGATCCCGCGGGAGCGGTTGAAAGACGGCTCGAACTCGGTCGTGGTGCGACGGAGCGGCGAAGGTGAAGCGTCGTTCGTGCTTGACGCGCGGGCCTACCGGCCCGCAACGAGTGATACGACCGAGGGCGTACGCGTCCTGCGGCGATACGAGGTGAAGAACGCGGGCGGCACGTGGGTCGAGTTGGACCGCCCGGTCAAGCCGGGCGAGCCGGTGCGATGCACGGCAATCGCGTGGGGCGACAGCATTCGGGACGCCGTGAAGGTGGTCGAGCCGATTCCCGCCGGATTCGAGTTCATCGACGACGAGACGAGGGTCGAAGGGTATCAGGAGGTGCGGGACGGAGCGGTGGTCCACTACCTGACGAACTCGGGCATGCCGCAGACCTTCCGGTACTATCTGCGGGCGGAATCCGAAGGAACGCTCGTGGCGCTGCCCGCGACGGCGGAATACCTGCGTCGGCCCCGGATGAGGGGCCATACGGTCCCGGTTCGGATCGTCGTCGAGGAACCGAAGTGACGGCGTTGCTCCTTGGATTGGCGATGCTGCGGAGCGGATCTTGGCCTGGCGATGCGCAATCCAAAGCCGGTGCCGCCCCCGTTCCCGGAAGCCCCATGGCTCCGTTCGATCTCCAAACGCGGGAGGGCGTCCCGTACCACTGGAGTCCGGGAAAAACGACGGTGCTGTCGATCTGCGCCTTTTGGTGCGACACCTGGAAAGACCAGCTCCCAAGAGTGCGCGACGCACTGCGGATCACCCAAGGATTGCCCGTCGACTACGCGACGATCAGCGTGGACGGCCGCTGGACGGAGCGGGCGAAGGCCGTGGCTGCGGGGGCGATGCTGGGCGATCCGGGTGGTGCTTGGAGTCACGAA
>CAXUKB010000078.1:0-10984 GCA_964251345.1 uncultured Fimbriimonas sp. | reverse complement strand
GGTGGAGGCGGTTCACCAGAGCGTCGCGGGCCGCACTCTCACGTCGGGAAGGCTCTACCTGACGTTCGACGACTTTCCCGCAGAGCGACTCTCCGACGAACTGCTGGACGTGCTGCGCGCGGAAGGGGTCCGGGCGACCCTGTTCTGCATCGGATCGAAAGCGCAGGCTTCGCGCGAACTGCTCCAGCGCGCGATTCGGGAGGGTCATACGCTGGCGATCCACTCCTGGGCGCACGACGGAGCGCAACCCGAACTCGATCGTTGCGTCACCGCCATTCGGCAGGTCAGCCGACAGACGCCGGAGCTCTACCGCCCGCCCGGCTCAGAGAAGATTCTCACCCTTGCAGGCAATGCGCTTGCCTTTTCCGTAGACGACCCCTACGACTACACGCGGCCGGGCGTGGACGAGCTCATCCGCCGCGTGCTGATGCGAGCGAAACCAGACGCCGTCATTCAGCTTCACGCCGGAGTCGAGGACACCCTCGCCGCCCTGCCCGTCATCGTCCGCAATCTTCGAGAGCGCGGCTATACGTTCGAAGCGTTAACCGCGCACTCTTGAATTCCTATCCGTCTTTACCGGTTCGGGTCGGGCGGATCGACGCCAAGGAGGTGCCGCACGAGGAAGTCGCGCCGCTTGCGCTCGCCGTACGGTCCTCCGGCGGTGTGGTCGGAGTTTGGAATGACCACGAGGTCGAACTCCTTACCCGCCGCCTGGAGCGCGGCGGCGTATCGGAACGTCGATTCGGGCGGAACGTTCGTGTCGAGTTCACCGACCATCAGCAGGAGATCGCCCTTGAGCTTGGCCGCGTTGTCGATGTTCGAGCAGGCGGCGTAATGCGGTCCGATCGGTCCCATCCATTGTTCGTTCCACCAGATCTTGTCGAGCCGGTTGTCATGGCATCCGCACGAGGCGACGGCGACTTTGTAGAACTCAGGATGAAAGAGGACGGCGCCACCCGCGTTCTGGCCACCCGCCGAGGTGCCGAAGATGCCGACGCGATCGAGGTCGATGGAGGATTCCTTTTTCGCGAGGGCCTTCATCCACAGAATGCGGTCGGGGAAACCCGCGTCGGCGAGGTTTTTGTAGCAGACGTCGTGGAAGGCTTTCGAGCGGTTCCGCGTTCCCATTCCGTCGATCTTTACCACGATGAAGCCAAGCTCGGCGATGGACTGGTCGTAGTCCGAAGCACTAAAGGATTTGCGCACGAACGAGTCCTGCGGTCCGGCATAGATGTCCTCGACGACCGGATAACGACGCTTGGGATCGAAGTTCGACGGCTTGTAGTAAATCCCGTAAATGTCGGTCGTTCCATCGCGACCCTTTGCGACGAACGGCTGAGCGGGCTTCCATCCCGTCTTTATGAGCGCCGTGACGTCGGCCTTCTCAAGGGGCGTGATCAGGGCTCCCGTCGTGGCGCTCCGCAACTCATGCACGGGAGGATCGAGAACGGTCGAGTAGGAGTCGACGAGGCTCTCTCCGTCCGGGGAAAAGGAGGCGACGTGATTGCCCTTTGCCGGGGTCAGCGCGACTAGATCCGTGCCATCGAAGTTGATGCGGTAGTAGTGAATGAAATAAGGATCTTCGGACACGTCCATGCCGCTCGCCGAGAAGACGATCTGCCGCTTCGCTTCGTCGACTTTCGTCACTCCGCGAACGACCCAAGGTCCTTTTGTGATTTGGGCCGATCCGCCCTTGCCATCGGCGAGATAGAGATGGTGCCAGCCGTCCCGCTCCGACGAATAGACGATTTCGTCCGAACTTTTGAGATACTCGCTAATGAGGGCCGTGCTGTCCACGAACGTGGACGGGTGGTCGTCTACGAGGGTGGTGGTTCGGTCCGTCGTCGGATCGAGCGAGAAGACGCGCCAACGTCCGTAGCCCCGATCCATCTTGTCGTAGACGAAGCGCGTGCCGTCCTTGGTGGGCCGGAGGTCGGGCGCGCCGCCGTATTCGACGCCTTCGGCGCCGGTGGCGATCGCCTTGGTGGCGGGGTCGAACGTCACGATGTCGAAGGTGTCGACCCGATCGCCGGGGCGATCGTAGCCGCGGCTCGTCATCACCGCAGGACCGCCGTCGGGCGGCGTGTTCTGGATCAAATACACCTGCTTGTGCTCGCCCGGATGGGCGCGAATGGCGATCAGGCGCTTGGAATCGGTCGTCCAGCGAAGGCGGGTGTAGTAGGCGGCGTCCGTGCCGTCGGTCGTCAGCGGCGACTCCGTGCCATCGGCCGACTTCAGAAGGATGTTGCGGCCGTCGATCCGCGCCGTCCACTTTCCATCGGGCGAAGGCGTGGGCTGGCGGAACGACCGGGGCGCCGCATCGGCTACGGCAGGGCCTCGGCGTCCTCCCGCCGGACGTCCTTGCGCATCGATTTTCTTCAATCCGTAGGTCGTCGCGTCCAACTCCCAGCCGCCGTCTCCGGTGTCGAAGCGGATCGCACCGTTGACGAAGCGAAGGGTACGGAAAGGAAGGTGCGTCGGATCGACCGCGCGTCCTGACTCTCGGGCCAGCGCGGCGGCGAGACGCGGCGCATCGAAGAGGGCCGTCTTTGCGCCGGTGCGCGCGTCGACGCGGACGAACTCGGCGGCCCCGCCCGGAATCTCTCGGCGGTACCAAAAGGCCTTGCCGTCCTCGGTCCAGTTGGGCTCGAGTCGAAGTTCGAAAGCCCGAGAAGCCGATTCGCGCGATACGGTATCGGCCCGGTGGTAGGCGGCGGTGAGATCGGCGTCCGAAGGGTGGTAGAGGGGGCGCTCATGGCCCGCCTTAAGGAGGATCAGCGTCGAGACAAGGGGCAGCACGCCCTTGCAGTATAGCGAGGGGTTTAGCGAGTTGGCATGAGAATCATCTCGGTCGCTCCGCGACGCAGGGGAACGGCGTAGGCGCCCGCGTCGATGGCATAAGGGACCTTCGGCGCGTATTGGCCAACTCCCGAAAGCTCGGCCGAAGATTCGATTCGGAGGCGCGCCTGAGGCGTGTTCCGCGTCGCGGGTGAGAGGACGACCCGGACCGCCTTGGTCGCGGTGTCGAAGGCGACGGACTCGAACTTGCCCGCGTCAAGCGTGAGGTACAGACCGACGGGCGCCAGGTAGACGCGGGTTCGGAACGAGTCCTTCGGCTCGAGCCGCACCCACCGGCGATCTTTCGACACGTTCCCTCCGAACGCCTGCCATCCAAAGTCGCGCGTGTCCACCAGATAGGTCGCGGTGTTCCAAGCGTGGCCGAAGAAGTTCGGCCCGTAGTCGCCGCCTCCGTAAGCGTCCCACTTGAGGGTCGATGGGAACGAGTGAAACGCCACGGATGCGAAGCCGTCTTCCTGAATGTTCGAAAGCGCCCCCATGGTGCCGCCGTATCCCACGCGCAGCAGGTAAAGGTCGTCGGGGTGCGCTCGGTACTCGGAAAGGAGCGGGATCGCGTTGAGCCCCGAACCGTAGTGGTGGATCTGCCGCTCGATGCGGGACAGTTTGCCGCCGTAGAGAAAGTCCCAATAGCGGCGGGCGTTGCCGTTGTAGCCCCAATGGGGCACGGTTGGGTCATAGGCGAGAATGGAGTCGATCGAGACGCGGGCCTTGTCCTCGTAGCCGAACCGCTTGCACCAGGCGTAGACCTCCTCCTGACCCGTGGAATCCCAAGCCATTTCGCTGCCAAAGGGATACGCTTCGGTCTTCCATCGGTCCGCCCGTGCCTGCATGCGCGCTTCGATGAGGTGCGCCTTGTCGGTCCAGCCCTCACGTCGAAGATCGTCGAGGAGACCGACGAACACGTCGCCTTCCATGAGGCCCAACCGCCAGTAGCCGACCCGGTCTTCGCCGTTCGCCCCGAGGCTCGTCATGAACTCGGTTGTCGCGTACGCTTGATCGAGGTACCAAGTCCACGGATGGCGCGCGAGCCCCGGATGGTTCCGGGCGACGCGGTACATGGCCCAGTAGGCCGCCACGACATGCGGGTAGTCGTAGCCGCGGCCCACGTCGTCCGTCTGTTTCCGATTCCAACTGGTCCAACTCGTCCAGTTGAGCTTGGGATCGTAAGAAAAGCCGGGCGTCTCTTTAGGGTCGTAGAAAAAGACCGACTTGCGGACGCCATAGCGGTTTTGGCCCTCTTTGAACTGAAGGTTGCCCCAAAGCACGCCGTCGATAAAGTCGTCGTATTTCGAGACTTCCGCCGCATCCGGCTGCCCGAACTCCTTCATACCGAGCGCGAGCCATGCCCCGGAACCGCCCTCGTCGCCTAGGCCCGCGATCCAAACGCGGCTGTCCTGAACGACTTGGTGGCCGGCCTCGTGATCGTAGGTGATGGCCGAGGGCGCACGGCCGAAGGGATCGGCTTTATCGTCGAACCACGATTTTGTCGTGAGAAACCGTCCTAGGTCGGCCACCGCCGTCGCGGCCGGTTTCGTCACGACGTAGCTGACGACCTGCCGCGTGCCGTCGGCGTAGGTGACGATCAGCCGCGCCCGTCCCCATCTTTTACCCCGAAGGGTGTAGCCTCGCCAGCCTTTTTTGCCTTCGTGGTTAGGCGTCCAATCCAAGGTGCCGCGGGGCTCGACCGCTAACGATTTCACCTCCTGTCCAAACTTAAGGAAGAGTCGTCCGTCCTGATCCATGGGCAGGACATAGCCCGGAAATCCGACGGCGACCGGACGGCCGACTTTCGCCAGCGTGTCCTCGATCCCGCGGATACTCGGCGGCGGAGTGAACTGAACGCCGTAGGTTCGCGTTTCTCCCGGCGCGAGCACGGCCTCCGTCGGCGTGTTCCACTCCTCGACGCCCTTCCACTCCGCGTCCGCGTAAGCCTTGGAATGGACGGTCCATTCCATCATGCCTTCGAAAGTCTGAGCCGGACGCATCGGTTCGCGAACGAGCGGCCAAGCCTCGAGCGGAGTTCGGCCGACGGGCGTGACCACCATCGTCGGACCGGACCCGGTGAGCTGCGTCACCCGGAGGTAGCCCGCATCCTCACCGATGTACGGGTCGGTAAAAGAGCATTTTGCGTGCGCCTCCTTGAGACTTCTTCCCGTGATGATGTTGTTAAAAGGCATCGGGATGCCCAGCGCGCCGATCTCGACCGGAGCCGTGCCCGGGTTGGTCACATCGAAGAGAAGCGCCAGATGGCCGCCTTGAACGGTCCAGCGACGGACGACCCGCAGCGGACTATTTTCGGGAAGATCGTCGGCAAGGTCTTCGGCCGCGAGGGTAGGCGACTCGGCGCGAATAGGAAGAACGGGTCGGCGATGCGCGGCCGTGCTCGCCGAGATCCATTCCGTGGACCCGACGGCGCGAGCGCGGAACGTGAGGTCGCCGAGATGGACGAAGCCGTCGCTTGCACGCGCGCTGAGCCGGTCGGAAGGGAGGAAGTCGAAGCCGCTTCCGCCTTTCGGAAGGAGACCCACCGCCACCCCTGCGTCATTCGCGAGCCGAAGGGTGAAGTCGGACGTCCCGAACTCCGTCGTGCCGTGCTCGAGTCCGAGAGTCGGAGAAGGCGTCTGAGCGAACGCAATGGCGTCGGCCATCAAGAGGGGCAGGAGAAAACCGATCCGCGGTGACATCCCGGGTGAGGTTAGCACGGCCACCGGTGTGGTCTATCCTGAGAGGTCCCCTCCCGGATCGCCATGACAAGTGCCCTGCTCGTCTTCGCCCTGACCATGAGTGCGCCCAAGCCCACCGCCACGCCCTTCCCACTCTCCGCCGTCCGCCTGCTCGGCGGTCCGTTCGAACGGGCCCACGAGGCGACCGCGAAGTACCTGCTGGAACTCGAGCCCGAACGCCTTCTCGCCGGCTTTCGGGTGAACAGCGGCCTCGAGCCGAAGGGCGAGATCTACGGGGGCTGGGAGACCGGCGGCCTTTCCGGCCACTCCCTCGGGCACTACCTTTCCGCCTGCTCGCAAGAGTATGCCCGCACCGGCGACGTTCGGTACAAGGCGAAGGTGGACACCATCGTGGAGGGACTGGCCGAGTGCCAGCGGGCGAGGCCCGACGGCTTCCTCTCCGCGTTTCGCTTCGACAAGGGGTTCGACCGCAAGCGGCTCGACGCCATCTGGGCCGAGGTTGCGGCGGGCAAGCTCCGGAGCGGCGGCTTCGACCTCAACGGTATGTGGTCGCCTTGGTACGTTCACCACAAGGTGCTCGCGGGACTGCTCGATGCGCAGGCGCTGGGCGGCAATCCTCAAGCGCTCGGTGTCGCCGAGCGCTTTGCGGACTGGGCGTACGAAGAGACCAAGGGATTAACTCCGGAAGGGTGGCAGAGGATGCTAGGCACGGAATACGGCGGCGTGAACGAGTCGTTCGCCGATCTGTACCGACGCACGGGTAATTCAAAGGATCTCGAATTGGCCCGGAAGTTCTACGACGATCGCGTCCTGGAACCGCTCTCGAAAGGCGAGGACGACCTCGCGGGCAAGCATTCCAATACGCAGATTCCGAAGATCGTCGGCCTTGCCGAACTGTACGAAATTACGGGCGACGTCAAGGATCGCCGAACGGCCGAGTTCTTCTGGAATACGGTGGTCGACCATCACTCCTACGCGATCGGCGGTAATAGCAACGGCGAATATCTAGGTCCGCCCGATAAGCTTGCCGATCGAATTACGACTAATACGTGTGAGACCTGTAACACGTACAACATGCTGAAGCTCACGCGGCATCTCTTCGAGTGGCATCCGGAAGCGAAAGAGATGGATTTTTACGAGCGCGCCTATTTGAACCACATCCTCGCTTCGCAGAATCCGGCGACGGGCATGGTGACCTATTTCGTTCCGCTGGCTACGAACGCTTACCGTGGCTATAGCAACCCCTTCGACGACTTCACCTGTTGCCATGGCTCCGGCATGGAGAACCACACGAAGCACGGCGACGCTGCCTACTTCCACGACGGCGCGAAGACGCTGTGGGTCAACCTGTTTATGCCGACCGAACTCACCTGGCGAGAGACGGGGCTGACGCTGCGGCAGGAAACATCGTTTCCCTCGTCGAACGTCGTGACCATCGCCGTCGAGGAGGGCAGATCGGCGACGTTCGACCTGCGCGTTCGCCACCCCGGCTGGGCCAAAGGGCCGATCGCCTTTCGGGTGAACGGCAGAGTCGTCGCGACTTCGGTCGAACCCTCGTCTTATGCCTCCATTCGGCGAACCTGGAAGAAGGGCGATCGGCTGGAGTTCGGCTTGCCCATGACTCTCCACGCCGAGGCGACGCCGGACGACCCGAAGCGGGTCGCCCTGCTTTACGGCCCAGTCGTGCTGGCGGCCGACTTAGGTCCGACGCCGAAAGGTCGCGCGGCGGCGCCCGCCGTCTTCCGAACGCCCGTCTTCGTAACGGAGAACCGTCCGCTCGACGACTGGCTGAAGCCGGTGCCGGGCAAGCCGTTGACCTTCCATGCGGAGAACGCGATGCGGCCCGACGATCTCACGTTCGCACCGTTCTACGCGATGACCGATCGGCGTACCGGTGTCTACTTCGACCGGTTCACCCCCGCCGAGTGGGACGCGAAGGAGGCGGAGTACCGGGCCGAGGAGACGCGGCTGAAGGATTTGGAGGCGCGTACCGTCGACGCGATAACGCTTGCGCAGATGCAGCCCGAGCGCGACCACCGGTTGACTGAATCGCGCACCGACGTCCGCGAGCAGAACGACCGCGCGACTCGCCAGCCACTGACGAACGGATGGATGGAGTTCGATATGAAGGTCGACGGCGGCGTGCCGAACGATCTTGTCCTAACCCTTTGGGGCAACGATCGGAGCCGTCCCGAGTTTGCGATCCTCGTCGATGGCAAAGAGATCGCCGCGGACAATCTCGAGGGCAAGCCGCAGAACCGATACTACGACGCGACCTACAACCTACCCGAAGAGGCCACGAAGGGGAAGTCGACGGT
The DNA here is from genome assembly GCA_964251345.1 of uncultured Fimbriimonas sp. Lineage (GTDB taxonomy): Bacteria > Armatimonadota > Fimbriimonadia > Fimbriimonadales > Fimbriimonadaceae > Fimbriimonas. The sequence goes on along the minus strand of CAXUKB010000078.1, from coordinate 3,123 downwards.
CCGCATTCGGATCGAGCCGCGCCCGACGAAGGTCGGCCCAACCGTCGCCGCCGCGCGGATGGTGAGAAGAGACAGACGCTGACGACCTCGGCGGCTCTCCTAATCCTTCCGCGTTCTCTGCGTCCGCCTTTCTTGAATCAAGCCGGAACTTCGAACGTCATTCGCTCGCCGTCTCGGATGAGTTTAAGATCCGATTCGACGCGCACTCCGGCGGGAACGACGAGCGATCCATGGACCCGCCTGTCTTCCCGCCGCCACTCGGCGGTAACGTCGCCGCGCGGCGTTGGGACGAGGGCGCGGGCGTGGTCTATTCCGAGTAGGAACGTCGGACGGAAGCGGATCGCCGTCCACGCGGCGGCGGACTGCGTCACGCCGGCGAGGGCGTTCACAAGATGAGACGAGGGGTGCGCCGTCCACGCGTGGCAGGCGGAGCCGCCGGACTCCTCGTGCCACTCGAAGTCCTCCCACGTCGTGCCCGTCGCGAGCATCGGCTCCCAATGCTTTCGGATGAAGGCGACCGCCTCGCCCGCGTGTCCGCGGGCGATCGCCTGCTCGAGGACGTAGGTCGCCCAGAAGGCGGACGGCTTCGCGCCCGGGAGCTTCTCGTCCCGGAGGTAAGGCAGCAGAAACGCTTGCATCAGGTGCTCGTGCGACGAGCCCTGAAGGCCCAGCATCAAGGCAAGCGTTTGATCGTGGACCGAGGGCGAGCCTTGGGGCTTCAGCGTTTCGTCGAGGACGGGAGCGAAGCAGTCGTTGGGCGTGTCGAAGGCATGGGCGACCACGAGTTTCGCGTGCGCGTCGGCTTTTTTGCCCCAGTCGGAATGGATGCCCGCCGCCCCGTGCAACTTGTCGAGTTGCCGCAGCGCAAGGACGTACCAGAGGTTGAGGAAGGTCGGGACCGACTCCTTGGGGAGGTCGGACCAGTCCTCGAAAAGCCAAAAACGGGGATCGTAGCAGAGAAGTCCGCCCGGGTGGCGCGCCTCGGGAGTGTCGAAGTAGGCGAGCACTTCGAGCACGCGGGGAAGCCTTTCCTTGAAAAGGGTGAGGTCACCCGTCTGCCAGTAGTGGTCCCAAAGGGTGATGATCCAGGTAAGCGCGAAGTCGGGAAGGACGCACCAGAAACTTGAAGTCGGCGCGTGGCCAGGCGTGAGGCCCGAAACGTTCTGGCCGGCGAGGATGCGGATGCCCCGCGCCAAGAGGCGTGCGTCGCCGTCCAGATGAAACGTATTGCGCGCCTGCACCCGTGCGTCGCCCCACCATTGGGCCTGCTCGCGCCACGGCGTGTCCATGTAGGCGTCGAGCGCGCAGAGCCCTTGGGTTCGCCGCGAGGCGGCGTGGATGGCGTTGAGCGTCGCATCGGCACAATCGAACGTGCCACGCATCGTGAAAGGGTAGCCGACCTTGCGGATTCGAAGGCGAACCGTCAGCGGCCGCATCAGGTCCCGGGCGACGAGCGTCACGACCCCAAAGCCGAGCGGATGATAGAACTCGTGCCGGTTCGCGCCCTCCCGCAAGATCAGGCGGTTGCCCAGCGCGACCATCGAACCGTCGCCAGGCGCCATGAAGTGCGGCTTTCCGTCGCGGAACCATTGGTCGTGCTGGAAGTCGAGGATCTCGCCTCCGACGGCGCCTTCCGCCTCGACGTCGAGCGCGCCGAGGACGTACTCGCCCATCGGAACGACGACCGCGTGAAAGCCTCCTTCGCCCGTCGCCGGAAGGGTCATTGCTAGGAAGCCGTCCTTAAGCGACGCGCCCAGCGACTCCGCGCTTTGCCACGCCTCGACCTCACGGCCCTCGGCGTTCCAATGCCACGCCACGTTCTCGACCGTCGCGTAGCCCGCGTGGGAACGCCCAGCGCCTTGGGCGGTCGGCAACGCGGGCGCGGCGAATGACTCGTGAAGCATGGGGATGCCCCGCGGTTCGACCGTGTCGTACGGCGCGCGGCCGAAAGGCAGGCTGTAGAGCTTCTGCGAAGCGGGCGGAAGGATGTCGGGATGCCACCCTTTCGGCGCGTCGGGACCGTGAATCCAGGCGCGGTCGTCCTCCCGAAGATCGAAATGCTCCTGAAAATCGAGCTGAAGCGAATAGCGCGCGGAGTGGGTTCGGTGGCCTGGAGAGCGGCGCATCGTCGGCTTGCCCATCGCCTTGCGTAGCTCCTCGTCTCCCGTGGCGACGAGCAGGCCCGCGTAGTTGTGATGGAGGTACTGGAAGGTCGAGACGCCCGGTTGGTACGCTTCGACGCTGATCCAGTTCCGTCCGGTGCGGAGGTGAAGGGCGAGGTCTACCTCGTCGAACGGCCAGTGCGACTGATAGCCTCGCGCCGGACCCCGGCAGACGTACTCTCCATTCACGTACAGCCGGTACGACTTGTCGGCGGTGACGAAGAACGGTACCGCCGCCGCCACGCTCGACAGCTCGAAGTCCCAACGGAACTGCGCGAAATGGTTCTGCAAGTACATGTAGAACCCAGGCCAGATCCACTCGGAGCTTCGGAGCGGGTGGTCGGTGGGAAGAGGGTGACCTTCGTTCATGGTGTCTCGGAGTGTTCGATCGAATGGCGTATCGTTGCGGTGTAGCGGCAGCGCTTGCCCAGTGGGAGCATCTTGGGGCGTCACCCCTTCCTTTCGCGGATGTTTGTGCCGGGAGATGGAAGGGGACAGGGGTTAGAGAGCAAGAAACCCTGGATTTCCGATCGCTCGATCTCTGATCGAAAATGGCCTGTTCTTTAATCGATATGGGTTCATGCACCCGGACTCCCGATCTCCCGTCCTCTTCCTCTCACGGGAGCGAGAGGAAGAGGTGAAGTCCCATTAGTCGCTCGGATTCAAGGCAAGGAGCTTTCCCTACGGCATTGGGCTATGTCCGGACCAAGCCCTGCTGTTGCACCTGGATCGCACCGGATGACGAGTTCAGAAGTCGTACTTGTCGATGTTCGTCTTGTCGAACGTGATGATGGGGCCGCCGGTCAACTCCATTTTCGAAGAGAACTTGCGTTTGCCGAGGGTCGGCACGTGGACTTCCGCGCCTTCGGCGGCTTTTACCTTCTTGTCGTTGAACTGCTGACCTACGCACCTCGATGCCGTCGGACTTAAGCGCCGCCCTCATCCGCTCCAGATAGATGTC
>CAXUKB010000077.1:12884-15701 GCA_964251345.1 uncultured Fimbriimonas sp. | reverse complement strand
GCGAGAGAGGCACACGCAGCACAACAACTTCAACCGACCCGCTCAGTCGGGAGCGCCCGGTCAGCCCGGTCAGGGGCAGCCTGGCCAGAGACCGCCCATGCCGGGTTCGCCCGGCATGGGCGGCGCGCCGGGACAGGCGCGTCCCATGGGTGCGCCGCCGCAGATGGGCGGTGGTATGCCGGGGATTCCGCCTGCCGGGGGTGTGGTCGAGAGCACCGTGCTGGCCGAGGGCGCCCTTCCAGAGGGCACCCTCATCAGCGACGATCCCGAGGTGGCGAAGCGATTTCCGAAAAAGACGTTGAGCGACCTCCACGTCGACGAGCTGCTTCACATCGTCGTCGACGCGAACGCGTCGGACCTGCATCTCTGCCAGAACTCGCCGCCTGTTATCCGCCACGATGGCAAGCTCAAGCGGCTCAACTTCGAGTCGTTTACGCCGGTCGATCTCCAGCGCATGATGTACGAGATCATCTCGGACGAGAACATCAACAAGTTCGAGACGACTTACGAGCTTGACTTTTCCTATCAGCTTCCCAAGCGTGCGCGTTACCGCGTCAACCTCTATCGCGAGAAGGCATCGTGCGCCGCCGCGTTCCGACTCATTCCGCAGAAGGTGCCGACGGTGCGCGACCTCGGTCTGCCGCTCATCATGGAGCAGGTCTGTCTTAAGCCGCGCGGTCTCATCTTGGTGACGGGCCCGACGGGCTCGGGCAAGTCGACGTCGCTCGCCGCGATGATCGACTACATTAACACGAACCACGCGCACCACATCATCACGATCGAGGACCCGATCGAGTACCTGCACAACCACAAGCAGTCGATCATCAACCAGCGTGAGCTGGGGGCCGACACGAAGAGCTTCCTTAACGCCCTGCGTGCCAGCCTGCGAGAAGACCCGGACATCCTGCTCGTGGGTGAAATGCGCGACGTGGAAACGATCTCGCTCGCGGTCACCGCGGCCGAGACGGGTCACCTTGTGTTCGCCACGTTGCACACGAACAACGCGGCGGAGAGCGTGGACCGTATGGTCGACGTTTTTCCGCCTGAGCAGCAGGAGCAGATCCGCGTTCAGCTCTCGAACAACCTTATCGCGATCATCGCGCAGCAGCTTCTGCCCAAGGTGGGCGGCAAGGGTCGTGTGCCGTGCAACGAGGTGATGCTCGCGTCGAGCGCGATCCGCAACCTTATTCGCGAGGCCAAGACTCACCAGATCAACTCGATGATCCAAACGAGCGGTAACCAGGGGATGTTCACGATGGACCAGAACCTGCGCGACCGCTACATGGCGGGGCTGATCTCGCTGGAGGACGCGTTCGCGCGTTGCCAGAACGTGGAAGAGCTCAAGAAGATGATCAACACTCCTCAGACGGGCGCCGCGGGTACGAGCGCGCCGAGGGGAAGGTAACGCACGATGCCTGTTTACAGCTATACGTTTCGGGACGCGAGCGGCGGCATCCAGAAGGGAACCGCCGATGCCGACAGCGAAGACGAACTAAGGTCTAAGTTTAGGGAGCAGGGCTTCGAGATTACGGAGCTCACGATGATCAAGGCCAAATCGGCCAAGGCGAAGACCTACGGTAAGGTCAAGCTTCATCACCTCTCTATCTTCTGTCGCCAATTCTCGACCATGATCGACGCGGGCGTCTCGCTCGTGCGGTCGCTCGACGTCCTGTCAAGCCAGACGCAGGATCCCAAGCTCAAGAAGATCCTGCTCGACCTCGGCGAGAAGGTGGAAGGCGGCGAATCGCTCTCGCGAGCGATGCAGCGTCACCCCAAGGCGTTTTCGAACCTCTTTATCGGTCTGATCAAGGCCGGTGAGGTCGGCGGTATTTTGGAAGAGTCGCTTCAGCGCCTCTCCATCTTCCTCGAAAAGGACGTCGAACTCCGCCGTAAGGTGAAGTCGGCGATGACCTACCCGATCCTCATCGCGATCATGGCGGTTGGCATCGTGACATTCCTTGTCACGTGGTTCGTGCCCCAATGGGTCGCGATTCTGACCGACCTTGGCCTAAAAGGCGACCAGCTCCCCGGACCGACGAAGCTGCTGATCGGGATCTCGAACGTCGTGGGCCACTACGGTCACTTCGTGATCATCGGCATCATCATCTACATCTTCGCGATGCGCGCCTTTAAGAGTACGCGCTTCGGCCTGCGGGTGATGGACCGAATCAAACTCAAGGTGCCGGTGTTCGGGAAGCTCCACCATAAGGTCTGCCTCGCGCGGTTCAGCCGCACGATGGCGACCCTGCTGACCTCCGGCGTTCCGATTCTGCAGGCGATGGAGACGGTGGCGGGCACGATCGGCAACTCGGTCATGTCGGACGCGCTGCTCGAAGCGCGCGCCCGCATCCGAGAAGGCGACCGTATCGGCGACCCGCTCGAGGCTTCCAAGCTGTTCCCGCCGATGGTCGTTCACATGATCGCGATCGGCGAAGAATCGGGCTCGCTCGACTTCATGCTTTCGAAGATCGCCGACTTCTACGACGATGAAGTGGACGCGGCGATCGCCTCGCTCACGGCGGCCATCGAGCCGATCATGATCGTCAGCCTCGGCTTTGTGGTCGGCTTCATCGTCATTGCGATGTTTATGCCGCTCGTGGACGTGATTTCGAAGCTGTCTGCCGGCGACGACGACAACAAGTAAGGGAGTAGGAAACAAGCGACAGGGGACAGGGGGATCTCCCCCTTGTCCCCTGTTTCCTGTCCGCCTTCCTGATTTAAACTGATCTCCCGCCGATGCTGTATCCCGATCCCGTCCAGCCGTTGCTTCCCCTCTGGACCGCCATCGTCGGGTTCTTCCTGGGATCCATTGCGCGC
>CAXUKB010000077.1:0-12874 GCA_964251345.1 uncultured Fimbriimonas sp. | reverse complement strand
CTGATATGGCGGCTGCCGAGGGGCAAGTCGCTCATCGACCCGGCCCACTCAATCTGCCCGAACTGCAACCACCAGCTCACCGCGCTCGACCTCATGCCGATCCTCAGTTGGCTGCGGACCGGCGGAAAGTGCCGGCATTGTAAAGAGCCGATCGCCTCGCGCTACCTGTGGGTCGAAGTCCTCGTTGGCTCGCTCTTCGCGATCATCTGGCTGCAGACGATGTGTGGGGGACTCGACCCGCAGATCGTCCCCTTCGCCCTAAAGTCGATGGCGGCGGCGGTGCTCGTGGCGATCGTGTTCATCGACTGGGAGCTGTACATCATCCCCGACGAACTGAACGCGGCCCTTCTGTTCATTGGGCTCGGCTATGGGGTGTATCGGCACGGCGTTCACGACGCCGTGCTCGGCGCGTTCATCGGCTGGGCCTTGCTATGGGGCTTCGTGTTCCTGGGGCGCATCGCGTTTGGAAAGGACGCGATGGGCGATGGCGACATCAAGATGATGCGGGGCGTCGGCGCGGTCTTGGGGCCGACGCTCGTCCTCGCTAACGTCGGTCTCGGCGTGGTGCTGGGGCTCGTCGGCGGCATCGTGACGATAGCGATCGAGGCGCGGCGGGAACGGGCGAAGGCCGACGCTTCTCCCGAAGGCGAAGCCGCCACGCCCTTCTCGACCCAAGAAGATCCCGCTCCGGAGGCGACGCCGATCCCGCTCGTGCTCCTCGGGGGCGTGCTCTACCTCTTCTGCGTGGACGTCGTCGCCCTCTTCGTGCCCCCGCTCTCCCGGTGGATCGCGAGCCGCTATCCCGAAGAGTTGTTGGACGAGAGCGACGATTGGGTTCCGGCGGCCACCGCGATTCCCTTCGGGCCTTATCTCGCGGCGGGCGCGCTCATCTGCATGCTCGCGGGCGGTCCCATCGAGCGCGAGATGCGGGCGTACTGGAACAACGCGACCGGTCGTGGGGCGGGCACGTCGGTGGGGCGCTCGGGTAGAACCCCCGCAAGACTACGTATGGGGCTCCAGACCCCCGAAAACTGGGACAAAGGTCCCGCTGGAGAAGTCTGAAAGCACGGGACGGGCAGGTTAATGTGTCAATGAAGAGTCGGAACGGTTTCACCCTTATCGAGCTTTTGGTGGTCATCGCGATCATCGGAATCCTTGCCGCGATCATCTTCCCGGTCTATGCCCAGGCGAAGAAGAGCGCCTACAAGTCGTCCGACCTGTCCAACATGAACTCGCTGCGCACGGCGCTGCAGCTCTATAAGGCGGACAACGGCGCGTTCCCGCCCGCGTTGCTCGGATACGTGAGCGCGTACGAGAACTCGTCGGGAGGAAACATCGTTCCGCCGAATTCAATCAAGGCGGCGCTCTATCCCAAGCGCGTCGAGAGTCTCGCGGTGTTTCGGCCCGCCCTCGACAGGACCGCCGACAACCTCCCCGCGTCGCCCCTCTCGAACGCCTCCAGTGGTTCGAGTCCTCTCGTGACCCTCGCCTACTGGCCCACCGTAGGAAATGCCTACTTGAACGGCGGTTCGACGGCTCCCGCCGACATGCAGAAGCAGCTTCTCGGTGGAAACGATCTCACGCATCACAAGACGGTCGACAGCAGCGGCAATTGCGTGGTCGTGCCGAGCTACTACTATCGAATCAGCGGCTACGACGTCGCGCCGGTGTCGAACGCGCCGGGCGGCAAGATGGAGTCGCACTACCAGCTTTTCTGGTCGGCCTACGCGGTCTCCTCAAGCATGGGCGGCACCAGCACGGCCGACGCCGCCTGCAGCGCGGATGCTTCGGGAAGCGGAAGCGACACGCCCCGTCAGCTCGGCTACTCCGATCCTCCCGAGACGACGGTGGTGACGTGGGATCCCTTCTTCCGCGACTACCAGAACGGAGCGCCTATCCACCAAAAGCAGGATCTCGTCCTTTTTCTTGCGGGCAACGCGCGCCCCATGGATTCCGCCAACGTGGCGACGCAAGCTTGGGCGACCCAGCCCTGACGGCGTAAGACTATGACGAACTCGAACTCGGCACGGGACCTTCGTGGGTCCGGGAACGCAGGTTTAACGACCAAGCGGCGACAGGCGGGTACCTCGCTCGTCGAGATCCTGGTCGTCATCGTGATTCTCCTCATCGGAATTCTCGCCGTCGTCCAGATCTTTCCACGCGGTTTCCAGCTTCTGCTTACGACGCGGAACAACTCGGTGGCGACCGCCCTCGGGCGCGAAGCGATCGAGCGGCTCAAGGGCAATCCGGAGCTGATTCCGGACGAGGTCGTTCCGGTCGCGTACATCAACGGCGTCCCGACCGTCGACCCGACGGTCGATCCCCTTAGCCTCGCGCCTCTCGGGGACACGATCGACGCGACGGGTTTGCTGACCCGCGGCGGCTCCACGGTCAACAAGGACTGGATGTTGGCGTCCGGCCCGAACGTCGCGCGCCGCATCTTGGGCGAGGGGCACCGTTTGCCGTCGCCTCGAGAGCTCGGGGCGGTGTCGGGCGATCCGAGCACCCAGTATGAGGGCTACGGCGGGTTGCTCGTGCTCGACCACAATCCGATCGATTCGAGCTCCGTGCTCTTGGCGTACGCCAACGAGCTGAGCCGGACGGAAGGCGGTCCCCGCGAAGCGGCTCCGTTACACCCCGTCACGATGGACTCGGCGACGGGGACCGGCGTTCAGGTGATGTCTTCCGACGGAAGCACCGTCGTCCAGACCCTGAACGGCATGAACGAGGTCACGGTCGCGACTCCGATCTCCATCGCGCCGTACGAATTTTTCACCGTTCGCTCGGGCGACCCGTCGGCGGCGCTCCTGCTGCCCGCGCTGACGACCGCTGATCGCACCTACCGGATTCGGTTGAGCGCCTACGTGGGCACGGGGTCCGGCGTCTCGCGCGTCGAGTACACGGCGCTGAGCGTTCGAATCCCTCGAATGACGGTGGCGACGAATGGGCCGCAACTTGTGCAGGTTTCGATCAACGACGTGCTTCAGGCGGACAATCTGCTTGGAAGTCAGAATCTCTATGCCGTCGAGGCCGAGTCGGTCCGCGTCGCCCCTCAGTATCGTCGCGTACCGACGTGGTCCACGGCGAACTCCTTGGGTTTGCCGTCGGCCGCCTACCCAAACCCGTATCTTCCGGTCGATCCTTTCGAGATGAAGGTCATCGATCCGAATCTCGGCGTCTTACTTTTCTCGCCCGCGGCGCGAAACGGCGTCGTCTCTCGGCCGGGTGGCGTCAGTGAGCCCCTGCTAGCCCGCGTCGATTACGACGTCCGCGATTGGCGCGTCATCGGCGAAGACTTTCGTCTCACGAAGGACGGCCCGGTCGTGATCGGCGATAACGCGACGATCTCCTTGAGTCTTCAGAGTCTTAAAGTCGGCGGCAACATTGGGCCCGACGGCCTCACTAACGGCGGTCTCTTCACCGCGAGCCGGGCGTCCGTAAACGACGGCAATTCGTACGATCCGACCCCGTCGCCTCGCGACAATGTGGTGATCTTGGATCTTACGACGGGTTATGAGGTCCAGCGTTATCGAACGACGGCGCAGGACTCCACCGGCCGCACGTTGGCGGACGTGGCCTCGCCCGGTTCCAACAGCAATCCGGGTGACATTCTGGTGTCCGTCGACAAGAGTCGGGGAAGTCTGACGTTCCGCGACGCTCTATCGGGCGACACGGACGCGAGCGGTAACGATCCGCTCGACGTCATTCTCATCCCGCCCACGGGAAGTCCCATCACCGTCAACTCCGCGAATCGAACCTTCCGCGTTCTTTACCGCGCTCGCCAAGAGTGGGCGGTTCAGACCCTCAAGGGGGCGTCTCAGTACACCTTGGTGAATTCGCTTCCGTCGGGCGCAAACTTTATGCCCGATCAGGCATTCGTCGGCGACGGCTCGACGAGCAGCACTTCGAAGTTCCGAATCTACTTCCCGGCGAGTCAGGTGGGCTCCAAGGTCACCATCGACCGAATCGCCTATACCTACGACGGCGTCGAGAAGGTGCTCGAGGGGCAGGATTTCGTTCTGCGGACGGGCGGTAACGACACGACCTCCTATGCCTATGCGGATCTGAGTGAGGTCGTCTCGAACGCGGATAGCTCGCTGCAATTTTCGTCACGCTACGGCGGTGCGCCAGTGCAGGGCATCAAGGGCGCGAGTGTTTCGGTGCGCGTTCTTTGGAACCCCGACGCGCTCACGCTGAACTCAAACAGCGCGACGAACTTTACGCGGATCGATCAATACAACCGAGGCTGGCGTCGTAGCACGACCCAGACCTACCTCCGGGCGGAGGAGACGCGATGAAAAGGAAAGCTTTCACCCTTATCGAGCTGCTGACCGTCATGGCGATCACCGCCGTGCTGCTCACGCTCATCGTCCTGCCGCTCTTCCAGAGCTTCCAGCTCACCCGAACGGCTCAGGCCTTCGCGGACGCGCAAGACAAGGGACGGGGGCTCATTGCCCAGATCTCGCGGGAGGTCGGGAACGCCGTCTCCGTGCGGAGCGCATCGAGCACGATCGCGCAACTTCCGGCGATTGACGCCACAACCCGCAAGCTGAAGGGTGACGGAACGCTGGACGACAACATCCTGCCGTACACCAAGCTCGACCTCATTCCGCCCGCGCAGGGCACGCCCGATCCGAGTCTTCCGATCGGAACGTTCCGCGACCCGGACACGGGCAAGATCGACCCAACCCTCACCCGGCCGAAAGGCGATATCAACCTCAACATCGTGCCGGGGCAAACCCTAGTCCGGTACTGGGTAGGTCTGCGCGATCCCTCGTTCGATCCCGTGACGGGCAAGTCGAAGCCTTACAACGAGCCGTACACGGGGATTCTCGTGGCACGGAACGGTGGCCGCGACAACCTTTTCGTCCTGCGTCGCGCGGAAGTTCAGCCGTTCGTGTACCGCCTGCGGAAGGATGGCCAGGCGAACACTCGGGCTTGGCGCCCTAACCTCGACTACTTCCGATCGAACGATAGCAAGGGCGACGGATCGGAGTTCGATACCCGGATCATCGATCTCGATGACGAGTATTTCTTCATCGCAGACGGGAAGTACCTCCCCGAAGGTGTCCTCGACACCGTGGCGAATCGCCAATCGGATCCTTCGGCTAGCGGCATTCCGGGTAAGAACGAGCGCGTCGCGCACTGGATGGGTCTTGGAACTCAGCTCGACGGTTCGGCTTTCTCCGACCCGAACGCGCCGCGCACGGGCGAGTCGGTCATCCAGACCGACGTGTCGCGCTACGATATGGTCCGTCCGGTGCTCGTCGGCAGCCCGCCCCAAGTCGACAAGACGGCGCCGGTCACCGCCCGCGTGGTGCCGCTCGTCCAATTTCGCCCGACCCGCGTCGCCGCAGAGCCGGCGGCGGGCAGTGCCGCCGCGCGGCCCGGCGAAGCGGTGGAGGGCATCGACCGCATCGGTCCCGACACGTACAAGGCGGATCGCGGCCTCTGGGCCAACGCCTTCGTGCGCTACTATCCGAGTAGCTTTGCGCCCGGCGATGCGACGAACGGCCTCATGGAGGTCGCGAACGTCAACCCGCTTGGGATCTCCGTTATCGAGTCCGGTACCGCCAGCGCGGCGGGCCTCGACGCGGGCGACGGGAACACGCTTTTCGACCTTAACGCCTACGAGCGAACCCTCGCGCTCGGCTCGGGCTATCCCTTCACCACCGCGACGAGCGGCGCGCTGCTCAAGACCGACGACGCCCGACGTGCCATCTTCGCTCCTTTCCGGGTGCTTACCGCGCCGGGCAAGATCGTGACGAGCTTTCCCATCGATCAGGTGGGCGGCGCGGGCACGCTGCCGAACGGCGTGAGCGTGAACCTGCCCTCGGTCACGGTCAACAGCTCCTACACGCCGGCCACCGACCCCGGCAACGAAACGGGGTACGGCACGCTCTCGCCTTACTCGGGAACGGGCGCCGGACAGAACGCGAACTACGATCCCAACGTCGCCTTCGACTACCTCTGGAATACCTACCCCGAGCTTCAAGGCACGCTTCAGCGGTTCATCGACCTGCGGATGGTCGCCAATGCGGACGGGACGCTCTCGCCGCTGTGCCCCATCGGTCCGGCGACGACGAATCAGATCACCGGCTTCAGCTTTGCGAACAGCGTCACGACCGGCATGGTGAACCGCGTCCGGATCGTGCCCGGAAGCGATGAGGTTTACGGCCCCGACCAGACGCCGGTCGCCGCCGGATCGGTGGTCAGCCCCGGAATGGTTCGCTACACCCGCGTCACCGGCAACCCCGGTCCGAATCAGTACCGCCTTGTGTACGCCGACCTCGCCGAGCCGACGGACGCGACGACAAACAAAGTCGACTACGGCATTCTCGGCCTGACCGGAGGGCTGACCAGCGCGGGCGGAAACTTCGACTACACCGCCTACAACCCGAACAATCCGGTGAGTGCGGCGATTCAGGCCCGGTTCAAGGCGGGTTACCTCCAACTCGAGTCGGACCCCAATCTCCCGCTTCCGAGGGGCCAGATCATCGTCAGCTACCGGTTCCAGTTCACCGGTCCCTCCGACACCTTCGCCGTCGATCTCGACACCCGTGAGGTTATGCAGATCCTGCTCACCATCAAGAACTACCCCCAGTCCAGCGCGCCGAATGCTCAAACGGTGACGCTGAAGGCCACCGCGACGCTGCGGAACGCGCTCCGCTAGGACTTCGATGCACCCGTTTAACCGCCCCCATATCCGGACCCGGCAGCAGGGCCAGACCCTCATCATCGCGCTGATCATCCTCGGCGTGCTGTTGATTCTCGGCTTGGTGTTTCTCGGCCTCATCGACCGAAACCTCCTCAACGCCGCGCGGACGCAGCGCCGCTCCGAGGCGTCCGATCTCGCCGAGGCGGGGGTCCGCTACGCCCATGGCCAGCTCGTCAGCAGCCCGCTTGGGGCCGACTGGCGGGGCATCCCGACGACCCTCGCGGCGGTGAGCACGGACCCGAACGCCACGGGCGACCCGGACGCGTACTACCTGCGACCGGCAAGCCAAATCGCGAACGTCCCGGACCTGGGCGGGCCGGACCGGCTCGGTCCTTTCGTTCGGATCCTCTTCCCCAAAGGGCGAGCCCTCGTGCGCGTTCGCTACGGCGCGAGCGACGCCTCGCCGACGAAGCTCGTGCCCGGCGGTCCCCTGCGCAACCCCGGCGCCGCGCGCTCCCAGATTATTATCGAGGCGGTCGGCCGCACCGGGGCGTTCAACGCGAACGACCCAACGACCTACACCACCTCGGCGGGCATTCGGTTCCAGAACTACGCGACGGCCGGAGACCTCAACACGGCGATCAACGCGATGGCGCAGGCCGACGCGCAGTTGCCGACGAGCCGACGGATGGTGGCCTATGCGCCCATCGGCATCATCGACGCCGCGCGGTTTGAGACCAACGTCTTCAACTCCTCCGCGCCGATCGACATGGGCATTCCGGAGGGGCTCGGCGTCCAGGCCTTTAACGACGCGAACCTTGCGGTCAAGTCGACCGACCCTTATCCCACGGACGTGGGTTCGCACCTCGAGGTCCAACTTGGAACGCCGGGCGACGTGCAAGGCGTGAGCGGCGACACTCTGCGGGGTTCGGGCGGATTCATCGTCAACGGCGACCTGCTTCTGCACGGACGCCTGCACGCTTACCTGAACCGAACGCTCGGCGACTCTATCCGGGTCGCGGGCCGAATCACCGGTGCGCAGGGCGACCGTGCGCTGAACACCGATCCCGCGAGTCTCGTGATCACACCCGCGGCATACAATCCGGCGACCGGAACTTATGCTCTCGGCGGCGACTTCGCGCTCACTGAAACGGGTGCAGAAGGCACAATCGAGAACGCCTCGACGACGCCGGTTACGGTCGCAGGAAGCTTCGATAGCCAAACGCTCGCGTTCAGCACGGGCAACGGCCTGGTGTACGACGGCTCGCCGCGCACCGACGTCGCGGGCTACCCCAGCGGCGTCGGCATCCTCGTCCCGCCCTCCACGCAGACCGTCGATCCTCAGACGAAGCTCAACAGGTACGTCGCGATGACCCGCGAAAGCGGCGTCGTCCCGGTCAACAGCAACGCCGGTAACAGCGGTCAGTTCGGCCACGGCGACGGCGTGTTCGTCGACAACGTCTCGGACCGGCAAGAGGCGATCGACGCCACCGGCCGCGCCATCGTCGGTTCGCAGCAGTCGCTCTTCGACGACTGGCTCAACCCCGGAAACGGCGCCTCCAACACCGGCTGGAAGGGGCCCTTCTACGTGCCCCGCGGCGCGGCGATGCAGATGCTTCCGGACGGCTTCATCGTTCAGCGGGACGGCTCCGGCCCCGCCGCCGAGCGCACATGGAAGACGGCGAACGGCACCGACAGCGGACTGTCCACGCTGCGTTACCGAATTGGACTCAATTCGGCGGGCGCGCTCGCGATCGTCAATACGCTGACCTTCGTCGACCTCACCAACGTGGCCGGGACGCTCGCCGCGGCCCAGCAGAAGATCAATGGTTCGCTCAACGCGAGCGACTTCGATCCTAAAGGGGCCACGGACGCCACCTCGACGGGAGGACAGCCCTTCAACGGCGTCCTGTACTTCGAAGGCAACGTTCGGGTGCGCGGCACCATCCCGACCGCGGTGCAGATGACGCTTGTGTCGGGCGCCACGATCTACATCGACGGTCCGATCGTAAAGGGCACAACGAACAACAACGTCACCGGCGGAACGATCGGCAACCCGATCACCGCCTTGCCGACCGCGGCGCTCATGCTCATGGCGCGGGACAACGTCGCGGTGAACACCACGATGTTCTTCGGACCGACCGCGGGGCAATCCCTGGAGTCGGTGAACGACACGACGGGTTCCGCGGGCATCAGCCCGGTGCGGCTCCGCGCCGCAGGCGGCAGTGACGGCGGCTCGCTCGAGCTTCTCGCCGACCTCGCCCTCGATCCCACGACCTCGACGAGCCCCGCGAGCTGGACGCCCTACGCGTTGAACTACCGGCAGTGGGACGCCACCGGCAAGGCCATTCCGACCCAATTGCTCCTCGGCTCCACGATGGACGACGGCACCGCCTCGGCGAGCTTCCTCGCCCTGAACGTCAACTTCGGCGCGAACGAGACGACTAAGCCGAGCGAGTACGCTTTCCTCGCGATCGATCCCGACGGCCTGATCACCAACACGGCGGCCGCCTACACCGGTCTGACGGGAGCCAATCAAACGACCCCGCTTTACGGCCTCGGCGCCGAGCCTTGGCAACGGTATGCCCGCTTCGAACTCCGAAGCTTCCCCTTGATCACGGACCCCACGACGGCGGCCTACGCCGCGGCAACGGGAACGATCACGCAGGGATCGCCTTACAACTATCTGCTGCTCTCGGGCACGAACGACCTCCTCGTCCGACCCGGCGCGGTCGCAGGCGTGTCGGCCAACGACGCGCTCATCGGGCGCGCCGCGGTGACACCCGCCGACATCCAGATTGAGGCGTCGATCTTTGCGGAGCAGGGTTCCTTCTTCGTCATTCCTGGACCGTGGTTCAACCCGAATCCGAACGACACTCACAACGCCTATGCGCAGCGCATTCTGGACCTCCAGAACACCGCGATCACGAATCCGGCGTTGAGCGCCGCCCAGGCCACGCAGCGAGCGGCCCGCGAGCGGCTTGAGGCGTACGGCACCGCGCCGGGCGCTCCATTCTACGCCGAACCGCTCGACGTGCGGGTGAACATCGTCGGATCGGTGGCGGAGAATCTTCCGCCGCCCGCTTCGGTTCAGGCGGAGTGGCAGCGGAAGTGGGGCTGGATTCCCCGACGCCAAGCGGCGACGGGAATCGGCATTCCCCTCCAGCATGTGCCCGGCGCCAGCGCCGCCGAGAAGAACAACTACATTACGGGAAGCAACTTTGTGCCGAACCTGATTATTCAGTACGATCCGATCTTGGCGACGGGCCGGGTGAACGACCTTGGCAACGCCAACCCTCTCCTCCTCCGCGTGGACGAATTCAAGCGTCCCTTGCCGCCGATGCCGCGACTGCCCGTTAGCCCGAAGCTGTCTTACTTCGGAGAGCTCTGATGAACTCCCTGCGCCGAATCTTCCAATCGACCGCCCTCGTGGGGCTCGCGGCTCTCGGCTCGCGCGCCGTAGGGCAGACTCAGAGCTTCGTCCAGAAGACGAGGACCGTCAACGCGGCGGTGCTCCTCCTCGATGCGGACAAGCCGACCGGCACTACCCCTCTCGGAGGTTCTGGTGGTTACCAATATGGCCAGACCGCGGCGCCCTTCGCCTTCCACAACCTGGACAACGCGACGGGGACCAAGCCCGACGGCTGGGTGTTCAACAACCCCTACGCTCCCGGCGTCGTTACGGACGACATCCGAGCTCGCTACGGTGAGATTTACGGAACGACGGCAGTGGCGGCACCCATTCCGGTAAGCGGAACCCACATCACGAAGTCGGAAGGGGCCTACTGGACAACGCGTCTCTCCCAACTAAGCGAATCGCAGATCGCGAACTACAACGTTCTGCTCCTCGCGCCCCGCTACCGGCTTTCGCTCACCACCGTCGAACGGGAACTGTTGCGCCGGTTCGTGGATGGCGGCGGCGTGTTGTGGGTCGATCTAGGAGCGGTGACGAATCAACAAGGCGTCGATCCTTCCCACAACCTTCCCTTTGCGGTCCAAAGCAATTCGGTGGGCGGAACGACCGGTGTGTATCGGAACGCCACGAGCGGCGTGCTGGATGGCGTTCGTGAGGTAAGCGACGGCGACCTCACGGCTTTGAACGGGACGACTCCGGACAACAATTCGACCAGCACCCTGATTGGACTCAAAGCGATCGTCTCGGGAGACACCAACGATACGGGGCTGATCGCCGACTTCGCTCATTATCGTCAGATCGTCCGCGACTACACGAACAACGTGCCGGTGATCGCCGAGGCGAAAGTCGGCGATGGCGCGATCGTGGTCACCGCGCGCGGCGCCGCTGAGATTCTCAACCGCGGCACGGCGAAGGCGGCGATCAACGCTTCCCAAGTTCCTTCTTACTCCAATCTTGCGTACGAGGGGCTGGCCACGCGGCTCGACGCCCAAACGCGCTCGGCGGCTCGCCTCGCGGTCAACATCGTCTCGCTCGGCGGGGAAGGGTTGCAGCCCGGCGGCAGCGCGCGCAAGACCAACGCGGCGTCGGCCGACACCCCCGCACCTGTGCTTTCGCGCTTCAACACCGAGAAGCCCGCCGGCAGCATGGACACCGGCTATGGCCCTCCGGGTTATCAGATTCCCTTCGGTACGACCCCGAACGGCCCTCCGGTGACCTACAAGGGTTACCTCGTGGCGACGGTCGGCGACCAAGTCGTGGTCATGGACGCGATTCCTGGCCGGGATCTCGACGGCGACGGCGACCCGGACGACGGAATCGTCGATAGCACCGGAGCGGTCCAGGACTCCTACCGCGACATCTCTTTGGGCAAGCCGCTCGACGTGATCTGGGTAAGCGACCATCTCGGTGGAACGCTGAGCACCCCCGTGTGCGCCTCCGTGCCGGAGATCGCGATTTCCGCGGCGGCGGCGCCTCAGTACGCGGACCAAGTTCTCGTCACCGACAACACGGGCACGCTCCACGTCTTCGCACTCACTCAGTTCGTCAACTACCGGCTCGTCGGCGGAATGCACAAAGAGATCTTTAAAGTCTCGCCTCCCGTTACGCCGACCTTCGTGGCGGACGTCATGACGAACGGCCCGATTCCGCCCACCGTCTACGACGGCGTCGCCTACATGGCGGACAGCGTCTCGGCGACCGGGACCACCGTGGGCCAGATGTGGATGGCCGACCTTTCCACCGGAACGGCGTTGACGACGACGCCGACGACCGGCACGCCCAATCCTTGGTACCTCGGTTCGAGCCTGGGAATGCCGAGCTTCACCGCGGAGCCGACGATCGGCTACATCCCGATCGGCGACAGCTCCGGCGGCGTGGATCGGGTCGCCTACGCTCCGGGCACCCTGACGACCAATTTCCAACCCGCCTTCGTGAGCCTCTGGCTCGGGGCGAAGGGTGAGGTTCCCGACAGCTTCTCGATTACGACGGGAACGCTGCAGATCACGACGCGCGCCGCCGCGGCGGGCGGAATCCCAATCTACATGCCGACCGGCGGTTCACCGGTGCAGGAGCAAATGGCGCCGCACCTTACCGTTCTCCTAAACGGCGTTCCGCAGACGAACTCCACTTACATCGCGGGCGGTCCGACCCAGTCGGGCGGCGTGCTCACTTACACGCTTGCCGCCGGGGCGCCCACGACGACCGACGATGCGAGGGCTCTCGGACTTAGCTTCCGCGTCGACTACTCTATCGATCTCGGATTCTCCCCGACGAGTCCGTCGCAGCAGATCGTGCGCGGCACGCTCCGCCTGCCGGTCCTGAAGACGCCGAACGTCGACACGTCCAAGCGAATCCTCGGCCCGATCGCCCTGACGCCGCACGGCACCCTCCACATGATCGAGGCGACGCCGATTGGGTTGCCGACGAGGACGGGGGTTCCGTTCGGCTCGTTGAGCAATTCTCAAGGCGGGGATTCCTACTTCGCGATTCGAGAGGACATCGGACTGCGCGGCCAGTTCCGGGTCGCCGCTCGGTACACGCTGTACAACGCCTACACCCAGACCTTCGGCGCGAGCCCGGCAGGCACGGCGGTGCCCGCGGTGCTCAACGACGCGGACGCGGTTCAGAAGTTCCTTCCCGGCTTCACGACCGATCAGACGCAGCCGATCAACACCTTCACCCAGTTCCGCTACGCGGGCGGCGTGTCGCTGCAGAACGGCATCGCCTTCGCCGCGATCGACGCCCGGCGGGCCGGCGTGATCGACGTGGCGATGATCGCCGCGTTCCGCGAGGAACCGGAC
>CAXUKB010000076.1:0-15768 GCA_964251345.1 uncultured Fimbriimonas sp. | reverse complement strand
CACCCGCCGCTCGATCAGCTCCCGCAGCAGCGACCGGTGGCACCGCGCGCTCGATCATCGTCGATGTCGACACGACCAAGCTCCAGGCCTACGGGGTCTCTCTTGTCGACGTCCAGAACCGTATCAGCGCCGAGAATCTCAGCCTTCCCGCCGGCATCGCCGCCCGCGCGAACGTCGAATACACGATCCGCGCCGAGGGCTACACCCGGACGGTTAACGACATTGCCGCGATTCCGCTCGTCACGCGGAACAACAGCGTCGTTCCGCTGGGCGCCGTCGCGACCATTCGAGACGCTTCGCTCGAAAACCGTATCATCACGCGGCTTAACGGCAAACCTGCGGTCGCGCTCGCGGTTACGAAGCAGGCCGCCGCGAACACCGTCGACACGGACCAAAACGTTCTCGACGTAATCGCCAAGTTGGGCAAGTCGTATCCCAACATTAAGTTTACGATCGCCTATCGACAGGCGGGCTTCGTCAAGGACTCGATCAAGGACCTGCAGAACACCGCGATCATCGGCGGCGTGCTTGCGATCCTCATCATTACGTTCTTCCTTCGGAATCTGCGCTCGACCCTCGTCGTCGCGTTGTCGATCCCGATCTCGATCATTTCGACGTTCGCGATCCTCTACTTCGGTGGCTTCACGCTGAACACGATCTCCCTTTCGGGCCTCGCGCTCGCGACGGGCCTCATCGTGGACGACGCGATCGTCGTCCTTGAGAACATCTTCCGCCATATGGAGGGCGGTCATTCGACGGTCGCCGACGCGGCGGTCAGCGGCGCACAGGAGATCCTCGGCGCCGTCGTCGCCTCGACCTTCACGATCATGGTCGTGTTCTTCCCGCTGTTCCTCATCAAAGGCCAGTCGGGACAGACCTTCAGTCAACTCGCGCTCGTCGTTATCTTCTCCATCGCCGTTTCTCTTCTCGACGCGACGACCGTCGTTCCGATGCTCGCCACTCGTTTCGTGAAACGCGACGAGATCGACGAGCTCGAGCATCCCGAAAAGCACCGGGGAGGCTACAGTCCGCTTGGAAAGTTCTTCCGCTGGAGCGGTCGCAAACTGAACGAGCTGGATCAGAATTATCACCGCATTTTGGAGAAGGCGCTCCGCCATCGCTGGTGGGTGCTCGGCATCGCCGTCGCCCTATCACTTGTGGCGCTGCCCCTCGTTCCGATCGTCGGCTTCGAAACCCTTCCCGCGACCGACAGCGGCGACTTCCAGATTAGCCTTAAGATGCCGATCGGCACGTCGCTCGACGAAACGACGAAGTGGGCGACCTACATCGAGAATCTGCTCAAAGCGAATCCTGACGTCGAGACTTACTTTATCGGTGCGGGCGCGAACGTGTCGTTCCGCGGCGCGAGTGGCGCGCTCGCCTACCGCGGCGGCGCCACGGTCCACCTGAAGGATAATCGCAAGCACTCGACCGAGGACGTCATCGATGCGATGAAGCCGGCTCTGGCTAAAATCCCTGGCCGCGCCTTTGCGACACCCTACGACCTTGTGTCGAACATCCTTGGCGGAAGTAACCAGGGTATCGAGGTCGACGTGTTTGGTCAAAACATGACTGCCCTGTCTCAAGTTGCTCACGATGTCCAGACCACATTAATGGGCGTGAATGGCCTCGATAGCGTCGACATCGGCGCCGAGGATGCCTCACCTGAGGTCCATTTCGACATCGACCGGGCGAAGGCGAACTCCTTTGGCGTGTCGTTCAGCGACGTCGCGAACGCGGTCAGCACGGCGACGGCGGCGTCCCTCACGACCTATTTCCAAGATCCGATCGACAGCAACCAGTATCCGATTTACGTCGAGCTGCCGGTAAACCAGCGTCGTTCAATTCCGGATATCTTGAACATCCCGGTCAAATCGAGCGTCGTCGATCCGACCACGGGCAAGATCACCCCCGCGATTCTTCTTCGCCAGGTGGCTTCGATCAAGATCGAGACGGGTCCCAACGAAATCGATCGTCTAAACCGCCTTCGCTACATCGCGGTGAGCGGACGTGCCATCCCAGGCCACTCCGAGAGCCAGGTGCAAGTCGAAGTCCAAAAAGCGATGGATAAGATGCAGCTTCCCGAGGGCGTTCATTGGGACTTTGGCGACCGTCAGAAGCGGCGAGCTCAGGAGTTCTCGGGCCTCGGGATGGCGGTGTTCCTTGCCATCGCGCTCATCTACACGCTCCTCGCATCGCAGTTCGAGTCGTTCATCTATCCGCTGATCGTTCTCTGCTCGGTTCCGCTCTGCGCCCCGGGCGTTATCGTCGCATTGCTCCTATCCGGTCAGGCCTTTGGCTTGACGGCCTATGTCGGGGTGCTCATGCTCGTCGGTATCGTTGTGAAGAACGGCATTTTGCTCGTGGACTACACGAACCAATTAAGAGAACGAGGGATGCCTCGTGACGAAGCGATCCTCAAGGCGGCCCCGACGCGGCTCCGTCCCATTCTGATGACCTCGTCCTGCGCGATCCTCGGCATGCTGCCCTTGGCCCTGAGCCTCGGCTCTTCTTCGAAGATCCAGGCACCACTCGCAACGGCGGTGGTCGGCGGACTCCTCACCTCGACGGCGCTGACCTTGCTCGTCGTGCCCGCCGTCTATACCTTCTTCGACGATCTCGCCCGGCGCTTCCGAAAGGACGACCGCGACCTCCATCCGGCCGTCGGTATTGGCCCAAGCGTAGCCTCGACGGGCGGAGCGCCCGACGAAGGCGAGCCACTTCCTCCCGAGAAGACGCCGGAACCGGTTCGAGGGACGGCCCTTTGAGGCAGGACGCGAAAGGTCGGCCTCAAGGCATGATCCGTATCGTTGCGCTCTACTCCCTCTCCTTCGCTCCAATCTGCGTCTTCGCCCAGACCGTTCCGATCCAGCCGAAGACGCCCGATGTCGTCGTTCCGCCGCCCGTCGTCATGCCGACCTTCGGCCAAGCATTGGCACCGCTGACGGAGGACGAGGTCGTCCGCCTTGCTCTCCGGCTTCAGCCGGCCATCGAAGACGCACGGGGCGCTTACGAGACGGCCCAGGGTCGGGCGCGGCAGGAGAAATCCAATCTGGGCCCCACCTTGGGAGTTACCGGAAGCCTCGCACGGAACGATTCGATTGCCGGATCCTCCAGCGTCTCGAGTTCGTCGAGCTCCGGAAGCACCTCGACGGGATCGGGGAGTTCCGGCTCCGGGAGTTCCGGCTCCGGTACGGGAAGCACCGGAACCGGAGGAACCACGACCGGAAACGCCGGCACCTTCAGCACCGGCTCGAACGGACTCTTCACGAGCGGAAGGCTGGCCCTCGGCGTCACCCAACTGCTTTACGATTTCGGACGAACGCGTGACCTCGTGCGTCAGCAGAGCGCCCTCGCCGGTGCGGCGGGTGCGGACCTTACCCGTGCCCAGTTGGACGCAGCTCGCGACGCGCGCCAGCGCCTTGCCGACCTCGCCCAGTACCACCGCCTGGTCCTCGTTTCGGATCGAACCGTCGCCAACCGGCAAGCCGAGCTCACCCTTGCTCAAGCTAACCTTGAGTCGGGGCTCTTTCCGCCGAAGGACGTCGTCGACGCGAAGACGAATCTATCGGTCGCTGTCGCCGCGCTGGTGACCGCCCGCGCGAACGAATCGATGGCGCGCATCCAACTCGCCCAAGCCATCGGAATCGATCCTCGAACTCCTCTCACCGCCGTCGATCAAACCGCACCGATCGTCGCTCCGGTCGATCCGACGGATCTTTTCACTTCCGCCCTCGTCGATCGCCCCGAAATCCGGCAGGCACGCCGAACTCTCGAAGCGGCAGGCTATGGCGTCTCCGCGGCAAAGAAGACGAACAGTCCGTCATTTAGCGCGAACGCTTCCCTCGGAACCAGCGGAACCACGGATCCCTTCCAAGGACAATCGACGTCGATTGGCTTAGGGGTGAACTGGAATATCTTCGACAGCGGATACGCCGCGGGCGCCATCAAGGAAGCGAAAGGGACCCAACGCTCCGCACTCGCCAGCTATCGTCTCGCGCAGCAGACGGTAGTCGCCGACGTCGGACAGGCGTACGTCGACCTAGCTACCGCGATCCAGCGCGTAACCATCAACGAGGCGGGCGTCGCCAACGCGCAAGAGGGCGTTCGGTACGCCGTCGGCCGGTACCGGGGTGGCGTTGGGGGCACCTTCCTCGACATCACGACGGCGGAGAATCAACTGTTCACCACCGAGCAGTCCCTTGAAACGGCGCGCGGCGACGCCGTTCGCGCCCGGGCGGCGCTCGATCGAGCGGTCGGTCGGGGCATGGCCGTCGGATCGTAGCTTAGGCTTGCTCGAGGAACTCGTCGAGCAAGCCATCGGTCGCACGTTCGATCATCTCGGCCACCTCGGTGAAGTGCGCCAGGCCTCCGTAGTAGGGGTCCGGCACCTCCGCGTCGCGGGGCGCGGTCGGGTCAAAGTCGCGCATTAGGTGAACCTTCGCCGCGTTCGGTCCTGCCATCCGCAACAGGTTTCGGCGGTTCTGGGCGTCCATCGCAATGACGTAGTCGAAGCGCTCGAAGTCGGAGGGGCGGACCTGACGGGCCCGCATCGTCATATCGCACCCACGCGACTCTCCCTCGGCGCGAGCCCGGGCGTCGGGAAGCGAGCCGATGTGGTAATCGCCCGTTCCGGCGCTATCGACCTCCACCGGGACCTTCCGAGCGGCGGCTTCGCGCCGGAAGATTCCCTCGGCAAGCGGGCTACGGCAGATGTTGCCCAAGCAGACGAACAAAACGGACTTCACCCCTAGAGGTTACTTTCCGTAAAGGTTCTTCACCGTCACAGGATCGAGTTGGATCGTGCCGTCGGCCGACACGGAGCGGCCAAGCCCAAAACCGTCGTCGTATCCCCAGAGGCAATTTCGGAGCTTCAGAGTCTGAATGGTGTCGCGTATACCCGCGAACCAGCGTGCCCGAGACGCCGGAGGGGAGACCGGCGGATATGCCCCGAACTCACCCATCACAACCGGCACTCCGTGCGTCTTGCCCCAATCTGTCGCCATTTCGATCCGGCTTCTCACGTAAGCGTCGTCGTTGTTGCCGCGGCCGTAGTCGCGCACCCAATCGCTGTACGGCTTCGTCATCGCGGAAGCGACCCTTTCGACGTTCACCGGATTTGCCGGAAACTCAAGCCCCTTGATCTGCTTGGGCGCCTCGCCCGCCCATGTCGCGCCTTGGTGGGTGAACCAGAACGGATCGTAGCAGTGGAAGCTGTACACGAGGTTCTTTTCCGGAAGCACCGGTAGCTTCGTCAAGGGCTCGATGCCGCCAAAGCCCGTTCCCGTCACGAGGATGGTCCGTCGCGGGTCGATGGCGCGGATCGCCGCTACGGTTCGGCGCTGGAGCGCCCACCAGGACTCCGGATTTTTCTCGAACACCGGCTCGTTCAGGAGTTCGAACACGAGGGAGCCGTAACTCTTGCCTCGGTAACGGCGTGCCATTCCCTCCCAGAACGACGTGAATGCCGCGCCATCGCCCGTCGAATCGAGCTTGAGTTGTCCGTTGTCGTGGAGATCGAGGATGACCGCGAGATCCGCCCGTTCCAACTCTTCCGCCGCCGCATCGACGAACGGCATCGCTTCCGCGCGCGGCTTCCCGGCGTCGTACACCGTCTCCGGCGCCAAGCACAGGCGAACGAAGTGGATCCCGAGACGATGAAACTGATCGATATCGGCAGACTTGAGGTAGGTGCGGAAATGTTCGGGGGTGCCGGGGCCGTTCTGGTAGCAGAACCACCGCGTCACGTTCGCGCCGCGGTCGAGCTTGGCGAGGAGGGGGGCGGGCACGCCGTTCGTCTGCCCGGCCATGGACAGGAGGAGGGCCAACGTTGGGACCATAGTCTTAGGATACGTCGGCCGCCGCGCCGCCGCTTGCCCACTTCTCCGAGGAAGCGTCCCCGGGCTCCTCTTTGCGTTCGCGCACGACCACGGTCGAGATCGGGAAATTGACGTCGTCCCGCTGAAAGGCGGAGCGGAGAGCCGTCATCGCCGCATCACGCGTTCCGAGGACGTCCGCCTCGGCGGGCGTGACCCAGTACCGCATTCGCAGCAAAAGGCCAGATTCGCTAAAGTTCATGGTGAGGACGTCCGGCTTGGGGCTCGCATCGACCCCCTTGATGGAATCTAGGACGCCAAGAATCGTCGCCTTCGCCTTTTCGACATCCGTGCCGTAGTCGAGGGTGAACTCGATCTCCGTCCGTCGGCTGGAGAAGGCGGAAATCACCTTCACCTCCTGGGTAAACACCGTGCTGTTCGGAATCACCACCCGCTAGTTGTCGGCGGTGCGTATCATCTTCTCGCGCGTTTGAATTTCCACGAGGGACCCCTCATAGCCCTTGACCGCGATCGCGTCGCCAATGCGGAACGGGCGGGAGATGAGGATGATAACGCCCGCGAGAAAGTTCTGAAAGATGTCTTTGAATGCAAAACCGACCGCCACGCCGCCGATCCCTAGCGTCTGAACGAGGCTGTTCGCGGTGAAGGAGGGGAACACCGTGGAGAGGGCCACCAGAACGCCGAAGATGACGACGACGTAGGTCGCGAGGCGTCCGAGCAGCAGGCCGACGCTGGCGGGCTGGCCGGCTCGCCCGACCACCGCCCGCACGAAACGCGCCGAGTATTTGCCCATCACATAGGCGACCCCGAGCACGATCGCGCCGAGGATCAGGTTGGGCAGAAGTGCGAGGAACTGGTTGGCGAGCCCCTGAGCCTGCTTGAGCGGACCGGCGAAATCGACGCCCGCGGCGGTGGTTTGCGGCATGAGTCCTTTCGTACCCGTCCCGTCGTGTTTCCCGCGGCGGCTCTTCCTCGGCTCGGACCCAAGCGAGTCGATGTGCGCGGCAGGTGCGGCATTCCCTGCGCAGTTTGTCCCCATAAAGAGGAATGGCTATACGTCGAGGACGTCCCCTGTCCGATAGTAAAAACGATGGTCCGTCCCGACGCCCTTCCCTCGATCCGTCTCTCCGCACGCCGAGTCGCGGCGAAGAGACCTGGGGGTCTTCCGGCAAGCCGAGCGCGTGCGGCGGCAATCGTCGCACGATTCCTCGTCGTTTCGTTCGTCTGGATCGTCGTTTCCGGCGCCATCCTTCGCCTCACCCCAAAGATCGGGCACGACGTCAAGGCGGTCGTGGACGTCGCTTTCCTCGGGTTTGCGACGTTCACGCTCTACCAACGGGTACTCCGCGCGCTGACCGCCGCCGAGCGCTCCGATCTGGCCTACCGTGCGGCGAGCGTCGAGCTAATCGAGCGACTGTCGATCGTGGGTGAGCACCGCGACGATCTCACCGGCGGCCATGCGCGGCGCATCGGCGCCTACGCGGGCAATCTCGGACGGTCGCTCGGCCTCGATCGCGAGGCCTGCGAACGTCTCGAGCTCGCGGCCACGCTGCACGATCTCGGCAAAGTGGGCATTCCCGACGCCATCCTCAACAAGTCCGGCCCCCTCACCGAAGCCGAGCGCGACGAAATGGAAACTCACGTCGCGATCGGCGCGCGGATGCTCGACGGCGGGGCGCATCCCCTTATTCGCACCGCTCACCTGGTGGCCCTGACGCACCATGAGAACTGGGATGGAACCGGCTATCCGCAAGGGCTCAGTGGCGAGGCGATTCCGCTCGTCGGCCGCATCGTCGCCGTGTGCGACGTCTACGACGCCCTCATCTCGGCCCGCCCTTACAAAGCGGCTTGGAGCATCGACGAGGCGCTTACGGAGATCCGCCGCCTGGCAGGGACGAAGTTCGACCCCGCGGTGGTCGAGGCGTTTATCCTCGGCCTCGGGAAAGGCAAAGAGACGACGGAACGACGGCAGGAAGCGGCCGCCGGACGCTAACCTCTTCACTTCCCTTGAGCCGGCGAAAAGAGCGGCGTCGTAAAGTCGCCCTTGCCGTTCGTCAGGCTCTTCTCGTCGGTTCCATCCGCGCTCATCGTAAAGAGGTCGCGCTTTCCGCCGATCCGCTTCGCATAGGCGACTCGCTTGGAGTCCGGCGACCACGTGGGTTCGTAGACCTCCCCCTTCACCAGGTTCGAGGCTTGCTGAATGCCCGCCTCGCGCATGGGGAGGGTCAGGAGCGTCTCGGGGCGAAGAGAGCCATCTTCCATCCGGCCTTGCAGCAAAAGGAGCCGGGTTCCGTCGGGACTCACGCGCGGCGATCCGAATCCGACTCGATCGTCCGGGGCGGCCGCCACGATGACCTGTTGCCCCTTCGAGGCATCGAGCAGGCCGACCATGTTCCGGAAGGGCACCGTGAGACGACTGCCCTTCCGGAACTGCTCGGGCACGGTCGCGGGATCGGGCCAACGGAAGTTCTGCACCGTAAAGGCGATGGTGCCGCTCGTCGGATCGATGTCGAAGTCGACGTGGTCTCCCGCGACGATGGGTCTCGGCTTCGACAGTTTCCCGTTCGCGCCGGGCGTCATGTCTTGGAGAATCAGGGACTCGCCCTCATCCCTCCGAAGCACCGCGACGATCCCTCGCTTATCAGGCAGGTACCGGGCGACCCGGAAGCTCTTACCCAGCGTGCCGTAAACCGAAAGCGACCCCTCCGTGCCCTCTTCATCGCCCGCGCCCGACTGGGCGATCTCCGCGTTGACCGGCGGCAGGATTTGGGGCGTCTTGCCCGTACTCGGATCGAGCTGGCGCACGAAGCCGCCCATGACGATCAGCGGATCGTCGTCCGTCTGTCCGGGAGCGAAAGTGGGATTGCTGCGGCTGCCGCCCTTCTCCGTGCGCGTCTGGGCGTCGTCCGTCTGCGGGTTCCAGCGAAAGACGTTGAACGTGTTGTTCTGACGATCGCTACAGAAGAACAGGAACTTGCCATCCGGAGACCACACGGGCTCGCGGTCGGTGGCGCCGTCCTTCCACGACTTCGTGCTCACAACCGTCCCGTCCGGCTTGATTAAGACCGCCTTTTGCCCGTTCGCCTCAAGTTGGACCGCGGCGATCATGCCCGTGCTGTCGCCGCCGTTGTCGTAGTCTCCCTGGCGAGATTGCATCCAGCGCAAGCCGCCAAAGATCGCGGCAAAGCCGGCGAGGACGATGGCCGTTCGCTTCAGCAGCGTTTGCACGATCTTGGGCTGAGCGCCGGGTTCGGATTGCGGGGTCGCCATAGAGCTTCTGGAGGGTACCTGCCCCTCCGTTAGGGGCAACAACGAAGAAGCAAGGGGGCGTTCCCTCGGCGGCGACGCCCCTCACCCTGGGCCTCCGGTCGTATCTACCGCCCTCGGCGGATGCGGAAGCTCCCTTCGAATGGCTCTTCCTCACAAGATTCGCTCGAGGTCGATCGACCCGACGATCTCGGCGAGCCGACGCGTCTCCAAGCTTGCCGAGACCGCCTGCGCGAAGAGACGCGCGGGTCGGTTCGGATCGTCGGCGACGTTCGGGTCGAATCCCAGCCGCGCCCGGAATCCTTCGACGACCCATTCCGGTGCGCTCCGGCGGCCAAAACGATGCTCTAACGCCTCGGGCGGAATCGCTTCCAAGCTCCAGTTCGTTCCGAGAACGAGCCGTTCTCGATCCGCCGAAAGACGCATCCGCTCGACCGGGCCGGGTTCGCCGGTCGAGACGAGCGGATGGGGGATAAGCCGCTCGAAATCGACCTGGACCCGGTACAAGGCGGCGCCTAGGCCGACGAGAAGGAGGAAGCCCGGGGCGACGTCGGCCCGGGCGTAGGGCGAGGCAAAAGGATCGTCGTAGTCCGGAACCGTCCCGGGTTCGAAGAGATCGTCGTCGAGCCAACCCGTTCGAAACGCCGTCCCAGGCCCGACGGGCGGCGCGTCCGACTCCTCCTCAAGAACGGTGAGTGCTTCCACGCTCGGCAACGGGAGACGCGGCACGCTCCGGCGGAGATCTTCGTGGAACCGAACGCGATACTCCGGGTGATGGAGAAGGGCAAGCGTCGCCTCGAATACGTCGCGCTCCGTGACCGCCGCCCCGAACATGGCAGGGAACCGCTAAAGGGCCTCGGCCGCTGCTCGCCCCCGGACCGCGAGGACCGCGATCCCCGTCCCGCCCATCCGACGGTCGATGGGCGCGTTTGCGGCGAGCACGCCGAACGGTTCGGCCAACAGGACGATCTTTGGGCCCTCGATGGACGGCGCTCCGCGGCGAGCCTTCCGATCCGGCGTCCGCCACGCGGGCGCGAACGGCAGCCTCAAGACTCGACGAGCCTTCGGTCCGGGAACGACGGCGTCCGTGCCCTCAGCGAGTCCCGCGTCGGTCTCGGCGAAAATCGCGCCCCGGGCGGCGGCGAGGGGTGGAAAGCTCGTCCACTCTGGACGCAGAATCTCCGTCCGCCAGACGTGGGTTTCGGTCGGATGGAGCTCGCGCCATCCGACCGCCGCGAACGTTTCCGGTACCGTCGCCGCCTCCGCGTAGAGGACACGGACGCCTCCCCCAGCACGGACGAGGAAGGTGATTCCGAGGCCATTCGGCAATGTGAGGTGGACGACTCGGCAGAACTCCTGCTCGAGCCCTGCGCGCAATCCGGCAAAGGTGGGTTCGTCGATAAAGGGTAGATCCGAGACGAAGGCGACGACTCCCTTGTCGCTCAGGCGATCGGCCATCCAACGAATGGGCGCGACGTCGGCCTTTTCGTCCCAGGACTCTTTGGTGCGCTTCAGCGCTCGTGCATCCGGGCGAGAGGCGATGCGAAGATCGCCGACGACGACGGGGAACGGCAGGGACTGCTCGTCGCCGACCCGAGCGATGTTCTCGTCGCCGCCAAACTCGAAGCCGGGGGTGGGTCGCCGATCGGGCAGGCGGAACGAATCGGCGAACACCGTTCCTCGCCCAACGCGTCGGGTCGCGCAGGCATACCGGACGGGATCGGCCTCGTTCGCGTACGTCTCCCGGGCGCCGATGGTGGCCGTGATCTCACCCACGCCCGCCCAGGGATCGAGCACTCGCACGTCTCGGAGTTCTAGCCCCAGGTGCTCACGCAGCAACGTGGCGACTCCGTCGTGGATAAAGGCCGCGGCCCCTGGTGGAAGCGAAGCGTGACCGACGCTCGCTTTTCGAACGGACTCCTCGAAGGAGAGGCGTGCAATCACCTCCTCGAATCGAGGACCGATCGGCGTGTCCGATCCGCCGGACCCGAGATAGCGGTCGAGAAGTCGCGCGAGATCCCGCTCCGCCGTACGCGGGTCGATCGCAAAGGCGCAGGTCTCGCGAAGATCGGCGTAGGCCTTCCGTAACGCCGCATCGTTCGGAAGCCTTTCGGCGAGCCGTGCCCTCAGGGCTTCTGCCCGTCCGTCCCGCACGGATTTAATGTACCGCTCGGCCCACGCCTGGAGTACCGTATGGAAGACGATGCGCGCTTTCGCTGCCTTGACGCTCGCCGGCCTCGCTCTGGGTGGATGCGCCATCTCCCCCAAGAACGGTGGGGCAAGTCAATACACCCGTCTGACCTTCCGCTTCACGATGGCGGGGGACGTCACGACCGGCGATCCGCCCCTCTTCACCTCGGGCTACATCTACGTCGTCGCGATCCGTCCTCTGTTCGGCAACGCCCCCATCGACGACGGATTCGGACCGGTCGGCGTCTACTCGACGACGAACGGCAACCCTAAAAACGGCTACGTCGAAGGACGCCCGACCCGCGTCGTGCTTTACGACCCCACCGCGCCGACCGGATACCGAATTCGAAAGTTTGGCGCGCGCACGCCGACCAACGACGACGACAATCCCGTCGACCTCGCCAACGTTACCGACGTGGGCGCCGTCGTGTCGGGCAGCGATCCGCAGAGCAGCGGCTTCACGCGGCAACTCGGCTTCGATATCTACACGAACGATCTCGTGGACGACCCGACCACGGCCCAGACCATTACCGCCGTCCAGTTCAACATCATCGCCTGCAACAAAGCCCTTCTCCAGCCGGGAGACGCTTCGGGCCGGGTCGCCGACGCCCTCGGCAACATCAACAATCTCGGCATCACCGGCAAGGGATACCGCCAGGTTTACATCAACACCAGCATCGGCTACACCAACGCGAACAGCACCGACGTGGAGACCTCGGGCGACACCTACGGCGGTACGTTGCCGGCCGTCGACATCGTGGATTGGACGCTCGACGTTTCGAGACCCTAAAACGACGACAGCCGATGACTCGTCCCTCAATTTCGCTGACACTCTCCGCAATAACGCTATCGATGCTCGCCGGTTGCGCGAAGTACCCAAAAAGCGGGTCCGGCTACGGGTACACGCTTCTCTCGTTCCATTACACGATGGGAGCTGCGGTCAGTTCAGATCAGAATTATATATATTCAATTGCGATTAGGCCATTAACGGAGTCGCAGTACGTCAGCGCATCCGCGGATAGTCTGGGACCGGGGCCCGCGATCGAAGTAGGTACGAAGAACGGTGTCGTGACTGGTCGCCCAACCCGCTTTATTGTCTGGTCGCCAAGCTCCTCCCAGTCCGGTTACCTCAATTACCGCTTCGTCAATCCACCGACCGACGACACCGATCCGGATCCCGGAACCCAGTCCAACCCGAGCGAGGTGATCAGCGGTTCGGATCCAACTATATCCGGCGCTCCGGACTCGCTTGGTTTCGTAATCCGCTCCGAAGATCTCGTTGATAACAGCGATGATGCGAGTTCGATCGTGGCGACCCAGTTCAACATTCTTGCGACCTCGAAAGCGGCGCACAACTCCGGTGACTTAAACGGACGCGCGATCGACGCCTTGGGCGATCAGCGATCCACTACCACGATCACCAACCCCCGTACGGTGTTAATTACAACTTCCGGCCGCTACGACAACTCTGGAAAGGACGGTGGTCAAGCAAGTAGCATTCCTGAGCCTGCTAACGATGTCTACGGCGCGCCCAGCAACCAAGATCCGCAAGTCGACATCGTCGACTGGTATCTGGACGTCAAGACGCCTTAAGCCATGCCTCGCGTCACGATCCTGCTGACCTGCTACAACCACCGCCGCTTCTTGCCGGCGGCGGTCGAGGGGATCCGCGCGCAGACTTTCCGCGACTTTGAGACGATCGCCCTTGACGACGGCTCCGACGACGGCTCCCGCGAATGGCTTGCCAAGCAACCGGATCTGCGATGCGTCTTCAACGCACGCAACCTAGGCACTTACGGCACCCTCAACGAGGGGCTCCGACTCGCGAGCGGCGAGCTGATCGCCGTGCTGAACGACGACGACGTGTGGCTCCCCGAGAAGCTGGCGCGACAGGTCTCCTTGCTCGACGCACACCCGGAGGTCGGCCTCGTGCACACCGGCGGCGGCTTTATCGATGGCGAGGGGAGCGCGACGGAGGGCAATCCGCTGGGCTTCCGCTTCCCCACGTTCGAGACGGGCGACATCCTGCGCGGGCTCGTCTTCGAGAACAAAATCATCGCCAGCGCGGCTCTCATACGGCGCGAGTGTTTCGAGCGGGTCGGCGAGTTCAACTCGTCGTACTTCGGTTCCGGCGACTGGGAGATGTGGTGGCGGATCTGCGAGCGGTACGCCGCCGGGTTCGTCGACGCACCCCTGACCCTCTACCGCGTTCATGGCGAGAACGCGAGCCACAAGCTCGAGCGAATCTGGCGGGACGACGAGAGACTTCGCGAGTTCATCGAAGGCCGCATCCAAGCTCTCGACGAGCGGATCGACACGGAGGCGGAAGCGTTCAACTTCGCCGCCCTCGGCACGGTCCGGATGCTCAACGGAAAGACCGCAGAGGCGCGCGCCGCCTACCGGTCGTCGCTCCATCTGAATCCGCGTCGTCCGCAGACCGCGCTTCGTCTCATGGCGACCTACCTAGGGCGGAACGCCTTTCGGAGGACGCTCGGTTGGTGAACTTGGAACTCCCGAGGCACGAAGGCTTCTCAAGGGTGCGTCCTTGATCCGCATCGACCTCGACCACGCCGCCACCACTCCCCTGCGCCCGGAAGCGCGGCGCACGATGCTTCCGTGGCTTCAACACGGCGGCAACCCTAGCAGCCTCCATGCCGAAGGCCGACGCGCCCGGGCGGCGATCGATCTCGCCCGGGAACGCGTCGCATCCCGGATGGGATGTGAATTCGCGGAGGTCGTGTTCACCTCCGGCGGCACCGAGGCGTGCAATCTCGCGCTCGTCGGCCGCGCGCTCGCGAACGAGGATTCGGGACGCACGCGAATCCTCATCTCCGCCGCCGAGCACGCCTGCGTTTGGGGCGCCGCGCCGATCCTCCGCCGACTGGGATACCGCGTCGAGAGCGTTCCCGTCGATCGATACGCCCGTCCCCAATTGAAGCGAGTCGATGAGGATGTGCTTCTCGTCGCCACGATGGCGGCAAACAACGAGCTCGGTACGCTCACTCCGACAGAACCCATCGCCACGCTTTGTCGCGCAGCGGGCGCGACGTTCTTCTGCGACGCGGTCCAGATGCCCGGACCGATCGACGCCGACCTCGTCGCCGTCGCCGGTCATAAGATGGGCGGCCCGCGCGGCGTCGGCGCGCTCATCGTTCGCGCCGGAGCGCGCGTTAAGCCCTTCGTCGCGGGCGGCGCTCAGGAGCGAGAGCGGCGAGGCGGCACGGAGGACACCGCCGCGATCGTCGGCCTCGGCGCGGCCTGTACTTTGCCGACCGCCGAGTTGGCCCCGGTAACGGAAGCCTTTCGATCGGCACTTGTGGGCTTTGAATTGCCGATCGTGGAAAGCGTCCCTCCACCATCGGCAATGCACAGTCCACAATCTCTCTCCTCAATCGTCCACGTCCGCTTTCCCGGCGTGGAGGCGGAGACCTTGCTGCTCGCCCTCGACCGAACAGGAATCGCGGCGAGCGCGGGTGCCGCGTGCGCCAGCGGCGCTCAGGAGCCCAGCCACGTCCTGCTCGCCTGCGGCTGGACGCTTCAGGAGGCGAAGGAGGCGGTTCGGTTCTCCTTCGGATGGACGAACACCGTCGAAGAGGCGCGGGAAGCCGCGAGTCGCGTGGTCGCGGTCATTCGGTCTTCGGGACGTTTGACAAAGAACGGAAATCCTCGGGTTTAGATCGGTGCGGTCGCGAGTTCGACGAACGCCCGGATGCCCGGTCCGATCGCGTCGTCGTTGAAATCGAAGTCAGGCGCGTGAAGGTTGGGAAACGAGTCCGCTCCCTCGGGGCGCAGGCCGAGGAAGAAGAAGCAGGCGGGCGCCACCTGTCCGTAAAACGAAAAGTCCTCGCCCCCCATCGAAGGTTCGGGTTCTTCGGATGCTTCGACGGTTCGGAACAAGCGCTCCGTCGCCACCGGATCGTTCACCACCACCGGATAGCCCGCCGACCACTCGATTTCGGCGGTGAGTTCGTGCGCCTCGGCGGTTCCTTTGACGATCCGGTCGACGGCCGTCCGGGCGAGAACATCGGTCGCATCGTCCAGCGCGCGCACGGTGCCGTGGAGCACGGCCTCGGCGGGCACGACGTTGTGGGCCACGCCCGCCTCGATCTTGCCCACCGTAACGACCACCGGCGTAAGCGGACTCACGAGCCGCGAGGCGACCGTCTGGAGGCCGACGATCACCTGGGCGAGGCCCACGATCGGGTCGCGACCGCGGTGCGGATAGGCCGCGTGCGTGCCGCGGCCCCGAAGGGTAATTCGGAACTGAGTGGCCGCCGCCATGAGCGGGCCGACGCGCGTCGTAAGGGTTCCGACGGCGTTGTGCGGCATCCCGTGGAGACCGTACACGAGGTCGGCCTTGGGATAGAACGAGCCGTCGAGCGCACCCTCTTCCACAAGCCTTGCCGCGCCCGCGCCACCCTCTTCGGCGGGCTGAAACATGAGGACGACGTCGTGCGGGCGCTCGGCTTCCATT
>CAXUKB010000075.1:1112-15858 GCA_964251345.1 uncultured Fimbriimonas sp. | reverse complement strand
CGCGGATGTCACCGTTTTTGGACTGACTATCTACACAGGTCGAAGCTTGCCCACTCGGCGAACTCCCAAGGCATTTCTGTTTAGGCTTCACTTCTTCGTCGAAGCCGATGAGGTACGCCTTGCGTCGTAGCCAATGTTCCCAATTGTGGCTTGCCGGCGAGTTGCTTGCGTCTAGTGAGATCACGTGCTTGTCCGCGAGGAAAACCTTCAGGTGTTCCTGATAGATGGCAAGCGCGCTCTTCAGTCCCTCTTCGCGCAGGTATTTCGCAAGGCGTCGCTTGCCCGGAAGGCTGCTGCTATGGAAAGGCACAGCTTCGCACTGCACGAACCCAATCGAGCCGGTGAGTGGTCGAAGAAGATCCGCGATCTTGCGCATTCGCTTGATGCGGAGTTGTGCAGAATGCGCGATGCCGTTCTCGTAGTGATCGCAGACGAGCCGAGTTTGTAGATCGTCGTAACTCGGCCATCTGCCCGTATGTTCCCGATCCTGGAAATCTTGAGGGCCACCCGGGTTGGTGGTCAGAAAGACGAGCGGCGGTGCGTCAATGTCTTTGATGTCCGCGCCATCGAAAGTAAGGTATGGCTCCGGTGCATGGTCGAAGGAAACCTTCTTGCCCAGCACTTTGCGAAGGTCCGCATCGCTCCACCCTTCCGAAGCAATTTCGTCTTTGCTCCAAAGCTTGTAGAGCTGATCGCAAAAAGCGAGGTAGTCGTTCATGGCTCTGCGCCTTTCACCCCTTGCTCTTGACTCTCGTGTCCGCTCCTCACGAGCCCGTTCGTACACCGCCGCACTGCGGGCATGGACTTCCTGGGGGGTGAGTGGCCCTTCGTCGAGGAGGGCCACTTTGATCGAGTGCGCAAAGTCGAAGAAGACGAGGCAAAACAGATCCTCGTCGGTCATGCCTGGATAGGCGTAGCGCTCGCGGAACTCTTCGGTGGCGCCGGTTGGGGGATCGATGTGACCATCGAGGAGCGTAATTACCGCCTCGGGCTTGTAGGGGCCGATCCGCATGCGCCAGCGCATAGCTCATTCTCGCACTTCAAGCGAGCAGCATCGATCCTCAAGCGGAGCATTGCCGAGGTCCGGCGACATCGCTTCGCCTTAGGAAAAACCGAGGCTCGGGAAAGCGGCGTTACCAGACCCGTCGGACGCCGTAGGCGTCCAGCTTCGCGTCGGCGCTGAGAAGTTCAAGTCCTTCGGCGCGGGCTTGAGCGGCGAGCATTCGGTCAAATGGGTCGGCGTGACTGACCTGCGGTGCGGGAAGGCGCCGATACTCTTGGAGGTGAGACAGAGTCACCTCGATCAGTACCAGGCCTTGCTCCAACAGAGTCTCAGCCTCGCAGTAGGTATCGAGTGGCTCAAGCTCCCGCGCGGATCCACGAGCCAGTTTCGTGGCGATCTCCCAAAGCGAGACGACGCTCACGTACGCAATGCTTGAACGTTGTCTCATGACCGTGCTGGCGGCTCGACTGAGCCGACTCGAATCCGTTGCGGACCAGATTAGAGTGTGAGTATCAAGCAGGGCGCCCGCCATTCTTCAGGGCAAGCCTTCGATCGGGTCATCGAACGAGGGAAGAATCTCGATCTTTCCTTTGAGCCAACCGATCCGCTTGTCGTAGTTCTCGGCGGCCCGCCTGATCCTCTCCTCTCGCGTGACCTCCAGCTTAACCTTCTCTCCCGGGGCGGTTCCGGGGATTGCGACGTGTACCATTCCGTCCTCACCTACCTCCGCTTCGATGCCATAGCCCATGGGATTACTATACGCCGCGAAGGAGAGACTTTCTTGTGAGACGATCCCGGGACTAACGCCCCAGAACCTACATGGGGACCCGATCCATACTCCGGATAAGACCGAAGTGGACGATTTCGCCTTCTCCAATTTTGTGATGCGGGCGCAGATGTCCTTCGGTGAACAAGCAAGATGATCCCAATCTTAGCGACCGTCGCGGTCGTGCTTCTCGTCGTCGTTCCGCTCGTCGTCAAGTTCCTCATCGGGCCCCGCTTCATCGGCAACACCGAGGTGGGCATCGTGGAGAAGACGTGGGGCGGCGGCCACCTCAGCGGCCACATTATCGCCCTCAGCGGGGAGGCGGGCTTCCAGCCCGAGGTGCTTCGCGGCGGCCTCCACTACAAGCCGGGCTACCGGTTCCGCATCCACCGGGTGCCGCTCGTCACCGTTCACCGCGGCCAGATCGGCTACATCTTCGCCCGCGACGGCCAGCCCCTCGGGCGGTACGTGCAGGACGGCAAGGAAGTGGTCGAGTCCGGCCAGACCCTCGGCCGAGTCGTCGAGGGCGCGGACTTCACCGACGTTCGGTCGTGGCTTAAGGCGGGCGGCCAGCAGGGCCCTCAGCGCGCCATCCTGCGCGAGGGAACTTACGCCATCAACCTCGCCCAGTTCGTCGTGATCGTCGGACCCAAGGAGGTCCATTACCTCCCGATCGGCGGCAAGGACGAGAGCGCCACGATCCTCCGCATCGCGGAGCAGATCGCCTCCGTGAACGGTTTTGCGCCCGTTCTCATCGACGGCTCGGCGGACCAGATCGGCATCGTGACCGTGCAGGACGGTCCCTCTCTTCGCCAGGGCGACATCATCGCGCCGACGGTCGGCGACAGCCGAACCGACGCGAACTACCACAACAACTTCCAGGATCCGCAGGCGTTCCTCAGCGCGGGCGGCTTCCGCGGACGCCAGTACCAAGTGCTATCGGAGGGTACTTACTGGATTAATCGGCTCTTCGCGAGCGTCGAGCTCAAGCCGAAGACCCACGTTCAGGTCGGCGACGTCGGCGTCGTGGTGAGCTATTACGGCGAGCGAGGCGAGGACGTGTCGGGCGAGGCGTTCCGGCACGGCGAGCTGTGCCGGAAGGGCGGGCGCGGCATCTGGGACGAGGCGCTGCTCCCGGGCAAGTACGCCTTCAATCCTTACGCGGGCGAGGTGATCATGGTCCCGACGATCAACATCATCCTCAAGTGGATCGCCACCGACAACGGCGCGCACAAGCTCGACGCGAGCCTACGCGAGATCGGCCTCATCACGAAGGACGCCTTCGAGCCCGAGCTACCCCTCAGCGTGGTCATCAACATCGATTACCGCAAGGCCCCGAGCGTGATTCAGCGCTTCGGCAGCGTGAAGAACCTTATCGACCAAAGCCTCGACCCGCTCGTGTCGAGCTACTTCAAGAACCAGGGCCAGCGGCGCACGCTCATCGAGCTTATCCAGGAACGAAGCGAGATTCAGGAGGTCGCGACAATCGACATGCGGACCCGCTTCGCGGACTACGACCTCGGCCTTCAGGAGGTGCTCATCGGCACGCCTCACTCCCAGGTGGGCGATAAGCAGATCGAGACGATCCTCGTCCAACTCCGCGAACGGCAGGTGGCGGTCGAGCAGAGTGAGACGTACCGTAAGCAGGAGGAGGCCCAGGCGGGCCTGCGAAGCCTGAACGAGGCGAAGGCGATCGCCAGCCGCCAGACCGACCTCTCCGACTCCAAGGTTCAGATCGCGATCGAGGTGAACCAGGCGGACGCCGCCGCCCAGCGCGCGGAGAAGGACGCCCGCCGCAACATTACCATCGCCGAGGCCGACGCCCGTCAGACGGTCCTCCGGGCAGAAGCCGACGCGCGGCAGACGGTCCTGCGCGCTCAAGCCGATTCGGAGCGCACGGTGCTTCTTTCGAACGCCGAAGCGGAGAGTAAGGCGCGCGTCCAGATCGCGGAGGCCCTGGGGATTCGCGAGGTCCGCAAGGCGTACGGCTCGTCGGAGATCATGGTCAAGCAGCGCATGATCGGCCAGATCGCCGAGGCCCTTCGCGACACCAAGCACCCGCTCGTGCCGCACAGCGTGGTGTCGATGGGCGGCGGCACGGGCCAGGGCGTCGAGAGTCCCTTGACTCAAATGCTGACCCTGCTCCTCACCGACAAGCTCGGCCTGACCGACGTGAAGGAGGAGGGCGCCGAAGGCGACATGGGGCCGGAAGCCAAGGCGTTCCTCGAGCGCATCATGAGGGGAATGAAGGAGGAGGCGAAAGCCTGATCCGGGAGAGGGTTCCCTCTCCCGGTCGTTCCTTCCTTCAAGGGAATCCTCTCCGGAGCTATGCTGACTTTCTTCGCTCTATTCCTCGCGCTTGCGAGCTTGGCCGCTTCTCTCGCTCTCGCGGGGAGATTGCGGGTGCTTAACGAGCGGCTCGCGATGCTCGAAGGGGAGCCCAAGAGGGTTCCCCTTGAGAGACGAAAGGAGGAACCCTGGGGGAGGGGGTTTGCGAATCCGCTCGCCGGGCTTCGCGTGTCTCTCACGATTCAACAGGACCATCCGCATCCCGTCTTTGCGAGCCTTCTCAAAGAGACCTTACTGAAAGAGGAGGCCATCGTCGACGATAATCATCCCGACCTCTGGATCGAGGGCGAGATCGTCGGCAACGGCTACGCCGACGTCTACTTCCGCGCCGAGATCGCCGTCTCGACGGGTAGGGAGTCGATCCTGACCGTTTCCGACAAGCCGCCCCACGGCGACCGGCCCGCGAATCTCGCCGCCGACATCGTCCGAAAACTTCGGGACGAACTCGACAAGCGGGAGCACCGGCTCGCGGTCCGGGAGCTTCACGAACCAGGGTAGCTCGACGATAACGACCGCAACCGACGTTTGGCGTTTGCCCAACGGCAACGCTACGCCATCCGACTGCACTCGCCTTTGCGAGGCGCCGAACGGTCTCGAAAAGGAGGCTATGTGAGCCCAATTGCGCAAGAACGGAAGAAAGCCGCCGAATAGGGCCACGCTCATGATATATTGACTTGCCGTCAGGTAAGTAGACAAGCCAAGCCCATGAGTATGCGCCCTTCTCGTCCATCCCTCCTCCTTGCGCTCGCCGCTTTGCTCGCCGGCTGCGGCGGCGGCGGCCACAGCAACGACAGCGGCAGCACCGGTGGATCGAGCTCGAGCCTCACCTTTACCGCGGAGCCCACTTCGAAGGCGGTTGCCTTGGGCGGCACGGCGACCTTCACCGCCAAGGTGACGGGCACGAACCTGAGCTACCAGTGGTACAGGAACAGCGTCGCGATCGCGGGGGCGACGAACGCGACCTACACGACGGCGGCGCTCACGACGGACGACAACGGCGCGACCTTCTACGTGATCGTCTCGAGCGATTCCGGTTCGGCGAAGAGTTCGACCGCCACCCTCACCGTCGGATCGTCGACCGGGCCGGTGATTTCGGCTCAGCCGGCGAGCGTCACCGCACCGATCGGCGATAGCGCGACCTTCACGGTCGTCGCTTCGGGCGATGACCTGACCTACCAGTGGTACAAGAACTCGACCGCGATCTCGGGCGCGACGAGCGCGTCCTACACGGTGTCGCCTATCGCCTCGGGGAGCGCGGGCACCTACTACGTGATCGTCTCGAACGCGGGCGGCAGCGTGACCAGCAGCAAGGTCACCCTTTCAATCGGCTCCGCGACCGCACCGGTCATCACGACCCAGCCGGGTTCGCAGACCGTCGCTTCCGGCGCGCGTGCCACCTTCTCCGTCGTCGCCTCGGGTTCGGGCACTCTCACCTACCAGTGGTACCAAAACGGTAACGCAATCGCGGGTGCGACGGGTTCTTCGTATCAGTTCACCGCCACGGCGGTCACCGCCGGAAGCTACACGGTGACGGTCACGAACTCTCTGGGCACCGTTACGAGCAACGCGGCGACGCTGACCGTGCTTTCTACGCCGACCATCACCTCCCAGCCGACGGCGCAGACCGCGTTCTTGAACCAGTCGGCCACCTTCTCCGTCGTCGCCACCGGCGGCAACCTGACCTATCAGTGGTTCAAGGACGGCACCGCCATCTCCGGTGCCAACAGCTCGACCTACACGGTCTCTCCGGTTCTGGCCACCAGCGCGGGCACCTATAAAGTGACCGTGTCCAACACGGCGGGCAGCGTGAGCAGCACTGCGGTGACGCTCACCGTTTACGGACCGCCGACCATCACGACGCAGCCGGTCTCGGTCAGCGTCGGCGAAGGCAGCACGGCCACCTTTACCGTGGGCGCGACCGGCAACAGCCTGACGTTCCAATGGTACAAGAACGGTTCCGCGATTAGCGGGGCGACGAGTACGTCGTTCACGACGCCTGCGACCGCCCTCACCGACAGCGGTGCCACGTACTTCTGCGTCGCTACCAATCCGGCCGGCTCGGCCACGAGCAACACGGCGACCCTCACCGTCATCGCGAAGCCGACGATCACGACGCAGCCCACGAACGTAACGGTGACGGCGCCGGCGACGGCGACGTTCACGGTCACCGCGACCGTGCCGTCGGGCGGCGCTCTGACCTACGCTTGGTACCGAGTCGGCAGCACGACGGTGGTCGGCACGGCCGCCAGCTACACGACCCCCGCGACGGACTCGTCGTACAACAACGCGCAGTACTACTGCATCGTGTACAACCAGGCCATCGCTTCGGTCCAGAGCAACACCGTGACCCTCACGGTCCACTAGCGCAAAGCATAGGCTCGGCGGATAAAATCGTCGAGCCTATGCGTTTGGCTTCTTCGGTTCTCCTCGCCGCTCTCGTCTCTGGACTCCTTGCCGGTTGCGGCGGGGGAGGCAAGGGCCCGACTTCGGATTCGACCCCGAAGATCACCAACCCGCCTCGCTCGGCCTCCGTGGAGGTGGGTGCGGTCGTGGAGCTTTCGGTGGTCGCGACGGGGCACAGTCTCTCGTACCAATGGTCGAAAGATGGGACGGCGATCTCCGGCGCGACGACGGCGTTCTACGCCGCCAACATCAAGACCGCCACCGACTTCGGCGACTACACGGTCACCGTCACGAGCGGCTCGAAGTCGACGAGCGCGACCGCCGGCGTCGTCCAGATCGGGGCTCCTCTGATCACCGTGGAGCCTCTTTCGGTCGAGAACGTTTTGGGACATTCAGTCTCCCTGACCGTTCTCGCGACCGGCGACGATCCGCTCGTCTACCAATGGTCTAAGGACGGAACGCCGATCGTCGGCGCGATTGCCGCGACCTTCACCATTCCTTCGTTGGCCACGACGGACGTCGGTTCGTACTCCGTCGTCGTGTCGAACGCCAAGGGACGTGCGACGAGCGCCGCAGCAACAGTTTCCGTCGTCGTCGAGGAGATGCCGCGGGTGACCTTGCCGCCCGCCTCCCAGACGGTGGG
The DNA here is from genome assembly GCA_964251345.1 of uncultured Fimbriimonas sp. Taxonomy (GTDB): domain Bacteria; phylum Armatimonadota; class Fimbriimonadia; order Fimbriimonadales; family Fimbriimonadaceae; genus Fimbriimonas. Next base: position 8,694 of record CAXUKB010000075.1, on the reverse strand, counting down.
CGTCGGCAACCCCGCGACGTTCACGGTCCAGGCGACCGGCGGCGCGTTGACCTACCAGTGGATCAAGGACGGGGTGCCGATCGTCGGCGCCACGGCGGCGACCTTCTCAATTCCTTACGCAACGGCATCCATCGATGCCGGATCGTATGTGGTCGTGGTGACCAACGATAAGGGCACCGCGACGAGCGATGCCGCAGTTCTATCCGTCCTGGTGGCGCCCACGGTCACCTCGAATCCGTCGCCTTTGACCGTCGACGCAGGGGCGGCGGCGACCTTCACCGTCGTCGCCTCGGGATCGTCGCTGAAGTACCAGTGGACGAAAGACGAAAAGGCGATCTCCGGCGCGACGAGCGCGACCTACACCATCCCCGCCGCGACCGCGAGCGACGCCGGAGACTACGCCGTCATCGTGTCGAACGCGATCGCGAGCGTCTCGGGAGGGCCGGCGACCCTGACCGTCCACGTTCCGCCCGCGATCCTCAGCGGCCCGACGCTCGTGGTGAAGAGCGGCTCCGCGACGGTTTTCGTCACCGCGTCCGGCGCGTCGCCGCTGGTCTACCAGTGGCTGCGGAACGGCGTGCCGGTTCAAGGCGCGACGAACGCGAGCGACACGATCGGCCGGATCACCCCGGCCAACTCGGGGCTCTACTCCGTGGTCGTCTCGAACGCGGCCGGAAGCGTAACGAGCGGCACCGTCGCGGTGGTCGGATAGGAGGCGGGAGAAGGTCCGGCACTCGCGTAGCGGACCTTCTCGACGCCTTCGAGCCGCTGAACCTCGCCCGCCGCGCCGACTACCGCCGGGTACCCTTACCCTCATAGCCCTGCGCGGCAAAAAGGACGGAATGGAGACCCCGAACGAGCCAACGCAACCCACGATGGGACCGGCGGCCGTGGCCGAGGCGCCGGTTCAGGCCCTGATCGACGAGATCACGGCGATGCCCGCGCCGGACGTAGAAGAAAGCAGAATGGCGAACGACAGCTTCGATGCGGACCTTATCGTGATTGGCGCGGGACCCGGCGGCTACGTCGCCGCGATCCGCGCCGCCCAACTCGGCGCGAAGGTTATCGTCGTCGAGAAGGAATATCTCGGCGGCACCTGCCTCAACTGGGGCTGCATCCCCAGCAAGGCGCTCATCGCGAGCGTCGAGCGGCTGCACGCGGTGAAGACCGCCGACAAGCTCGGCGTGAAGGTCTCCGGCGACGTAACGATCGACTTCGACGCCGTGATGGCGCGCAAGGACAAGATCGTCTCGACCCAGCGGGGCGGCGTCGGAATGCTGTTCAAGAAGAACGGCATCCGGCACGTCGAGGGCTTCGCCGCCTTCGAGGACGCGCACACCATCACCGTCGAGAAGGACGGTCAGAAGCAGACCCTCAAGGGCAAGAACTTCATCCTTGCGATGGGCTCGAGCGTGGTGCACATCCCCGTGCCGGGCCTCGAGGGCGGACGCGATCAGAACGTCTGGACGAGCGACGACGCGGTGACGATGCCGTTCGTGCCGAAGCGGATCGCGATTCTCGGCGGCGGCGCGGTGGGCTGCGAGTTCGCCTACGTGCTCAACGGCATGGGCTCCGAGGTCACGCTCGTCGAAATGCAGGATCGCCTGCTCCCGATGCCGGGCGTCGATGCCGATTTGGGCGTCGAGCTGGGCAAGATCCTCGCGCGCCAGGGCATCAAGGTCAAGACCGGCTCGACGATCGAGAAGGCGACGAAGACGGGCGAGGGCTGGACGGTCACCGTGAAGACGGGCGAGACCGTGGCCGAGGTCGAGGTCGACGTGGTGCTGCTCGGCGTGGGCCGCAAGGCGAACGTCGAGGGGATGAATCTCGAGAAGATCGGGGTCAAGCTGCACAAGCGCGGCGTCGAGGTCGCGGATGACACGCTCAAGACGCACGTCCCGAACATCTACGCGATCGGGGACGTGACCGGCCGCGTTCAGCTCGCGCACGTCGCCTCGTACGAGGGGCAGATCGCCGTCTCGAACGCCATCACCGGCGGCAACAAGATGGCCGACTACAAGACGATCCCCTCGTGCGTGTACACCGCCCCCGAGGTCTCGTCGGTCGGTCTGACCGAGGCCGAGGCGACGGCGAAGGGCCACGACGTGAAGACGGGCAAGTTCCATTTCCGGCCGCTGGGCAAGGCGATGGCAACGGGCGAGCAGGACGGCTTTGTGAAGGTCGTCGTCGACCGCAAGTACGGCGAAGTGCTCGGCGTCCACATGATCGGCGCGCACGTCACCGACATGATCCACGAGGGCGTCGTCGCGATCAAGCTCGAAGCGACCCTCGACTACATGACCGACACCATCCATGCCCACCCGACGATGTCGGAGGGGGTCCTGGAAGCGTTCGAAGACGCCGCCGGCCACGCGATCCACAAGATCTAACGGTCAGAACCCCCTCTCCAAGTGGTTCGTCTTGGAGAGGGGGCAGGGGGAGAGGCTTCTAGAAAGGCCGTTCCACTCCTTACGGATCGAACGCCTTGTCCGAACCCACCATCGGCAAACCCTCCTCAAGGGCCTTCGCCACGATCATCGACGGTCTCTCTCGTGTGCCGCAGCCCCACTGCGCAGGGCGCGACGATTTCGCCCAAACGGACTTAAACTAGGGGCGTGCTTCCGCTCCTTCTCGCGATGGCGCGATCCGACGATCCGCGCCTCGACGTCCGGGCCACCCTGCTTCAGCCGCGCGTGACCTACGCCGAACTCGGTGCTTGGGTGCAGCGGTCGACCGGCGTTTCCATCCTCGTCTCGCCTACGATCCAAGAGCGAAAAGCGACGGTGCTCGTCGAGAACCGCCCGGTCCGTGAGACGATGGACCGCGTGGCCGATGCCTTGTTCGTCGAGTGGGAGCCTGCGGATCGGGGAGGCGGCTATACGTTGAAGCTCCGAAAGGATGTCGCCGCCGAAGAGGCCGCGACGATCGCTGTGCTGAACGACCTCAGAACGCGGAGCCTCCGCTCGCGGCTCGACGAGTTGGCGGGGCTTGCGGGACGATCCCCCGCCGAGATCCAAGCGATGCGCGATGGGGCGGGAGAAGAGCCGGGTCTCGCGGCGAGCGATCTGCGAGCCCGAATGGACGCGGCGGCACGGAATCCCGCCTTTGCCGCGCTCGGAGGTGTTTTTGCCGCGCTGGGACCCGCGGGGCGTTCGAGGCTCTCCTCTGGAGGGAGGTTCTTCGTGAGCGACGTCGCCGGTCAGGGGGTCATAGCGATGCCCGCCGCCTCCATCGCCGGATTGAAGGCGGGCGGGCTCAATGCGGGTGGAACGATGCTTCCGGGCATCTCGACCGGTAGCTATTCGCGGCTTCCTCCCGAAGGGAGTCACATAGCGGCGATGCTGGATGGCGACCTGGCAAGCGGACGGGTGAGGGTCGTCGTGGGATTCTTCGACGCGAAGGGAAGCGAAGGAGGATACGCCATGCTCCTCGACGGTGGCCAGGGCAACGCACTTCAGTCGGCTCGGTACGACACACCGCTGAGCAAGCGCATGCAGACGTGGGCGAAAGAAGAAGCCGACGTGGAGGTTTGGCGTGCCGCGGTCGGGCCATCGAAACGGCCGACCGATCCTGCACCGCGCCACGCCTTGGCCGAACGGCTCGTGGATCTGCACGCGCGAACGGGACTGCCCATCGTGGCCGACGGCTTCCGTGAAGCGATTTGGGGCACCGGAACGCCGGGCGGGACGACGGTGGGGGAGTGGACCGACGCGGTGAACCGGCCCGAAGCGGGTCGCCCCACCCATCCTGTCCTCTGGCGGGCTTCGCACGGCTGGCTTATGGCGCGACGGCCGTTCTATCCGGAGCGGCTCTCCGCCGAGATCCCCGAAGCCGTCATTCGTCGTCTTGAAGCCGCTTCGGCCAAGCCGGGCGGACCTACGTTGGAAGAGGCGGCGGCGTTCGCGGCGACGTTGTCCTCCGATCAGGCCGATCACTTAGACGAGTCCGACCTCGTGATGGCCGCCCCTAACGCGGCCTTCGCGAACAACGTAGCGATTCTGCGGGCCTGGAACGCGCTTCCGGAGGCGCTGCGCGGGCGAGCAACGGCCCCGGGCGGCCTTGCTTTAGCGTCCTCCAATTCCGCGCAGGCGGCACTGATGGAGGCGCTCGCCGACCGGTGCGCCGAGTCGGGCGACGCGAGTTTGCTTGCTCTGCTTCTGCCCGGAGCTTCGCTTTCAGAGTCGCCGCGGCTACGGTCCCAACGCATGGAAAGGGTCACCGTGTTGACGATCGGCTACCCCGAGAAGACGCTGGCCCAGTATGACGTTCCGCTTGGAACGACCTCGCGTTAGAATAGGACGATGTTGCCGATTTTGCTTGGCCTTGTCCAAGCCGACGACGCGCGGCTCTCGATACGGGCGACCCTCGAAGCTCCCCGGCTGACCTACACCGAGCTTGGGGCGTGGGTGCAGAAGGCCAGTGGAGTGCCGATTCTCGTCTCGCCGGCCATCCGGGAGCGAAAAGCGACGGTCTTCGTTGAGAACCGCCCTCTGCGGGAGACGATGGACCGTGCGGCGGAAGCGCTCTTCCTCGAGTGGCAACGGACCAAGGACGGCTACACGCTTCGGCTTGCGCCGGAGATCGCGGGCGAGGAAACGGCGATGGCCGCGATCTCGGCGGAAGAATCGCGCCGGGCACTCCGCCAACGACTCGACGACCTTGCCACCTTCGCGGCGCTCCCCAAGGATCAGCTCAAAGCCGAGGAGGATAAAGACGACGCCGAGGCGATCGCCATGGACAAGGAGACCGACCGGGCGCAACGGATGCGGCGCGCCGAACTGATCGATCGCGCGTCGACGCTCGCAAGCCTACGCTATCAGGGATACGTTCGGGCGGAGGGGCTCTTGCTCGCCACGCTGACCCCTGCCCAGCGAGGATCGATTCTCGACGGCACGATCCTTTACGCTTCGAACCATCCGAGCGCCGGCCTCCTGCCCCTGCCGAACGAGGCGGTCGCCGCACTGGCCGAGAATTACGGCCAGGTCTCGGCGGACAAAACGGTTCTGTATTCCATCCATTACGATTCGCAAAAGGGCGAGATTGCGTTCGCGCACGCAATTCCCGACGGGAACGGCGCTTCTGGCGGCGGCATGACGGACCGTGGAGACGACTCGGTGCGCGCCCGCGAGGCCCGCGCCGCGTCGCCGCTGGGCAAGCGGCTCTCCGGATGGGCAAAGGCCGATCCCGTCCTGATGGCGACGAGGCTCACGCCCAAAAGGGCGGAAGAGCCCATGGCGAAGCGGCAAACGCCCTACAAGACGCTCGCCGATCTGCTGGTGGATCTGCACGCCCGTACGGGACTGCCGATCGTAGCCGACGGCTTTCGCCTCGCTTTGGTCGCGAAGCGCCTGCCCGAGGGGAACGACGTGGCGGAGTGGCGTCGTTCGCTGGGCAACGCCTACGCGAATGGGACCTCCGCCTTTCTGGGCTACCAGCCCCTGGTGCGAGCCCAGGGCGGATGGCTGATGATGCGCCACCCGCGCTATTGGCAGCAGATTCCAAGAGAAGTGCCGGAGGCGCCGATCCGGCGCCTTGAGGCGGCGTCGCGTTCGGGCCGCGTCGCGTTCGACGACGTGGCGGCGTTTGGGGCGGCGGTCACGGCCGCTCAGGAACCGTGGCTGGACGGCGACCGGCTTGTGATGGACGCGCCGAGCGCGGCGATCGCGGGCAAGGTGCGGTTCCTCCGGCTTTGGGCTTCGCTGCCTTCGGTGCTCCGACGCACCGCCGTCACCGAGCGCGGCTTGGAAGCGCGGTCGCTTCCATCGGGTTCGTACGGTCTCTTCATGGCCTGTCTCGAAGATCGGCGCGGTTCGGTGTTCGGGGACGAGAAGACGGTTCCTTACCTGCTGCCGGGCGGCTTACCCCTTCCGGACGATCTGCGGCTGTTCGTGAATCCGAACGCGACGACTTCCAATCAGGAGTACGAAGAATTCGACGGAGAGCATTACGGAACAGGCTGGCGCTTCCCCCAAGACGGGGTGCCCGGCGTCTACGCGACGATCGGCGCGCTGGGGGGACCGCCGCTCCAGAGCTATGGCATTCCCTTGCGGCCTTCTCGCAAGCTATGGCCCGACGACATGACGCCCGTCCCCCATAATGGGTGAGTGTTTTCGCCCCTTCTGGTCCCGGCGCAGGGACCCGAACCAAGCATGGCGGTTCGGGCGACCCTCGAGCGCCCTCGGCTGACCTACGCCGAGTTCGGAGCCTGGGTCCAAAACCGGACCCATCTGCCCGTTACGGTCGGCGCCGCGATCCGGGACCGGAAAGCGACGGTCTTGGTGGCGGACCGGCCGGTTGGAGAGACCATGACGGCGTTCGCCCAAACGTTCGGTCTCGTCTGGGAGCGGACGACGAGCGGGCTCGCGCTACGGCTCGATCCGAAGGTCGCCCGAGAAGAGCGGGAGGCGCTCGACGAAGAGGCGCGTGCGTCCGAGGCTGGGCTTCGTGAGGACGTCGAAGCCGCGATGGCGTTCGGAAAGCTGACTCCGGACGACCTCTCGGCGAGACTCGAGGCCCCGCCGGAGACGAACGATCCCGCCGCGGAGCGGCGACGCTTCCGCATGGAGCGAATCGGGCGCGACGGTGCTCTGCTCGCGGCGGGCGAGGCGCTCGCCGCCTTGTCGCCCGCCGAGCGCGAGGCCATCCTGAACGGCCGGCGGATCGTCGCGACGGAGAAGGGCGGCTCAGGAATGGCGCGGGTCTCCGATCGCTGGATGGCCACTCTCTTACGCCCTTTCGAGGGCGCGGGCGCTCCGGAGTCGCCGACGCCGGTACCGAAAGACATCGCGCTCGTCCTCAAAGGGGATCCCGCACGACGGAGACTGCTCGTGAACGCCCTGATCTTTGGGGCGGACGGCAAGGGCATCGCCACGAGCCAAACGCGTTTCGAGTACGACGGTCTCTTCGACGCCGCCCCGTCGAGCCTCGAGCGGCGCTGGACCGCGTGGGCGACGTCGGATCCCTCCTTACTCGCGACGCGGATTCAGGCGGACGCGACGCCGCTCCCTAGCCACTCGTCGAGCTTGAACCCGCTCGCCGACCTTCTGGTCGTCCTTCACCGCCGCAGCGGGCTGCCCATCTTGGCCGACGGATTTCGAGAGGCCGCGTTCGCGGGGCGGGCTCCGGAAGGGACGACGGTCGGCGAGTGGCTCGCGAGCATGGATGGGGTCGCGCTCGCCCAGGGGCGCCCTCCTCTCGTCAGAGCCGCGGGCGGCTGGCTGGAGTTCCGTCGCTCCCACTATTGGCAGCGACTCGCCGAAGAGCCGCCGGAGAGGGCGATTCTCGCGTTGGAGCGGTCCGCGCCCGGACTCGACGATCTCGCGGCGTTTGCGGTGACCCTCACGCCCCTCCAATCCGGCTATCTTGGCGCCGCGGAACTGGTGATGGACGTGCCGAACGACGCGATCGACGGCAAAGTCCCCTTTCTCCAACTGTGGGGAGCCCTGGCGCCGTCGCAGCGGAAACGGGCCTCCGGGGACGAAGGACTCCCGTTGTCCGGCCTTTCGGGAGTTGCCCGCGAGCGGTTGCTCGACGCGTTAGGCGACATGGAGAGTGACTCCGATCCCGGCGATGCGGCGTTGCC
>CAXUKB010000075.1:0-1102 GCA_964251345.1 uncultured Fimbriimonas sp. | reverse complement strand
CGTCCGTAGCGTCCACAAGGCGAGGCACAGAATCAGCCTCGCCGTCACGGCGCGGGAAGAGATCGGCACTACCGAATTCCCACCCTTCCTGCGCCATGTCGTTGCGAACGCCTCCCGGGGAGAGCCGATCCAGCGGCAATACACGGGATTCGATGCGGAAATTACCGGCGGAGACCAGACATTCCGATTCTATTCGCTGCCCCTGCGTCCGAAAGGGCACTGAGCCTCCGCCGATCGCCCGACAAGAGCGTCGTAGCGGACGCTTCCGCGTTCCGAGCCGGTTCTACTCCGTAGGGCCGAAGGCCTCGTCTTCCAAAGGCTTCAGCGTGTCCGCGATGAGTTCCGCCTCCTCGATTTGTTCTTTCACGGAGGGGCACGCCGCGCCGATTTCGTAGTCCGCGATCTTTCGTCTTCTATGGACCGAGAAGCCGACGTTGCCAATGAGCGCATGGCTTCCGCCCTGCTCCTTAAACCAAAGCCATAGTGCCGTGTGGCTACTTTCACCCCCTTGTGTCGGCCGTTGGTGGCTCATTGGTACGGCGAGCTGGAGCGCGCGGTGATAGGTCGCATAGTAGGCCCTATTGATCGCCACGCGCCTGAGCGGTTCGACCATTCGTGCGTCGATGTTCTCGCTCTCAGCGAGGCCGGCCATTGTGTTGGCCAGCCTCCAGAGGTCTCCGTACTCGATCGCCATCAGCCACGATCGACCGTCAGTACAATCCGGCCGCCGAGCGCCTGTGGGACGGTCCTTTCCGCAATACCGTAGAAGGCGATCCGTTGATCGAGGGTCAGGCCCGGCACCACGGCTCGAAACACGATAGAACGCTCGGCATCGTCGGGGTCCAAGTCGAGTGAGATCGAGACTTCGCTGTCCGGGAACTCCGCGCGGATCGCGGCGGCAACGTCCTGAGCGGGAATGCGGGTTTCTGGGTGCTGAAGCAGGTAGAGGCGAACAGAAGGTTCGCATGTCTGGATCCCAGTAAACACGACGCCGCCGGCTCGGACGGCTGTGCATCATTGAGAAGCGCGACCAAGGACATCAGGTCTATTACGAGCGGGAAGCCCCCCAGGTGGCAGCGTTCCACATTCGAGAGGCCTATCG
>CAXUKB010000074.1:11869-15876 GCA_964251345.1 uncultured Fimbriimonas sp. | reverse complement strand
GGACCCAGGATTGGGAGAAGGAGATCAAGATCCCAACGAAGTCCCGGGGTGACGGACGGGCGACTCTAGTGCAAGAGAAGTATCAGGACGAGCCGCGCATCTGCGAGCTCTATACCTACGAGGGGCCACGCGGAACCTTCCCGTCGAACTTTAGCCTTACCCGGGACATGTTCGTGGGCGGGTTGCTTTCGGGCAAGGTACAGGTCGGCACCTTCTTCCGGTTCATGAATCTCTCTACGAACGTGACCGAGGCTCAGATGGTGCAGTTCGCGCAGGATTACCTCGAGGCCGCCCCGGTGCGTCCGATCCAGCGGCTGAAGGCCTAGCCCATTCGTCGCCTCGATCGAACTTGGCGTCGGTCTAACTCTTTTACCGAAAGGGTAGGCTCACGCACGGACTTCGTGCGCAACCATGGGGCTCGTGGGCGTGCGGAAGACGCACGCTCCCCATAAGCCGGCCCGTATGGCTTTCGAACCGCCCCTTGCCGAAATCTCCGCGTCTGCTCGCCTGCTGAGTTTGGTCAAGCTCATGCGGCCTCGGCAGTGGGCCAAGAACGTCCTCGTCTTCGCCGCGCCGCTCTTTGCGGGCGGATTGCACGCCTCATCGTGGGGCGCGGCGCTCGTCGCGTTTTTCGCGATGTCGTTCGTGAGCTCCGGCACGTACGTTTTTAACGATCTCATCGATGTCGAGCGAGACCGTCACCATCCCAAGAAGCGGTTCCGTCCGCTCGCCTCGGGGGCGATTTCGAGACCCGTCGGCGTTGCGCTCGGCGTTACGCTTCTGATTTTGAGCTTTGGGCTCGCGGCGTCGCTCAATCGCGGAGTGGTCGTTTGCCTTTTGATCTACCTCGCGATGCAGGTCGCCTACAACGCACGGCTGAAGCACGTCGCGATCGCCGACGTCTACACGATCGCGGTGGGCTTCGTCTTGCGCGCGATCTTGGGCGCGGTGGCGGTCGACGTGGGCATCTCCGGCTGGCTCCTGTTCTGCACCGGCAGCCTCGCTCTGATGCTCGGCTTCGCCAAACGGCGACACGAGTTCATCCTGCAGAGTGCCGATCGCTCCTCCAGCCGCGAGAGCCTTGTCCAGTACACACGGCCGGCCCTCGACGCCATCGTAATCCTTTTCGCCGCCGCCGCCGCCATGAGCTACGGCATCTACTCGCTCGAAAGCACGACCGCCCATCGCTATCCCGCGATCATTCTCACCGTCCTCCCCGTGCTTTACGGCATCACTCGTTACTTGCTGATCGTGTTCTCGCTCGACGAAGGCGGCGAACCGGCCGATCTGCTGTTCAAAGACACGCACATCGTCGTGAGCGTGGTCGCCTTCGTCCTGGCCGCCGTCCTCGCGATGAGTGGCCTGCGGCTCCCGATCATTGAGCAATAGCCCCCATGGAGAGTTTCAGTAAGGCCATCGTCGTCGGCGCTTCCTCCGGAATCGGGCGGGAACTCGTGCGTCAACTCGCGCAGGGTGGATCGCAGGTGGCTGCCGTCGCCCGGCGCGAGTCGGAACTGCAGGAACTCGCTGACGAGTTTCCGGGCCGCGTCCTGCCTGTCGTCCACGACGTGACGCACTACGGAGAGGTGCCCGGATTGTTCCAATCGATTACGGGGCAGTTGGGTGGACTCGAACTGATCGTCTACGCGGCGGGCGTGATGCCGACGGTCGGTCCGCACGAGTTCTCGTTCGAAAAGGACCGGGCGATGATCGAGGTCAATCTGCTGGGCGCGATCGCCTGGTTGGACGAGGCCGCCGTTCGTTTCGAGAATACGAAGGGCGGCACGATCGTGGGGATCGGCAGCGTCGCGGGTGACCGCGGACGAGCGGGGCAGCCCGTGTACAACACGAGCAAAGCGGCCCTCGCGACCTATCTCGAGGCCTTGCGCAACCGGCTCGCGACGAGCGGCGTTGCCGTCGTGACGATCAAGCCCGGCCCGACCGCCACCGAGATGACGGCGCACCTGAAATCGAAGGGCATGATGCCCGCCGCGAAAGTCGCCGCGACGATTCTGGCGAAGTCTCGGAAAGGCGGCGAACATTACGTGAAGTTCACCCATCGGGTGGCGTTCGCCATCATTCGCAACATCCCTAGCCCGGTGTTTCGTAAGCTAAAGATATGAGTTCGATCGTTCCGCGTCCCGAAGCGACCGGATCGAAGTCGGTCCTCTTGCCCGCCGGGCGTATCACTCGGCTGACCGGGTACGGAATGCGGCAGCACGCCGATGGCTACCTTTTTCGCCCGACGGGCGTGGAGGAGATTCGCGACATCCTTCGCCTCGCGCGCGAGTCGGGCCGGAAAGTCACCCTGCGCGGCGCGGGTCGCAGTTATGGCGACGGCAACATCGGGGCCGAATCAATCCTTATCGACATCGGCCGTATGCGGCGCATCCTCTCCTGGGATCCCGCGACGGGGCTCATCGACTGCGAGGCGGGCGTCACCATCGAGGGGCTGTGGCGCCACACGATCGAGGATGGCTTCTGGCCGCCGGTGGTGAGCGGCACGATGTACCCCACCCTCGCGGGCGCGCTCGCGATGAACATCCACGGGAAGAACAACTTTCGCGTCGGCACCCTGGGAGAGCAAGTCACAGACATGGACGTGCTGTTCCCCACGGGCGAGTTGCGCACGCTCACGCCCCACGACGAGGCCTTTTTCGCGGTGATCTCCGCTGCGGGGCTGCTCGGTATCGTCACGCGGGTGCGCCTCAGGATGAAACGGGTTTCGACCGGCGATCTGAACGTGCTGGCAGTCTCGCCTCGGAATTGGGACGAGCAGTTCGCCCAGTTCGAGCGCGACGAGCCGACCGCCGATTACATGGTGAGCTGGGTCGACTGCTTCGGTCGGGGAAAGGGGGCCGGTCGGGGCCAGTATCATGGCGCGTGGTACGTCGAAGGCAACGGGGACTCCTCCGCGAGCTTCCGACCCGAGCGTCAGGATCTGCCCGACACGATCATGGGGCTCGTTCCCAAGTCGGTCATGTGGCGTGCGCTCAAGCCCTTCTGCAATCGAACGGGAATGCACTTCGTCAACTGGGCGAAGGACCGTGCCGGCCTTAAACTCGGCAACTACAAAGAGCACCAGGAAAGCCTCGTCGGCTTTTCGTTTTTGCTGGACTACGTTCCCAACTGGCGAAATGCCTATCTTCCGAACGGATTCATCCAGTACCAAAGCTTCGTTCCGAAGGAAGTGGCGAAGCGCGTTTTTGCGCGCCAGGTCGAAATGCAACAGGAGGCCGGACTGGAATCGTTCTTGGGCGTCCTAAAGCGTCATCGCCCCGACCCGTTTCTCTTCAGTCACTCGGTCGACGGATACTCGTTGGCGCTCGATTTCAAGGTGCCTAAAGGCGGCTGGCCGCGTCTTGAGGCGCTTTGCCACCGCATGAACGACCTTGTGCTGGAGGCGGGAGGCCGGTTCTATCTCGCCAAAGACAGCACCCTTCGCCCGAGCGATCTTCGGACCTATCTCGGCGAGGAGACTCTGGCGAAGTACCGGCGTCTGAAAGACGAGTTCGATCCCGATGGCCTCCTGACCAGCGATTTGGCCCGCCGCGTCGGCCTGATCTCGAACTAAGCCCGTACCCTTTCCAGCGCGTGGCCCCGCCCGCATGGCGTATCCTGGGGTCATGCGCGCGGTGGTGACGGGCGGAGCCGGATTCTTGGGCTCCCACCTCTCGGATTTGTTGCTTTCGAAGGGATGGGAGGTCGTGGCGATCGACAATCTCATCACGGGAAGCGAGATGAATATCGCGCATCTGGCGGGGAACGATGCCTTCCAGTACGTGAAGGCCGATGCCTGCGAACCGATGACGGTCGAAGGTGACGTCGATTTCGTGTTTCACTTCGCGAGCCCCGCGAGCCCGGTGGACTTCGCGCGTTTCCCGATCGAGGTGATGCGGGTGGGCTCGGTGGGCACCGAGAATGCCCTGAACCTCGCCCGGGCGAAGGGCGCGAAGTTCATGATGGCCTCCACGAGCGAGACGTACGGCGACCCCGCCGTTCATCCT
>CAXUKB010000074.1:0-11859 GCA_964251345.1 uncultured Fimbriimonas sp. | reverse complement strand
TCATCCTCAGCCTGAAACCTACTGGGGCAACGTCAATCCGATCGGTCCCCGCGCGGTGTACGACGAGGCGAAGCGCTACTCCGAGGCGATGACGATGGCGTATCACCGTCACTTCGGTCTGGACACCCGCATCGTCCGCTTCTTCAACACCTACGGGCCCCGGATGCGCCTGGACGACGGGCGGGTCGTGCCGCAGTTCGTGAAGCAGGCCCTTCTCGGCGAGCCGCTCACCGTGCATGGCGAAGGGCAGCAGACTCGAAGTTTTGGTTTCTATGCGGATATCGTGGACGGCGTCTACCGACTTGCCATGAGCGATTTCCACGAGCCGGTCAACATCGGCACGCACGAAGAGCGCACGATTCTCGAGTTCGCGAAGAACGTCCTCGCCATCACCGGCTCGAAGAGTCCCATTATTCACGTGGAGTCGAACGTCGACGATCCCAAGCAGCGCCATCCAGACCTCACGCGGGCGAACACGATTCTGGGCTGGTATCCCTCGACCAACCTCGAAGACGGCCTTCGCAAGACGATCGAGTATTTTCAGGGCGTGATCGCCGGAGACGAGAAAACCGCCGCTCGATGAAGGTCGCGCTGTCGACCCACGGCCGGTTTCACTCTTTCGACCTTGCGAGAGAGCTGCATAGGCACGGGGTCTTCGACGAGATCTGGACCTCTTACCCCGCCTTCAAGGTCGCGAACGAAGGATTGCCCCCGGATACGGTTCATAGCGTCGCCTTCACCACGTACCTTCAGCGGATCATGGACCGGGTGCCCGGAGTGCCGTTGCGGGCCTTCCAGGAGGTCTCGTGGATCGGGGGCGAGCGACTCGACAAAACCGTCCGCCGGCAAATGGGACGCGACGTGGACGTTCTCGTCGCACTGTCGGGAGGCGGGCTGTCGAGCGGCCGCGCGATCAAAGCGCGCGGCGGCGTCTATGTTTGCGATCGCGGCTCGACCCACATCCGGTACCAAGAAGCGCTTCTCCGGGAGGAGTACGCGCGTTACGGCGTCCCGTTCACGCCTTTCTTCCCGCGTATGGTCGACAAAGAACTCCAAGAGTATGACGAGGCCGACGCGGTGCTTGTCGCAACGAAGTTCGGGGCTCAGACCTATATCGACCAGGGCATTCCCGAGCAGAAAATGGTGCGGGCGCTGTACGGCGTGAACCTCGACCAATTCTATCCCACGGCCTCCCCGCCCACGGATTCATTCGAAGTGGTCTTCGCGGGGGCGCTTTCGATTCGGAAGGGGATCCGCTACTTGGTCGAGGGATTCGACCGCTTGAAGCATCCGAAAAAGCGCCTGACTCTGCTCGGGCAACCGTTGCCCGAAACGGAGGAGGTGATCGCGAAGGCAGTCGCGACGGGGAGCGTCGTCGTCGCCGGTTCCGTGTCCCGAGACGAGGTTCGTGAGCGCATGAGCCGCAGCCATGTGCTCGTTCTGCCCAGCGTCGAAGACGGTATGGGCATGGTCCAGACGCAAGCGATGGCGTGCCGATGCCCGGTGATCGCCACCCGAAACACGGGCTGCGAGGAGATCTTCGAGGACGGGAAGCAGGGGTTCGCGATCGACATGCGCGATGCCGAAACGCTTGCCGATCGGCTCACCCAACTGGCCGACTCGCCCGACCTTCGGGAACGGATGGCGGCCGCGTCGCTCGAGCGGGTGAAAGAGCTTGGCGGTTGGAACCAATATGGCGACGCCGTTTTCGGCCACTTGGAGCGCCTGCTCGCGGCGAAGGGGAAGAGTTAGACGTGGCTCCCGTCGTTCTCGTCGTTCTGACCTTCAATTCGGAGGAGTCGCTCCGCCTTGTGGTCGATTCGTGCCGCCCCCTTCGACCGAAGATCGTGGTGGTCGACTCGGGCAGCACGGACGGCACCATCGCCCTCGCGGAGAGTCTGGGTTGTGAAGTGTTGAGCCACCCGTTCGACAACTACGCGCGGCAACGCAACTGGGCTCAGGAAGCGATCGGCGCAACCGAGGGCTGGTACCTGCACTTGGACAGCGACGAGGTGCTCGCGCCGGATCTCTGCGCCAGTATGAAAGCCGTTCTCGAAGACCCCTCTCCGGAGTTCGAGGGATACCTGATGCGACGTGCGCCGTTCTTCATGGGGCACCCCATTCGGCACGGAGTCATCGGCTCGACCTTTCATCTGCGCCTCTACCGCGTCGAGAAAGGCCGATGCGAAGACCGGCTCTACGACCAACACTTCATTCTCGACGGCCCGGCGGGGCGGCTAAAAGGCGATCTGCTCGATCTTCAGATCACGACGGTCGAGCGATGGACGGCGGCCCACAATCGATGGTCGAGCGCGGAAGCCGAAGAGGTGTGGGCGAGCCACATGTCGCCGGAGGCACAAGAAGCGTCGGGCACCCTCACCGCGAGTCTCCGCGGCGACATGCGGATGCGGAAGCGCTGGCTTAAGAATCGGGTTTGGTATCGGATGCCGCTTCTGCTCCGACCTTTCCTGTTCTTCTTCTACAGCTACTTTCTTCGCCTCGGTTTTCTCGATGGAAAGGCGGGACTCGCCTATCATGTTCTCCAAGCGTTCTGGTTCCGGTTCCTGATCGACACCAAGCTTCTTGAGCGAAAGATCGCCGCTGAAGGGTTCGATCGGACCTACGCTCGGCTCAACGCCGAGTTCGAGAAGTACCGAGACTAAGCCATGGCCTAGGCATCCCGGAGAACGCGGGGCTTGAGAGGACGGCAAGGGTTGCCCGCGCACACGGTCCAAGCCGGCATGTCGCGGGTGGCGACCGCCCGGGCGCCGACTACGGCGCCCTCGCCGATCGTCACGCCGGGTCCGACGAACGCCTGGGCGCAGACCCAAGCCGACGCCTCGACCTTGATCGGCGCGGAGATCAGCTGGAAGTTTGGATCTTCGAAGTCGTGCGATCCGGTGCAGAGGAACGCGCCTTGGGAGACCACCACGCGGCTACCGAGATGGATCGGCGCGATCGAGTACAACTCCGCATCGTCGGCTACCCCGACCCGGTCTTCGATGACTAGGTTCCAGGGGGCCCATATGCGGACCTTCGGATAGACGTGGACGTGCTCGCCCAGCTTCGCGCCGAAAAGGCGGAGCAGAAACGCCCGCCAGGCGTGCAGCGGACGGGGCGAAGTTCTGAACAGGAGAACGTAGACGATGCCCCACACAACCCGGAGAAGGCGATTCCGCAACGAGAAGCTTGGGCGGGTGGTTGGATCGACGCCCTTCAGGATATCGCTCATCCGTGCCCGGGACTATACCTCCGGCCCGCCGGAGGCGTCGGCGTCTTCTACTCTTCGAGGTACACCGCGCGCACCCCTCGGGCCGCGGCATCGATTTCGAACCGACTCTCAAAGCAGTGGCGGGCGGCCTCTCGCATCCTCGTCCTCACCTCGGGTGCGAGATCGAGCCAGCGCTCGAGAAGCCGGTCGGCGCCTGCTTGATCGTCCGGCTCGACGAGTCCCGCGCCATCGGCTTCGATCTCGCGCCAGATGTTGACCTTATCGGAGATAAGCGTCGGCACGCCGGAAGCGAGGGCTTCCGCGACGACGATGCCGAAGTTCTCTTGGTGCGACGTCAAGGTGAACGCCTCGGCAGCGGCGTAGGCGCCCCACTTCGTCTCCCCTTTGAGCATTCCGGTCCAAACGACGCGATCGGCGATGCCATCTTCGGCCGCGATCGCCTCCAGGCTGGTCTTCCAGCCTGAGTAGTCAGGACCGGCCATGACGAGCCGCAAGGCGGGATCGCGGCGCGCGACCTTGGCGAAGGCCCGGATGAGCAGATCGCACCCTTTCTTCTCGTGAATCCGGCTGAGGAAGAGTAGATTCCGGCTCTTCTCCAAGTCGGGGTAAGCGTCCAAGAAGGCGCGATGCGCCGCTTCGAGATCGAACGGCGACCCTGCGGTGCCCAGCGTCACGATGCGTTCCTGGAAAGGACCCCAAGGAAAGAAGGCGTTTTGCGCCTGCAGGCGCTCTTCCTCACAGGTGAAGACCACCGCCTTCGCGTCACGCAGCACCCCGTACTGACCCAAAAGCCAGTAGAGCTGTTTGCGCAGATGCTTCAGGGGATACGTGCGGCGGAACCACGGATCCAGCATTCCGTGCGGGAACACGTAGTACGGCCGACCGTGGTCTCTGCGGGTGCGCCAGACGGCGAGTCCGTTGAACTGCCATAGACCGTCCACGACGATGCGATCGTAGGCTTTGCCTTCGGTGCGCAGCCAGGCCTCGAACCGCGGTGCGTAGCCGAACTTGCCCCGGGCGGGGCCAAGGAGATGGATCGGGAAAGGGAGGTCGGCGGCCCAAGGGCTCGTCTCGGGATCGTCGAGCGACGCCACCTCCACGGAGACGCCCAGCGGTGCGATCGCGGCGGCGAGTTGTTTGATCCACTCGATCGGCCCTCCGTGGCTCGGATCGGCCGATGCGATCGTGTGTAGGATCCTCATCCGATTAGAGGATGACGCCCGTCTCTCCGTCGGCCCACGGTTTGGGAGGCGATTTTGGCCGTAGATAACCGAAATCGAGCAAACGCGAGAGGCGAGTGACGGTATAGAACGCCACGAAGAGCAGCATGCTGTCGTAGATCGGCCCTTGAATAAAGGTCGAGACGGTCCCTTCCGTGATGTGGAAGGCGAACAACAAGCCCGTAGCGATTCCGAAAACGTTCTCCCGCATGTCAAGGGTGACCAACAGCTTCTGGACGAGGATGAGCCAGAGCAGGCCCCCGAACGGCAGGAGCAACGACCCGACCCAGCCAAACGCACCGAAGGCGTCGGGCGGGATACCGGTGACGATTCCGGTTACCCGGTCGCCCTCGTTCACCAACCCTTGAATGCGATGCGCGAGGGCATTACCGTTGGCCCAGATCTGGAAGCCCTTGTTCGGCGCGAGTACGGAGGGCAAGACATAATCGAAAGCCGGCGTGATATTCGCGAAGCCCGTCGTCCCGTTCTTCAGCGCGTCGCTGATGAGCATGTCCTGCACTCGAATGAGACCGAAGCGATTAAGGATGTTCCCCGCATTGCCCGTTGGAAGCTCGTAGTAATCCTGCAAACGGAAAATAGCAGCCGTCCCGCTTTGTGTCTTTGCATCGTCGAACTGATATTTTAGAGGATCAGCGATAACTTTATTGAAACTATCGATCGACGAATTAAGGTTTTGCACCATGTCGCCGCCTCGATTCTGAGTTCGCGAGAGCAGGCTGAAGGGCGAGATAATAAACACCATCGTCAAAAGGCCGACGACGGCGAGGATGTACTGGTAAAAGCGGAAGCGGTAACCGAACATCCAAGCCGCGATCACCACCGATTGGGCAGATTGGAGCAGTCCGGCGCGTCCGCCACCAATAAGCGAAAAGAACACGATCGGCGCGATGACATAGAGCGCAAGCGGGTTGAACAAGCGGCGGCCCCCGCTTTGGATAACCGCGCAACCGACGGCCGAACCGACGGCGATCGGGTCATAGGCGCCCAGTACGTGCAAAGGACCGGAACCTTGGTGCAGCACCGCCGTAGCGAGGATGCGAATCACCGAAAGGAAGGTGCCGGCTACGGCAAGCCGTTGAAGCAAGACGAGGTCAGTGATCGGCGGAAAGAGCGGCCGGTCGCGGTTGATACGGATTCGGCTCGCGATCAATCCCGCGAGGGCGTAGCCGAGGGTAACGAGGATCTCGCATAGGATCGTCGGAATCGCCGCGTCGAGGCGGCTCTCAGGGTTTTTCCCGAGCGCGACCCGGGCGATCTGCGAGACGAGAACCGTTTGGAACGCCTGGTAGAAGACGGCAAAACCAAAGACGGTTTTGATGCCTCCGTTGCACCAGATCGCGAAGAGCGTGGTCGCGACATAAACCCCCACGAGGCTTGCGAACAACCACCCACTTCCGCCGAAGAGATCGAGGGCGACGTAGCCCAGACACAGGATGGCCATGCCCAGGATCTTCTCGCCTTGCGTCCAGCCGCGCCGCGGCTCGCTGAGGGGGTTGTTAACGGCGATCATGGTTTGACGATCTCCAAAAGCCGACGGAGGACGGGTTCGTTCATGTACCCGTTACGCCGGGCACGCTCCATGCCTTGATGCGCGATCGAGCGCAGCTTGGCCGGGTCGGCAAGGTAGCGCGAGCATACCTGCGCGCACTCGGCCGCATCGTCCCAGAACAGCGCTTCCTCGCCTTCGACGTAGAGTCCGAGGTGCTCGGACGTCCGCTTCGCGCAGAAGACGCCGCCCATGTAAGGAATCTCGAGCGAACGCGAGGTGTGAAGATCACGGTTCGCGGCGCTCACGAGCCCCAGAGAGATCCGCGCGCCCAGAATGGCGAGGGCGTACTCCTCGTCGCTACGCGAATTCGGGCCTGCCCAGTGAGGTTTGATCACGGGCCACTCCGGCTGACGCTCCCAGGCGTTCCCCCGGACGGAGAGCGGAACGCCTCGCCCGACGAGGTCGGCGATGAACGCGCCGCGTCGCTCAAAACCGGTGCCGATGAATCCGACTTCAGCGCCGTACTCGGCCTGTTGGACCGAGGTGAGCTCCCGGGGTGCGTGGGCCACCTCGTCGGCGAGTCGATAGATCCGCTCGACGCGCCGTGCGCCGAGCGCTTTTGCCTCCGCCAAGTTCGGCTCGCGCACCACCACCACGAGGTCGTACACCTTAACCGCCTGTCGGTAGGAAAGCCAAGAGAAGCGGTCGCGTGGACCGTACGGGTCGTCCGCGTTGTAGTTCACCACGGGGCCGAATCGCTGTCGCAGAATCCCGACGAGTCGGGGCCCGACGAGTCGGCCATGGTCGACCCACACCACATCGTAGGGGCCGACTCCCGCTCGCTCGAGAACGTGACGCTCGATGCGCCGCTGGGAGAACACGCCCCCCGTCTCCCACTCGACTCGGAACGCGATCCTCGACTTGGCTCCGAACTCCTCGTCGTTGACGACGTGGACGCCATGACCCAACCGACGAAGGGCATTGGCCCTTTGGAGGCTTGTGCCTCGCGTTAGGCCGAGATAGAGGATTTTCACGCTGCGGCTCCACGGCCCCACGCTTGGCGCGAGGCAATCGAAAGTCTCGCCATCCTATTCGACGGCAAAATACGGCACGTCCGTCGTGCGCCCCGCATCGTCGCTGAGCACCACGCCGAGGATCCGCGCATGGGCTCGCCGCAGCATCCCAATGCAGTAGCGCATTGCGTCGCGCCGAGTGAATCCGCGCTTAGCGACGAATAACACCGAGTCGGCGACTTTCGCGATTGCGCGGGCATCGGTGTAACGCATAAGCGACGGACTATTGAGCACGATCACGTCCGCTCGCTCCTTGAGTGCCTCGTGGATCGCGGCGAACGAGGATCCGGCGAGCAGTTCCAGCGGGTTTGTCGTGTCTCCACCCGCAGGCAGGAACATAAGGTTAGGCTGCGACGTGGGCACGAGCGCCTCGTCGAGGCTGACGGAGCCGGATAAAACCTCCGCGAGACCCGGGGTGCGCCGGAGCTTCATCATGTCGTGGAGTTCTGGAGTGCGCATGTCGGCGTCCACCAGAATCGTCCGTCGCGCGTCTGTAGCCGCCTCGGTGGCAAGATTGATGCTGAGTCCCGCGCGGCCCTCGCCTGCCGAGGCGCTGGCGACGAGCACCGATTGAGCGGCACCCGCGGCGGCAGCCGACTCCAAGTTGAAGCGAAGCGACCGGTAGCTCTCCAAGACACGACTCCGGCTCTGCGCGCCCGCATTCGGCCCCAGCGCCCTCGTAGACGACGGCACCTGGCCGATCGGCACGGCTCCGCTGACGTCGTAAATCTGCTCCAGCGTGTAAATCCGATTATCGAGGCGATCGCGGATCAGCGCGAGCAACATGCTGAGAACGAAACCCATAAAGGTGAACACGGCAATCGTGCGTCCGACTACCGGCGCGGTCTTCACCGGATCGGAAACCGAAAGGGTGCGAACCGGCTGACGTCCTTGTGAGATCACGCTCTCAAGCTGACTCAGCACTCCGGCCGCGCTGCCGTAAACGGCTTGCTTCTGAGCCACGTTGTTCTCAAGCGTCCGCTGCTTCGGCAAGCGGCTTTCATAGCTGTTGAGCGCCTTGCGCTCTTTATCCAGGAGCGCTTGCATTTTGGCGACTTCCTCGTGAGAAGCCGCGAGGTGGATTCTTTCGTCGCGGATGCGTGCCTCAAATCCCGTTCTTTCGGGATTTCGGATCTGGCTCGTCGTGTCCGTGTTCTTCGGGAGGCTGTTCTTTACGTCCTTCGCCTTTTGAATCCTGGCTTGCAGCGAGATGATGTCGGGGCTTCTGTCCGTGTACTGAGTTCGGAGCGCCCTCAACTGGCCCTCCATCTCCGCGATCTGACCTTCCGCTGCGATCACCCGATCGGCGCTCGACCGAAGCGTCGTGTCGGGAATCATCTTCGGGACGCTGCTCAGCTTCGCGACGTCCTCATCGTACGTGGTTTGAGCGGAGGCAAGAGCGATCTTCGCCGACTCGAGGTTCCCTTCGTAAGTGTTCACGCGAACCGACCGCGTCGATCCCTCGTTGCCGCCTACGGCGACGAGCCCTTCGGGGCCTTGATTGCTCAGTTCGGCGTCTAGGGCGCGCTGAGCCTTGTCGAGATCGGCGCGCGTCGTGAGAACGCGCGCCCGGGCGATCTGAGTCGCCTGAGCCGAACGGGTTTGCAGGGTTCGGGCGAGGTAGTCGTCGTACGCGACCGGCATCGCCTGGGCCACGCGTACGGCGGCGTCACCGTCGGGCAAGTTTACGGAGATGTCCAATACCGGTGTCGTGTTCTCCTGGGTAATCGACACCACGCCACTCTCCGCATACCCGCGAACGTAAGGCACGTTGGCCTGGGCGAACGCATTTTGGATCGTTTCCGGGCTTTCCATCAAGCCGATTTGGCTTGCGATATCAGGAGCCTCGCCGACTTGGCTGACACGACTCACCGGATCGGAGGCCGGGGAGGATGGGCCTTGGAAGTAGTCCTGAATGAGGATCCGGGACGAGGCGGAGTAGGCGGCGGCCTGGAGCTGTGAGGACACCACGCCGAATGCGGCGAAGAGCACCGTGGTTCCGAGAAGGATCCACTTGCGCCGTCGCAGGACGCCGACGATTTCTCGAAACTGGTCGTCCTGTCGGAGGGAGGCTTGCTCAGGGTTCATGAAAGGCTCGGGAGGGTCCGGTCCGCAGAGACCGTCGACGCGCGCACGGTCCATTGTACAACCGCCGCACAGAGGAAACGGCACAATCTACCCTTTCCGCATCGGTCCGCTGTGCCGTTTAAACCAGGGTTGAACGGAGGGCGTTCCCACCGGGAAGGGTAAAATCGGCTCGGCTCCAAAGGCACGATCATGCTTCAAGACGCTCCGGCCGCCAAGGCTGCGCTCCTTCACGGATTCCCTCGGCTCCGGGTCCTGGTCGTTGGCGACCTGATGCTCGACCGCTATCTCTGGGGTACCGCGAGCCGCATTTCGCCCGAGGCGCCGGTGCCGGTGGTCCACGTCCAGCGGCGCACCGCCGTGCTGGGCGGCGCCGCCAACGTCGCCCGCAATCTTCGTTCGCTCGACGTGGCGGTCGATCTCGCGGGCTTCGTCGGGCTCGACGCCGATGCCGACGCCCTCCGTGCGGAGTGCCGCGCCCACGCGATCGGCGACGAGGCGATCGTTGCCATCGATGACTTCTGCACCGTGACCAAGACCCGCGTGATCGCGGACGATCGCCAAGTCGTCCGCTTCGATGACGAGATCGCGTCTCCTCGCTCGCGTGCCGAGGCGGACCGTCTGCTCGACGCGCTTCGTCCGCTCGTTCGTACGGGAAGCTACTCGGGCGTCGTGCTGTCGGACTACGCGAAAGGCGTTTGCACGCCTTACTTCTGTGGAGGCCTCATGGCGGCCTGCCGAGAGGCGTCGGTGCCGGTGTACGTCGATCCGAAGGGGCGCGACTATCGAAAGTATGCTGGTGCCACCGCCATCAAGCCCAACCGGGTGGAGATGGTGGAGCTTGCCCAGGCGATGAACTGGGAAGACACGCGCCCCATCGAGGCCGCGCGGCGCTTGCGCGAGATGTTGGGGCTCGACTTTGTGGCGCTGACCCTCGGCGCCCATGGCGTCGCGGTCGTTCAGCCCGATGGCGTCCACGAACTGCCGACGGTGGCGCGGGAGGTGTTCGACGTGTCGGGTGCGGGCGACACGGTGATGGCCACGATGGTCGCGGGGCTGGGCAGCGGCTTGGGGCTGAAAGACAGCGTCGCCCTCGCGAACCTCGCCGCGGCCGAGGTGATCGCCCACACCGGCACCTCGCCCGTCCGCCGCGAAGAGCTGCTGCTCGCTCTGCAGAAAACCGACCGCGTCCACGGCGCGCGCAAGCGCTACAGCGTGGACGAGCTGAAGATCCTCGTCCAAGCCTGGAAGGCCAAGGGACTGAAGGTCGCCGTCACCAACGGCTGCTTCGACCTGCTCCACGCGGGCCACGTCCAGCTTCTGGAGGACTCGGCGGCGGTCACCGACCGGCTGATCGTCGCCATCAACTCGGACGACTCGGTCCGCCGCCTCAAGGGGCCGCAGCGCCCGCTCATGCCCGCCGACAAGCGGTGCATCGTCTTGTCCGCCTTGGAGTGCATCGACGCCCTCATCGTGTTCGAGGAGGACACGCCACTGAACGTCATCGAGGCGATCCGGCCCGACATCCTCATCAAGGGCGGCGATTACACCGTCGAGACGGTCATTGGGGCGGACGTAGTCCAGAGCTACGGGGGCGAGGTCCGCCTCGTCCCCCTCGTCGAAGGCCTCAGCACCACGCGTCTCGCCGACGCTCTGAAGAAGCTGTAGACGGTTTGCGCCGGACGAATCAGGACTTCCGTCCATTCCAGGAAAGGAACTCAGGAGCGTAAGTCGGGCACGCTTCTCTGGCCTTGCGGACCTTCGTCGACGACTTGGGCCCACGCGGCGGTCCGCTCGGGAGCGAATGCGAGTGGGTTCGGCGAGAGGCACCCCGTTCGCCCATCCGTCGTCCGCGCACTGAATCACCGTATCAACCCCTCGTTCGGAAACGAAGCCGCCGACCATAATAGGGGGCATGATCGTCCTGACCGGAGGTGCCGGGTTCGTCGGCAGCAACCTCCTCAAGCGGCTCAACGCCGAGGGGGAGACCGACGTCCTCGTCGTGGACAGCCTCAAGAACGCCGACAAGTATCGGAACCTCGTCGGGGCGCGCTTCGCGGATTTCGTCGACCGCCTGGAGTTCCGTCGGCTACTCGCGGAGGGCAAGGCTCCCGCGGGCATCCGCGCGATCCTTCATCACGGTGCGTGCACGGACACTCTCGAGTACGACGGCACGTACATGATGCGCACGAACTACGACGATTCGAAGGCGCTGCTCCACTTGGCGCTCGACCGGAAGGTCCCGTTCGTCTATGCCTCCTCCGCGGCGGTCTACGGCCACGCGAGCCTGGCGCGGGAGACGCCCGAGGACGAGTGGCCGCTCAACGTGTACGGCTACTCCAAGCTCCAGTTCGACCGATATGCCCGAGCGGCCGCGGAGAAGGCCGAGAGCACGGTCGTGGGGTTGCGCTACTTCAACGTGTATGGCAACGGCGAGGCCCACAAGGGACGCATGGCCTCGATGGTGTTCCACTTCGCGAACCAAGTCCGCGAGACGGGCGTCGCCCGATTGTTTGGCGAGTACATGGGCTACGCTCCGGGCGAGTCGACCCGCGATTTCGTGTCCGTCAAGGATCTCGTCGAGTTGAACCTCTACTTCCTGCGGGGAACTCCCGTTCAGACCGTCGTTAACGCCGGAACCGGGGTCCTCAGCACCTGGAACGATCTTGCCCGCGCCGTGATCGAGGCGCTCGGAACGGGCCACGTCGAGTACATTCCTTTTCCCGACGGAATGCGCGG
>CAXUKB010000073.1:0-16000 GCA_964251345.1 uncultured Fimbriimonas sp. | reverse complement strand
GTGCGATTCACCGTCGTCGACACCGTCGGGAAGCTCAAGGCGGGCACCCCGGTGACGGGCGTGATCGAGCGGGTCGACACGCGGGACCACTTCGGCAAGAACGCCCGGATCCGGCTCTCCATCAACCCCGTGATGGGCGTCACCCTCGCCCCGCGTGATAAGGGTAAACCGTTCTACGGCGGCCAGACCGACAAGGCGGGGATCGCCGCGGGCGCAGGGGCGCTCCTGCTGGGCCCCTTGGGACTTGCGGGCGGCTACTTCGTCGTCGGCCATTCGGTGTTCGTGAAGGCGGGCGACCACCTGCGAACCGAAGTCATCCGCTAGAGACTGGCGACACGATGGCGCACGGGTGTGCCACAACACCCGTGCGCCATGCAGAGCGAACTCCCGCGTACTCCTCAGAATCGCGAAGCGACGAATCTCGCGCTCGCGCGTCACATCGCCTTCGCTTCGCTGTTCTGCTCGCTCGTCGCTATCGTGACGGCGATCGCACTCGACATGACCTTCGTCATCCCCCTCCTCTCGGGTCAGAAGGTTTACAACCCGATCCGAGAGTTCATCAGCTACCAGGTGGACCAGCAAAGCGGGCCGATCATGACGGGTGTGTTCCTCCTGCTCGCGGTGGCCGCTTGGAGCTACGCGGCGGCGGCTTTCCTCGCCCCGGCGCGCCACACGAATCGCATCAACCTCCTAGCGACGTTTCTTTTCGGCCTGGGCGTTTTCGTCGGGGCGTCGTTCCGGGCCGTGCCGAACGCGGAACTCGCGGTCGATCATTGGCTCAAGGGTTCGGCGCGGCTGCACGACGTGGGCGTGGGCTTCGGCTTCGTCCCGGCGATGACCGCGGCGTTTATCGACCAGCGCCGGATCGTGTTGGGCCACACGCGCGGGTTCCTGTTGACCAAAATCTCGTTTTGGATGATCCTGGGCGGCGCCATCGGCACCGCCCTTGCGGTCCTCGTTTTCAAGGACGTCGCCGGCCTGATGCAGCGCGTCTACATCATGGGAATCATTCTGTGGCTCGCGACCGAGGCGCACCAGCTCTTCTGGAGCAGCGCCGAAGCGGCCCACGACTCGGCCACCGCGCTGGACGACTGATTCGAGCCAAGCGCCCTCGACGGGGTGACACGATGTGAACTTCGACCCATCGGATGGCGGTCGGCTCGATACTCGTTTCGAATATTTCGAATATCGACTACACTGAAAGGATGAGCACCGCCCTTGAGCGGATCGATTCGAACTCCCTTCAGAAAGGAGAGGCCGACGAGTTGCTACGAATTCTTCAGAGTGGCTCGTCTCTTGTGGGTCGGGGTGGAGAGCGATTCGATCTTCCCGATTCGCTCACTCGACTTCTCATTCATGCGGCCCAGGCCGTGAGGCTAGGGCGATCGGTCGCGTTGATTTCCGAAAAAGAGCAGTTAACGACGCAAGAGGCGGCGGACTACATGGGCGTGTCGCGCCCATTCCTCATCGGACTCCTGCAAAAAGGGCAAATCCCCTTTCATAAGGTGGGAGCCCATCGCCGGATAAGGTTTACGGATTTGCGAGCCTACGAAGGGCAACGGAACCTAGACCGCCGGAACACTCTTGACGAACTCTTCGACTCCCTAGATCGGGAAGGTTTTTACGAGTTGGGCCAGGATTCGGAGTTGGGCGAGGGCGGTTGAGTCCGGACACGCCCATCGTCCTCGATGCCTGCTTTTTGGTCCCGCCTCTCCTCTGCGATCTCCTACTCCGACTCGCCGAAGAGCCTCGGCTTTACCTTCAAAGTGGTCGGACATCGTTCTCCAAGAGGTGGAGCGGAATCAAGTCCGGCTCGGCCTGCCTCCGACAAGGGCGCGGAGTTGGCAGAACGCCGTCGCCGGCAGTTTCCCCGAAGCTCTTGTCGATAACTACGGGCGGTTTTTACCGGAGTGCAACAACGATCCGAAGGATCGACATGTGCTGGCGACGGCGATTTCCGCCCAATCGCCCCTCATCGTAACCTTCAACCTCCGAGACTTTCCGTCTGAATCGCTTCAGGCATGGCAGATCACCGCCCTCCATCCAAGCCATTTTCTCATCGAATTGTATCGACAAGACCCCAGAGTCGTCTCCCTTCGTTTATTCGAACTGGTGCGTGGCGATCGCACGTTCGCGGAAGTGCTCGATCGATTGCGGCGAGTCGTGCCCACGTTTGCGGCTCTCGTCGCGAACGTGGGCACGGATTAGCCGATCGGCTCCGCCTCGAACATCGCGCGGACCTCGGGTGGAATCGAGACGGCTTTGCGCTCTCGACCCATAACGACGTGCCATGTGTGGCCGGTGGTGGTCGCCTTTCCGGTGCGCTCGTTCACGATCCGGTACTCGAACCGGATCGAAGCCCGGCGCGTTTCGGTGGCCCAGACCTGCACGACGACGACGTCGTCGAAGAGGACCTCGCCCCGGTACTCCGCGTGGGCCTCGACCACGGGCAGGAAGTAGCCCAGCGCCTCCATGTCGCGGTAGGAGAAGCCCCGGGCGCGGCACCACGCGCCGCGCGCCTGCTCAAACCAGAAAAGGTAATTCGCGTAGTACGCGTGGCCCATCTGGTCCGTCTCGCCGTAGCGGACGCGAATCCGTTCTTCGGTGACGTGGTTCAGCATAGGAGGCTCGCTTTGCGGACGATGGCCTTACGGTCGCTCCGGGCAAGGGTTCGCGATCGTGCGCAACCGGAAGCGCCCTCTCACTGCACCCGCCTCAACGTCGGATGGTACGCGACGACGCCGAACGCCCCGATCACCGCGCTCAGACCCTTCGAGAGCACGTTCGTCCCCACGAAGACGGCGGTCTCGCCCGCCTGGAGATTCAACGGAACGCTCACCTTTTTCATGCGGTTCGTGACCGTCAGTTCGTGCTCGCCGGGCTCCAACTCGGTCTCGAACGATTTCCCGAACCCCACGTCGGCGCGCCACTTGCCGTCGACGTGAACCTCCAGGTTGCGCATCTTGATGTCGTCGTCGGCATCCCGACGGAGAATCAGCGTGGCTTTTTCGTTCATGGCTTTCCACCCTTCCGCGGGTCGAGCAAAGGGCGACGAAGGCCCCCTAGCCCTCTCCTCCTGGAGTGAGGGATGCGCCGGAGGTGAACTTCGCGGCGTTGTCGTCGAACATCGTCTTCAGCTCGTGGGCCTTCGCGTCGTAGGCTTGGGGGTCGGGCCAGGTGGCGCGGGGCGTGAGGATCTCGTGCGGCACGCCGGGGCAGGACGTGGGGACGTGGAGGCCAAAGATCGGGTCGATCTCGTAGGGCACCGCGTCGAGCTCGCCCACGAAGGCGGCGGCCAGCATGGCGCGGGTATAGGCCAGCTTCATGCGCGAGCCCACGCCGTAGGGGCCGCCGGTCCAGCCGGTGTTGACGAGCCAGACCTTGGCGTCGTGGCGCTCGATCTTCTCCTTCAGAAGCTCGGCGTAGACCTTCGGCGGACGGGGGAGAAAGGGCTGGCCGAAGCAGGTCGAGAACACGGCCTGCGGCTCCTTGACGCCCGCCTCGGTGCCCGCGACCTTCGCGGTATAGCCGTTGAGGAAGTAGACCAGGGCCTGCTCGGGGGTAAGGCGCGCGATGGGGGGCAGCACGCCCATCGCATCGGCGGTGAGGAAGACGACGTTCGTCGGATGGCCGCCGACGCTGGGGATCACCGCGTTCGGAATCGAGTCGATCGGGTAGGCGGCGCGGGTGTTCTCGGTGATCGAGGCGTCGGCGTAGTCGGGGTTTCCCGCGTCGTCGAGCACGACGTTCTCGAGCACGGCGCCTCGCTTGATCGCGCCGAAGATCTCGGGCTCGCCCTCGGGCGAGAGGTCGATGCACTTGGCGTAGCAGCCGCCCTCCACGTTGAACACGCCCGCGTCCGACCAGCCGTGCTCGTCGTCGCCGATGAGGCGGCGGTCCGGGTCGGCGGAGAGGGTCGTCTTGCCGGTCCCGCTCAGGCCGAAGAAGAGGGCGACGTCGCCCTCTGCGCCCACGTTCGCGGAGCAGTGCATGCTCAGGATCCCTTGCCCCGGCAGGAGGTCGTTCATGATCGTGAACACCGACTTTTTCATCTCGCCCGCGTACTCGGTGCCCGCGATGAGCACTTCCCGCTCGGCGAGGTTCAGGAGAATCGCGGCGTCGCCCGGAACGGGGTCTCGGCCCGGCGTCATCTTCAGCCGTCCGGCGTCGACCACCGTCCACTCGGGAACGAACGAGGCCCGTTCGTCGGGCGTGGGGCGAAGGAGAAGCTGGCGGATGAACAGCGCGTGGTAGGGCCGTTCGACGATGAAGCGCACCGCGATGCGGGTCGCCGGATCGGCCCCGGCGAAGGTGTCGACGACGTACAGCGCCTTGCCGTCCAGGTACTCCGTCACGCGCTCCCGGACCCGAACGTAGTCCTCGGGCGCGATGGCGTGGTTGCCCTCCCACCAGATCCGGCTTTCGCTCGAGGGTTCGCGGACGGTTCGCTTGTCCTTGGGCGTGCGTCCCGTGTACTTCCCGGAGTAGGCCACGACGGCCCCGCTCGCGGCGAGTCGGCAACCGTCTCGCTCGAGGCAGTGGGCGATCAAGGTCGGCACGTCGAGGTTCGAGAACAGCTCGGACGCGCGGGCGAGATCGACGGGCGACGGCGACTTTGACGGGCTCATCGGAACAATGGAGTTTACCTACGCGGGTCAGGTCGGGCCGATCTTGCGACTTTCACCGCATCCCGGGTGAATCGTCCGTCGAGCGTCGTCAAACGTCTCGGTATGGAGCCTCTCGGTACGCCCGAGATCACAGTCGAAACGGTCTGGCGGACGATCCTCGTGACGGACGCCCGAGACTCGTCGAAGGCGTACTTCTCCGAGCGGGCAGACGAGGCCCTGGTTCGGATCGAGCGGGATCGCGCCCTTTTCGCGCGCATCGCGGTTGCCCACGGAGGCGAGGAGGCGCGCGACCGGGGCGACGGCTCCATGTTCGCCTTCGACGATCCTTCCGCCGCCCTGCGCGCCGCGATGCTCATGCAGTCCGAGATGGCCCGCCTCAACGCGGCGCTGCCGTCGGGTGCGCTGCGGCTCGTCCACCGGATGGGCATCCAGATGGGCTCCGTCAAGCTCGCCAAGACCTCCGGAGAGACGCCCTGGCGCAAGCTTTCGGGCGACATCGTGGTGACCGCCGCCCGCCTCGAGGCGATCTGCCACCCGGGCGAGGTCTGCTTCACGAACGACGTCTACCGGGCGGTGCGGGGAGGCATCGACCACGAGTTCCGTTTCCTCGACGCCACGTTGAAGGGCTTCGACCGTCCCGTGCGCGTCTGGTCGACGCGGCTCGACCGCGATTGGACGCGTCCCCTCACCGCCGAGGAGGCGCAGAGCAAGGCGCAACGGCGCGAGGAGAAGCGCCTTCGCGAGAAGTGGGAGCGTGAGCAGCGGGAAAAGCGGCGGCGGCGGATCGCCGTCGTCGCCGCCGCGTGGGCGGCCATGCTCTCGCTAGGATGCGCTGCGGTGAGCCTCTTGGTCACCCAGACGTCGTTCGATCCGGTCGCCCGAATGCGCGAAGCGCTCCGGGAGCCCGCCGCGGCGCCGCTCGAAGCCGTTCGGCGCCCCGACATACCGGAAGCGGTGCCGAGCTCCGCCCGCCGGCTGCGCGCTTGGGCCGCCGTTCCGAAGCCGCCCTACGTCCCGGCGTCCGTCCACGCCCCAGGCTTCCGTCTCGTGTCGCGCCGCACGTCCGCCGCCCTCCACGTCCGTCCCGCCAAGGGGCGGGTGACCGCGCTTTTCCGCGACGTTTTGGAGGAGGGCCGGTTCGAGGACTTGGCGAGCCGCCTGAAGGCGCTGGGCCTGCCCTCCTCGGAGTTCCTGTCGCTCTACGACGACGCGCGGCGCGTCGAACTCGCGCGCGACTGGCTTCAGGAACGGCTCGAGCCCATCTCCGGCGACGAGCCGCCCGGCATTCGGCTCGAGCCGCCGATCAACGGCCTCTCCCGCATCACGCGGGCGGAGGACGGACGGGTCTACGGGTTCAACGACAAGGAAGAGCCCGTTTCGATCACGTTTCTCGACCTCTCGCCCGAGTCGCTGGGCGAAATCGTGCGTGTGGTCGCGGGGGGCGACGCGCCCTCCGACGATCCCGCGTCGATCGTCCAGAGCCTCTCCAACCTGCGGCTCCGAGCCGGACGCCGTTGAAAGAGCCCATCGAGCTTCTCCGCAAGAGCGTCCTCTTCGGCGGCCTCCTCGACGAGGATTACGAGCTGCTTCGGCCCGGCACCCGAACCCGCGAGTTCGTGGCGGGCGAGACCCTCTTTTACGAGGGCGACCGGGGCGGCTCCGCGTTCCTCATCGTCTCGGGCCGGGTGAGCATCGAGCGCACCGCCGATTCGTCGCGCGGCGACGCGGAGACGGTCCCCATCGCGGTGCGCGGTCCGGACGAGTTTATCGGCGAGCTGTCCCTCTTCGACGACGCGCCGCGCAACGCCGACGCCCGCGCGGTCACCCCGGTAACCGCGCTCCAGATCCGCGGGCGTCACGTGCTTTCGTGCGCCGAGCAGTCGCCCGAGCTCGCCCTGAGCCTCATCCGCGGCCTTGCCGCCAAGCTCCGCGAGGCGACCGACCGGCGCACCCACGCGCGCGTCGCGAACGTGCGGGATCGGCTGCTGCGCGTCCTTAAGGAAGAAGCGCAGGCGAGCGGCATCCCGGAGGCGGGGGGCTTTCGCATTCCCCTGGTCACGCCGGAGCGACGGCTGACCCAGACCGAGCTCGGCGTCCGGGCGGGCTGCGACCGCGCCGTGGTCAACCGCACCCTCGCGGAGCTCGCGGCGGCGGGCCGCATCGAACGAAACCGCGACTCGATTCTGCTCCTCTCCTAAAAAGTCTGTTTTATAACTTGGGCGGGCGTCCGCAGGATCTCGCTCTAGAGCATGTAGGGGAATGAATCGTAGCGGCAGGGCTTGCCCTGCGGGGGCCTTGCGACGCGTCGCTCGCGAGCGGGAGGCGGCATCCTCTCGCATGATAAGCCCTGCCGCACGAACGGCGGAAGTTCGTTTCTCTACCTCTTCGTAGTTCTCGCACAGGCGCAGAGGCGCAAAAGAGGGCTGTGAAACGACCTCTAAACCGTGAGGTCGGACGCCGTCGGTGCATGAGGAGCCCCCCTGTGACCTGAATCACATCCGAATCTTCCCTCTTGCCCGATACTCCCTCTCGTCGAGGAGAAATGAGCGACCTAAACCGATTCGTTCGCATCGCCGCCGAGGCCACCGAGGTGGCGGCCCCCGCCTGGCGGCGCTACCGAAACGCCGAGACGGGCCTCTCCTTCGAAGTCCCGGTCGAGATCGTGGACGAGCCCGCGGAAGGCCTCTTTGGGTCGTTGGCCGAGGGCCGCATGATCCTGCCTTTCGTGTTCGACGTCACCTTCATGGCGTCCCGCGAGATTTCGGACGCCTCGCCAGAAGCGCTCGCCCGCGACATGGCCATGCAGTGGATGGTCGACTACGACCTCGCCGCGGGTCCGGCCGTCCGCCGGGTCGACTATCCCGGCGTCGAGGAGGCTTGGTCCCTCAGCGCCGAGATTCGGGACGACGCGGGAACGATCGACTACTCTTGGGTTACCCTCCGCAAGGACGGCAAGGTGGGATGCCTCGGCGTCTCGTGCTGGTCCGTCGAGTGTCTGGGCCGCGAGGCCTGGCTCCGAACCTTGGGTTCGGTTTCGGGCGACTCGCCCGCTTAATTCACGCCACTTCCCCCCGTCCCGGCCGAGCTTGCCTCTCTTCCGGGACCCCGACCTTTTTCCATTCGGCCTCTGGCCAAGGAGAGCCCACGGGAGGCGCAACGCCGCGCCTCTCCCGGTTTTTAGTTTTGCGAGGGGCGGACTCGCGGGTTTAGGGTTTGTCCCGCCTCCGCCCCCCGCCTACACAAAGAATTGGGCGGAATTCAGCGGCACCCCGTCGGGGTTTCGATCGCCTTTTTTATCCCCCGGGAGCCGCCTTTGGCGAGGCGCCTCGGATCGCCCCCTGAGGCTTCCGGGGCGTGACGTAAGAGCCCCGGGAGCTCGGCCCACCGCCACCGTGGTCTCCTTGAAGGCGGCTCCCAGGGCATCGCCTCGCGCCGATTTCAAAAGACCTCTCACTACCGTCTGAGCGACCTTGCGAGCGACTCCTTAAGGTTCACGCAAAAGGGTGGAGCGATGACGACTTCGCACCGCGCCGAAGATCCTGCTCCGCCTCTCAATCCCGCGGCTCCAAGCCGATGTGGCCCACCGCGTCGGCCATGTCGCGGAAGGTGCTCATCTCCGGCGGCAGGTTCGCGAGGATCTCCTCGCCGTAGCGCTTCGTCTGCAGGCGCGGATCCAGGAGGGCGATCACGCCTTTGTCGCCCGCGCGGCGGATGAGACGGCCCGCGCCCTGCCGCATCATCGTCTTCGCTTGGGCCAGGGCGTGCTCGCGGAAGGCGTCCAGGCCCTGGGCCTGGAGCCAAGCGAGGCGGGCGATCTGCGGCGGGTCGGTAGGCACCTCGAAGGGCACCCGCACGAGGGCGACGCAGGAAAGCGTCTCGCCCGGCGCGTCGAAGCCTGTCCAGAACGAGCGGAGAGCGAACAGCGACGAGTGGATCTCCCGCCGGAACCGTTCGCCGACCGCGCCGACGCCGTACTTCGCTTGGACGTAGACCGGCAGCTCGGGCGGCAGGTTCAGCATGGAGAGCACCGCCTCCATCTCCCGGCGCGAGTGGAAGAGCGCGAGGGTGCGCCCGTCGCAGGCGGTGACGATCGCCTCCATTTGGCGGGCGAGCGCCCAGAAGTACGCGTCCTCCGTGCCGTTGCGCCGGGCCTCGGTGGGGTCGGGGATTGCGCCCGCCGGAGGAAGGTAGAGCGCCGCCTGCGATCCGAAGTCGAACGGCGACGGCAGGATCTCCTCGAACGTCGGTTCGCAGCCGGTCATGCGGCGGAAATGCTCGAACGAGCCGTCGACGGCGAGGGTGGCGGAGAGACAGGCGTAGGGAGTGCGCTCCCACACGAGGTCGCGTAGGGGCTCGGCGAGGCCGATAGTGTCCTGGCGAAGCGTCGGCTCGTTCCCGTCGCGGCCCGAGTAGCTCACCGAAACGCCGGTGGGGACGAAAAGCCGGCCGCACTCCGCTCCGAACTCTCGCAGGTACGTGAGGTAGTTGCGGGTCGACTCCTGCACGCCCCGCGCCCGGTCGGGCTCGCGATCCTGCCACGCGCGCAGAAAGTCGGCGGTGCTCTTCGCCAACCGCTCGCAGGCCGCCGCCGCGGCTTCGGCGACGGCCCGCGCGCCCGTCATGTCGTCGCCGGTCTTGTGGAGCTTCACCTGCGGATGGTCGAGCAGGTCGGCGGGCGAGGCGGTGAGGATTCCGGGCCTGCCCAGGCGGGCGCCGTAGGCGACGAGTTCGCGCGTCGCCGCCTCCATCCCGTCGCGAAACGTCGAGACGGTCCGCCCCCAGAGCCCGGCGTCCCCGCACCGTTGCGCGAGGCTCGCAAGCGCGCCCTCCAGCCTGCCGCCGACCGCGATCATGGCGGCGAGCTTGCCGACGCTCAGTTCGAACTCCAGGCCGTTCTGCGCCGCCTGCGGAAAGTCGTGGGCCTCGTCGAGCACGAGAAAGTCGTACTTTCCCAGCAGCCCTTCCCGATCCTCGCCGAGGCTCGCCATGAGGCCGTGCTGGACGACGACGGAGTGGTTCGTGATCGTGACTCCCGCCCCTTCCGCGCTCCGGCGCGCGTTGTAGTAGAAGCAGTCGTCGTAGGCCGGGCAGAGGCGGCCGGGGCACACGGGCGGCGAGGAGACCTTCGACCACGGGGCGCCCCGGGGGAGGAGGGGCCGCAGCTCGGTCTCGATGCCGAGGATGGCCGACCGGCGCACGAGGTCGACGCTCTCCGGGATGTGCTCCTCCATCTGGGCGAGGCAGCCGTAGCGCGCCCGGCCCATGAGGAGGGCGGTACGCGGGGGTTCGTAGCCCTCGAAAAGGGAGAGGGCGAGCGGCAGGTCGGTGCGCCAATACTGCTCCGCGAGCACGTTCGTGTAGGTCGCGACCACCGTTCGCTTGCCCTCGACGATGGCGTGGGCGATCGCGGGGACGAGGCAGGCGAGCGACTTTCCCAACCCCGTCGGCGCCTCGAACGCGCCGGAGGCGTCGCCCTCGATCAGATCGGAGAGAAGGCGGGCGAGCTGCCGCTGGTCCGGCCGCGGGAGGTAGCCGGGCCGCGCATCGAGCCGGTCGAAGGCGATCTCGATAAGGTCTTTCGCGGTGGGCTCGCTCTCCCCGTCTCCAAAGGGCTCGTCTTGAAGAGGGGATCGGGGGGAAGGATTCCAGCCTTCCGCGTCTTGGGGAGGACCGAGCCTGTCCTTTCCCCAAGTTCGATCCTCATCGGAAAACCCCTCACCCCTGCCCCTCTCTCCCGAAAGGGAGAGCGGCTCTAAGATGCGCGCGACCGCCGCCTCGACGTTCGCCACGACCCGACCGCCGCTTAGAACCATCGTCCGGATGCCTTGCGCCTCGCGGGCCCGTTCGGTCTCGGGGTCGAGGGACGTGGTCTGGACGCAGAGCCCGCGCGAGGGGCAGTAGAGCGGGAGCACGTCTTCCCCTAGAGGGTGGCCGCGCCGCCATTTGTCGCCCGCCTTCTTGCCGCGCAGGGCGTCCCAAAGGAGCCGTTCGGCGGGCGGCGCGGCGGCCCGCCGGACCTTCAGCTCCTCGGGGGACATGGATCTCTATTGTAGCGGCGGCGCGCTCCCGTCGTACTCGACGGGACCCAAAAACTCGACCGGCGCGCCGAGACGGTCCAAAGCGCCGAGCAGCGCGATCCGACGATAGTTTTGGAAGAGCATGACGTGGCCGATCCAGCCGCCGTAGCTGAACACTTGCGGAGGATCGCAGGCCGAATCCACGAACGTGAGGTCCCAAAGGCCGTCGCGCTCGTGCTGGGCGACGAGCGCCCTAAAGCGGGGGTACGCCTCTTCCAACGTCGCGCGAAGCCCCGCCAGGGTGCCGGTGTCGTGAAGCGTCTCCGGCTCGACCCCGGGCCAAGGGCTGCCCGAGCCGATCGTGTGGCGAAGGAGCGAGCGGATGCTCTGCGCCGAGGACATCCACGGAAGCGGATCGTAGTAGCCCTCCATGGGGCCGTCGAGTTGAGCGTCGGTGAGGGTTTCGCAACGGTCGAGGATCCCCCTCATGTTGAGGTGATGAGCGCCGAAGACGCGGTCGAGCAGGTTCATAGTGAGGTCGCCTTGTCGAGGGACTTCGGGCGTGGGAGGCGGCGCGTAGTGCAGGGCTCGATCGGGCTCGAGCCGGTAGTCCGTCGCGCCGAGCGCGCGAAAACGGCGGGGCGCGACGCCGTAGGCGCGGCGGAAGGCTCGCGAGAAGCCCTCGAGCGACTCGAATCGCGCGCTAAAGGCGATCTCCGTCACGGAGACTTCCGTCCGGGTCAGCTCGTAGGCGGCCCGCTCCAGGAGCAGTCGCCCCCTCAGCCTCAACGGGCGGTCGCCCACGTCCCGGAGAAACCTCCGGTAGAACTGAGCCACGCTGTAGCGGGCGTCGTCCGCGAGCGAGCGCGCGTCGGCGTCGCGCTCAAGCGATCCGAGGATCGGCCGTAGCCCCTGCGCTTTCCCTTCCGGCGTCCGTTCGTCCATCGACGGGTTCAGTATCGAAGAGGTCCGGTGCGATCCTCTTGACCAACCTTCTCATCTTCGCTCGTCTTGTGGAAGGTTAGGCGGATGCGCTCCGCTTGAACAGGCGCGGACGGTGGCCTTCGTCCCGGTCGACGGAATCGGAGATCGGCTCCTCCGGAAGCTCCTGCCAGAGGCGGTAAAGATGAATGAGCGTGACGATCGCCAGCGACGTGACGGGCGCGGCGAACAGGGTGCCGACGATGCCGTCGATCTCGAGCCCGGCAAAAAGCACGAACAGCACGACGACCTCGTGCAGGCTCAACGCCTTGCCCACGAGCTTCGGATAGAGGATCTTGCTCCCGACCTCGGTGATGGCGACGAACAGAACCAGGACCACGATGGCACCGGCGACGGGGGTGAGGTGCGTCGGTCCGACGAGCGCGGCGAGCACGGCGGGAATCGCGCCGATGTAGGGGCCGAACACGGGGATAAGCGAGGCAAGTACCACGAACGCGCCGATCACGAGCCAAAGGTGGACGCCGACCAAGAGAAGGCCGACCGCCGCGAGCGCGCCGCTGATGAGCGCGAGAACGAGTTGGCCCCGGACGAAGCCGCCGAGGATTCGGTCGACGTCCTCCTCCCAGGCCAGGGCGTACCGGATCAGGAACGCAGGCAGGGCGCGGTTCGCCTGTTCCTTCATTTCCGATCCGAAGATGAGGAAGTAGAGGGCGATGAGCAGGACGATCACCGACTCCGCCACGTTCTTGACCGTGTGGGCGAGGATCGGAAACGCCTCTTGGCCCAGCCGCCGCTCGTAGGCGTTGACCTCGGGCGGCGGGTGCTGAAGCGTCTCTTCGACGCTGAAGTCGATCCCCCGAGGTTGGAGCACGTTCCGGTCGAAGTCGTGGGCGAGCCCGATCGCCCGCGCCTGGTACTGCGGCGCGCCCTTTTGCAGAATCTTCGCCTGCCGGGCCGCGTGGCCGCCCAGCCACCAAACGCCGGCGAAGAAGACCGCCGCGAGGGCGGCGAAGACGACGCACACGCTCGTCGAACGGCCCGGCGCCCGCCTCCCGAACCGGGGGCGGCTCACGAAGGCGACGAGCGGCTCCAGGGCGTAGGCGACCAGGCCGCCGAGCGCGAACAGGAGCAGGGTGTGGTGGATCGCCATTCCCAGGCGGACCGCGACGGCGACGAGCGCGAGAAGCGCCAACAGGGTGGCGACCACCGTGAGCAGCTTTTGCCACTTGGCGAGGCCGATCGCCTCCTGCTTCGGCGTCAGCGCGGCCGAAGGCTCGGTTTCCGGGGTTGAATCCGTTGGGGACATCCTTGCCACGAGTATGCGCATGGGAGGCTTCGTCGTCGCTCCGGCCCGGAATTTTCCGCCTTCTTTCCTCCCCACTCCGTTCTCGAACCCGGCGCCGTAGGGCGTTCTCCTCAGTCCGAGACCTAAGGAAAGGACGGAGGCGCGCCGAAGGCTTGACCTAACGATGCGTCACGACCCGGGTCCCGTGCTAACTTCTCTCTGTGGGAGGGACCATTAGGGCGATCGGGACGGGCGCGGGGCTAGGGCTTGCGCTGGGCGTTCCCCTTACGATGGGCCTCGCGCCCTTGGTCTTCGCCCAAGACCGCGTCGGCACGGCGCTAGGCAAAACGTTCGTCTCGACCTCGGCGGCGCCTTCGGAGACCACGACCGGCGCGACCGCGGCGTTTCGAAAGCGATTCACCTTGAACAAGCTCCCGAAGGTGGCGACGCTC
Source organism: uncultured Fimbriimonas sp. (assembly GCA_964251345.1). Classification (GTDB taxonomy): domain Bacteria; phylum Armatimonadota; class Fimbriimonadia; order Fimbriimonadales; family Fimbriimonadaceae; genus Fimbriimonas. Next base: position 2,676 of record CAXUKB010000073.1, on the reverse strand, counting down.
CACCTTTTTGCGGACGCCCGCTACATCCTCTGGATCAACGGGCGATACGCCGGGCGGGGCCCCGCGCGATTCGAGCCCGGAGCCCCCGAGTACGATTCGCTCGACGTGCGGCCCTACCTCCGGCAGGGCACGAACTCCCTCGTCGTGCTCGTCGCCGGAAGGGTCAGCAACGGGCAGGTGCGCTGGCGGCCGCTCGGTCTTACGGCCGAGCTCGTGGCGGACGGCTGGACGCAGTTCGGGACCGACGCCGCCTGGCGATGGAGCGCCGCGATCCGCTACCGATCGCTCGCCGTCGACTGGGCGAATCTCTACGACGTCGCGGACGCACGGGCGGAGGACGGGGACTGGACCCAGCCCGACTACGACGACTCGAAGTGGGCCGCCGCCGTTCCGGTGCGGGGAGTCCAGCCGACGCTTTCGGTGAGCACCGTCGTCGACGGACCCCGGGTCAACCTGACGGTTGCGCCGACCGGGGCTTCCTGGTGGGGACCGTTGACGGCGCGGCGAATCCCGCTGCTCCGGGAGACGCCCGTGACCCCGACCTGGTCCGACGGGACGACCTTCCCGGCGACCCTCGCCGCGGGCGACTCGCTTTCCTTCGCCTTTCCCCGTCTGGTGCTCGCCACGACGCAGATCGAGGTCGAGGCCGACGCGGGAAGCGAGATCCAGTTCGACGACGCGCCGGGCACGACGTACGCGCCGGGAACGACCTACGTCTGCCGGGCGGGAATTCAGAGCTTCGCCACGACGGACGCCCATTCGATCCTCACCGGGGCGTTCCGGGTGAAATCGGGGCGCGTCGTCGTGAGAAGCGTCGGGTTCGCCGAACGGCTCTATCCTTTCACGCGGGTGGGGAGCTTCGCGTCGAGCGACCCGTTCCTGGACAAGCTCTGGACGACCTGCGCCCGGGGGCTGGAGGTGACGAGCCAAGACGCGTACGTCGACTGCACGGACCGCGAGCGGGTGGAGTGGATGGACAACGACCCGCCCGCCTTCGATCTCACGCGAGTGGCGGAGGCCGGCCCCGGCGAAAGCGGCGGTCTGCTCTATGCCGACCCCCGTCTGCTGGAGGAGGCCCTCCGGAGAATCGCCCTCACCCTTCAGCCCAGCGGCTGGGTCAAGGCTCACACGAGCTCCGATCGGTTCGACCTTCACGCGAAGATGGAGGACCGGGCCTGCGACTGGATCGAAGCGGCCCGGCGGTACGTGGACTCGTCCGGGCAGACGGGCGTCGTCAAGGAGATTTGGCCCGCCGTGGCCGCTCAGCTCGACTATTTTCTCGCCCGCCGCACGGCGCGGGGCCTCGTGCTGGCGCGGGAGTGGGTCGTGTGGGGGGATCCGGTCGGTTATCAGACCTGCGAGGGCACCGCGCTCAACGCGTTCGTCTACCGCGCGCTTTCCGACGCGGCGTACCTGGGCCGCAAGATCGGCCGAACGGCCGACGCGAACCGCTTCGACAAGGCCGCCCAGGCCCTGGCGAAGGCGATCAACGCGACGCTCTGGAACGAAGCGGCCGGCACCTACTCCGGCGGCTATTACGATCTCGCCACCGCTCAGGCCGCTCCGGACTACCGTCCGTTGCCCGTGGGCGTGACGAACGGCTTGATCGACCCGACGCGCCACGCCGCGCTGTTCGCCCTCGACCAGGGCGTCGTGCCCGACGAGCGACGAGCACGGACGGTCGCGTTCCTTCTCGCCCACCCGCCCGTCGAGAACGACGTGATGCAGTACGCCTACTTCTTCAAGCAGGCGTACGCCGTGGACGACGGGGATCAGGACCGGGCGGTGCTCGCCACCCTACGCCGCGGATGGTCGGATATGGCGGACAATCCCTACGAAGCGGGATTCGAGTCTCTTCACCCGGCCGCCGGCTCGGACGTCTCGCGCGCCCATGTGTACGGCACGTTCCCGGCCTACTTTCTCAGTGCGTACGTGCTCGGCGTCCGACTCGACGGCCCGGCGGACAAGCACCATCTGCTCGTCGAGCCTCGCCTGGGCGACCTGACGGAGGCTTCCGGAACGGTGGGCACCGAGTACGGTCCGGTGCCGGTCGCCTGGACGCGATCCGCCGGCGGCGGAAGCTTCACGCTCCGGGTGCCGAAAGGAACCACCGCGCTCCTGCGCCTGCCGATCGGCGGAACGAGCGGATCGGCGTCCCTAAGCGGACTTCCCCGAACGCGATTCAAGAAGATCGGGCGCTGGGCGGAGACGACGCTCTCGGCGGGATCGTACTCCGGAGCTTGGACCGTCGGTCCGTAAGGTCTGAGGCAGGCTCGGCCTTCCGAAAAGCCCGTGCGCCGACGATTCCTGGGTGGGAGTTGGACGAAAACACCTGGAGCGGAGTCCGCCGGTCCGGACTCCGTCTGGGTGGAAGTGGCATCCCAAAAAGGGAAAGGTACGTCTTTATCCTACGACGAAAATGCGGGAATGCCTAATCGTTCGTGAGAAAAGTGGAAAGTTGCGCTTTTTCCGAGACCCACCCTTTTCGGTACCCTAGTCGCAGCATGGAGCCCTTGCGCGTCGGCATCGTCGGGATCGGAAACATCTCCGCGATCTACTTCAAGAATCTTAAAGCCTTCGACGCCACGACCGTGGTCGCGGTGGCGGATCTCGACCGCGTGCGCGCCCAAAAGGCGGCCGACGAGAACGGGGTGCCGAACGTGGTCACCCCCGACG
>CAXUKB010000072.1:15249-16065 GCA_964251345.1 uncultured Fimbriimonas sp. | reverse complement strand
CCGGCAAGGCCGTCGCCCTCCCGGATGAGACCGAGAAGCAGGTGCTCCGTGCCGATGTAGTTGTTGTTGAGGTTGCGCGCCTCGTCGTAGGCGAGGTCGATCACCCGCTTAGCACGGGGGGTCAGGGTCATGTCCTGTGAGGGGCGAGCGTCGCCACGGGGCAACTGCTTCTCAACCTCGACGCGGACGCGGTTCAGGCTTACGCCCAGCTTCTCCAGCACCCGCGCGGCCACGCTGTCGGACTCCCGCACGAGCCCGAGCAGCAGGTGCTCCGTCGAGACGTAGCCCTCCCCGAACTTCTGGGCCTCCTCCTGCGCGTAGAAGACCACCTTCCGCGCGCGCTCTGTAAAGCGTTGCCACATGTCTTTGTTTATCTCTCTTTTGGTGCGGGCTCGCGCCCGCGTATGTTTTACTACGACTCGCGACGACGCTTCGTTAGGGACGCTTCGCCATTTGTAGCGGGGTTGAGTTCTCGTTCCCCGACCCATCTATCGGACGATCATGGCCTATTTCCGAGACTACCGTCACGCCTATTTCGTTCGGCGTGACTTTACGCACACTCGGGTTCCGCCTGTCCATTAGGCAGTCGATCGACGATCGCGGCCTATTTCGTTCGAGAAGCGAGCGCCTCGACCAAGGCGGGAAGGTGAAAGGCGGTTACACTAGAGCGCGATGAAAGCCGCCGCCCAGGTCGGTCTGCTCGTAGTGGCGGCGGTCGCGCTGTTCCTGGGCGCCGTGGTCTTCGTGGGCAAACGCCTTTTCGTGGTCAAAACCGACACCTACTTGGTCGTGTTGCCGAAGGCGGGCGGCAGGCCC
>CAXUKB010000072.1:1295-15239 GCA_964251345.1 uncultured Fimbriimonas sp. | reverse complement strand
GGCCAAAGGGGCGCGGGTCCTCATGGCGGGGGTTCAGGTGGGCGAAGTCGCCGACGTGGCGGTCGACACCCCGACGCAGGCGAAACTGCGAATCGAGCTCAAGTCGGGCACCAAGCTTCCCTTGACGACCCGGGCGTTGATCTCCGGCTCCCTCGTGGGTCTCGGCGACAGCCCGCTGAACCTCGTGCAGGACGAGCACCGACGCGGCCCCGAAGGCTACTTCGAGCCGGGCATGACGCTCGTCGGCGGCAAGGCAGGTCCCCTCGACGCCATTTTGCCCAACGGCGGTCGCGAACTCTACACGGGGCTCAACGAGACCCTGAAGTCGATTCAACTCATCCTCCGGGACAAGACGTTCCAAGGCGACGTCCACCACCTGCTCGCCACGAGCAACCAAACGCTGCTTTCGACCCAGAACACGCTTCAGGCCTTTACCAAGCTCGCCAACCGTTCGGAAGGCCAGCTGAGCGCCAATGGCCCGCAGATCACCCAGATTCTTCGCACCGCCGAGGGCACCCTCGCCTCCGTTCAGCAGACCGCGCTCACGATCGAGCGCTATGCCGCGAGCAACAAGCTCCAGAACGGCGCGAACGGACTCCTCGCGGACGCGCATCGTATCGCCCAGCAATCGCAGAACCTGCTCGCCGACCTTCACCGCACCCTGAACGATCCCAAGCTTAACGGCGATCTGCGCACCTCCGCCGACAATCTCGCCGCGACGAGCGCCAAGCTTCCGCCCCTGATCGACAAGGCGAACAACATCGCCACGAACGTCGAGAAGATCACCGCGAACAGCCAGGAACTCCCTCAGAAGCTCGGGACCACCCTGGATAACGCGGCCGCCCTCGAGAAGCGGCTCGGCGGCCTTTCGGAGCGCGTCGGCGGCTTCCTCGACCGCAAGCCCAAAGCTTTCCCGCCGATCACCGTCGAAGCCGATCTCGTCCGGACCAACGATCCGGGCTATTGGCGAACCGACCTCAGCCTCTCGGTTCCGCTGACCGACGGCTTCGTCACCGCCGGCCTTTGGGACGCTTTCGGCCGCAACCGCGTTAATCTCCAGTTGGGAAAGACGGTGACGCCAAGGCTCGATTACCGCTACGGGATCTACGCCGCCCGTCCCGGTGTCGGGGTAGACTACGCGTTCACGCCGAAGTGGGGCTTTCGCGGCGATCTCTGGGACATCAACAACCCTCGGCTCGACGCACGGCTCCGTTACGAACTCGGCGGCGGCCTAGTCGGCTGGCTTGGGATCGATCGAATCTTCGACAACCCCACCCTGCTGATTGGGTTAGGCGTGAGAAGATAGGAGCAAAGGGAACTCGTATTCCCCTTTGCTCCTCCCCTCTTCCCGCCTCAAAGCGTGGCCAGGCATGCCTGGCCGTGCCCGACGACAACGAGGCAATCCTATGAAAGTTATTCTGCTGAAGACCGTGCCCAAGGTGGGCAAGGAAGGAACGGTCGCCAACGTCGCGGACGGTTACGCCCGCAACTATCTTTTCCCCCGCTCTCTGGCCATCGTGGCCGAGAAGAATCAGGTCGCCGCGTTGGAGCGCAAGAACGCGCATCTCGCCGCCAAGACCGCGGGCCAGAAAACCTCCGCGGAGGGCATCGCCTCGAGCCTAAGCGGCAAGACGATCCGCATCGCGGGTGAGGTCGGCGGGCAGGGCAAACTGTTCGGCGCCATTACCAGCGAGCGCATCGCCACCGAGATCGCGAATCAGCTCGGCGCGACGGTCGACCGAAAGTCGATCGCCCTTCACGATCCCATCCGCCGCTTGGGCACCTACCCGATCGAGCTGGACCTGCACCGCGAGGTCTCCACGACGATCACCCTCGTCGTGTTCGACCCGAACGCCCCCGTTGAGAAGGCCGCGCCCGCCGCCGAGCCGACCGAAGAGGAAGACGAGTACTGAGCGCTCGGGGAGAGTGTGAGAGCTTGCTCCACCGTTCCCCGAAAAAGCTTGCCCGAAGCCCTTTGCCCAAGCGAGCGAAGGGCTTCTTGTTTTACTCGATCTCGGCTTTGGGCAGAAGATCCGAAATGGACACCGGCTTCCCATTTGCCGGAACCGATTCACCCTCGCGGTAGACCCGCGTCTCGAAATAGTCCTCCGAGTCCGGTCGGGGTCCCCCGCGCACTTCCAGCGTCCGGTCGCGCAGGTTGACGATCCAATACTCCTGTATCCCGTGCTTCGCATAGAGGCGCGCCTTTCGGCCTCGGTCCTCCGCAAGCGTCGAATCGCTGACCTCGATTACAAGAACGGCGTCCTGATCCGCGCTGCTGCGACGAGCCTCATAGTCCTCAAGGCTCCCCCGAAAGATGAAAATGTCAGGTTCTGGACGACTAGATTCTCCCAGCCTCAGCGGAGATTGCATCATCAGATCGAAATCGGATCCAAACGCCGCTCGAAGGGCTCGGGCCGTGTAATGGACCGAGAACCGGTGAGGATCGTTTTGTCCCATTTTGGTGTAGATGACTCCCTCGATCAGCTCGGCGCGTTCCCCTTCGGAGAACACGTCTTCCGGAATCCGATCGAACTCCACAACGGTCAGAAGCCGCGGTCCACTTTCGACGGTCGCGTCGACATCGTCCGAGACGTGCGCGAGGAGCGTCGTGGCCATGCTCTTAATATACGCCGACTCGGCGTATCAGTCGATCGTCACCCGCGCACCCATCGGGGCAAAGTCCGCGCGTAGCACTTCGCGATTCATCGGGCGCACCCCGGCGAACTCGATGCCGCCGACTCCGGCCTTGGACCAGCGCGAGACGAGCGTCCGGACCTCGGCGTGCTGCTTCGGAGTCATGTCTTCGACACCGCAGTCGGTGAGCACCAAAACCTGGATCGGGCGGCCGGCGTAGAGCGGAAGCCGCGCGTCGATCCGGCGAACGAGCGAAAGCACCGATGTGCCCTTCTGCCCTCGATCGAGCGCCGTCGCCGCGCGCACCGTCTGGATGAGCCGCTTCGTCTCCAAGGGCGCGCCCACGTGAATCTCGAAGGTCTGGGTATCGAACCGGTAGATCTCGAGCGCCGCGTTGGGCGGCAGGCTTTCGTCGAGGTCGCGCAGCCGCCGGAGGTAGCCGGTCTGAAACTCTCGGGCGGAGCCCGAGGTGTCGATCCCGACGAACGCGACGGGCGCCCCTCGGAGGCCGCCCAAGACGAGGGCGGCGAGAAGGGCGGTCACTTCGCCTCTCCCGCCAGGCTGAAGCCGCGACCGATCTTGAAGCCCTTCAGCAGATTTTCCCGCTCTTCGATCTCGCGGTCGAACACCCCGACCGCGCCGTAAAGGCTCATCGCCGTCTTCCATCGTTCGTCCTCGCGGTACTTCGCGTTGGCCTCCTCGAAATCGGCGAGCGCCTTCTCCCGACGGGACCTCACCTCGTCGTCGCGTTGCCGGAGGGCGGCCTCGTGCTCCCGGAGGGCGGCGGCCGTCTCCTTATGGTGACGCTCCGCCTCGGCCCTCGCCCGTTCGGCCGACGGATCGTGATCGGCGCCGTCGTACCATCCCTTCGCGATGGAAGCGACGAGCATCGGCGTCGAGAAGCAGAGCGCCACAAGCATCGCCTGCCATGCGGGCAGCACCTCGCTGGGGTCGAGCGCCCGGTCCTGCGAGTACCGCAGGACCGCCGTCGTCCCGAGGCCGACTTCGGCGAAGACGAGAATCGCCGCGATTGCAAGCGCCGTCCACACGTACGAGCGCCGGTCGGTCGCCGCCGCCCGCCGTCCCGCCGCGTGGACGAGGGCGTAGAGCGATCCTTTCATCGTCGCGAGCAAGGCCGCGCCAAAGAGGACGCTCGCCCATGCGAAGGCGGGCTGCGACTTTACCGGCAAGCCTGCGAGCATGCCGATGCTGTAGCCCACGAACGCGCCAAGGAACGGGACCGCGCACCAGGCGAGCGCGTCGATCCACTTCATGAGCTTCGGTTCAAAGCTCTTCGGCCGCTCACCCGACAATCCATACCGACCGGGATCGAACGGCTCGGGCACGCTTGCCGGAGAGTGGGCGACGAGGGCCGGATCGGGTGGCGCGACGAGTGAGATGCGGGTGATCGAGTGGTCGCCCGCGTCGTAAGCGTAGCCGAAATCGCCGAGCCTCGCGCAGAGTTCGAGTCGTGCTCGGTGCCGACCGTCGCGCAGTTCGTCGATCTCGCGCTCGCGGGTGCGGATCGAGTCTTCGGTGTCTTGCTTGTGAGCTCGCCGTCGGTCGGCGCGCTCGATCTCTCGGTGGGTAATAAAGTCCGCGCCCCCCACAAGCGCGTGGTCGGAGAGCTCCTCTTGATCGATGGGCATCCTGTCGTGTCCTGCCTCCTTATCGTATCACCGACCCCAAGGAGGGACCGGGCCTTTGGACCCCTCCCGCCCTCCTCTTGCCGCTATGTGAGAAGGCAACGAAGGAAAGGAGCGACGACCTTTTCCATCTGCTGAGGCTTCTCGATAACCCCTCGATCCCTTGGTATCTTGTCAACCTTCGATTAAGGCATTCTGCGGTCACAGGACGGGTCGTGCCTGCGCGGGCGGAGCCGTGGCCAAGGGTGGACGGATCGCTTCGCGACGCGGGCAAGAACTATCCCCCGGCTGCAGGTATCCGTCGTAAAAGCTTGACCACAGACTTAGTTTCCGCAATCGCTGAAAATATCCCGTTAGCGAACCGATCCGAGATCGAACAGAAAGAGTAGCGGAGTCGATCCGCCGCGAACGCTATGAGACTTCCGCCGACGAGAACCTCTCAGCCGCCTTCCGAGGGGCCGGTCTTCGACGAGAAGCTTCTGGCGGAAGTGTTCGCCTACGTGTCGCGCCGGGTGCGGCCCCGAGAAGAGGCTGAAGATGTAACGGCGGAGACGGTGCAGGCCGCTCTCAGCGGGTGGCACCGCCTTCGGAGCGGCGACCGCCGTCTCTGGGTGCTCGGCATCGCCCGGCGTAAGACGGCCGATGCGATCCGTCGCAAGTCGCGGCGGCGCGAAACCGCCCTTGCCGAGGAGATGCCCGCGCCCGGGCGCCCTGGGCAAGACATGGACGAGGCAGAGGCCACGGCCCAACTTCGCGCGGTGGTGCTCGCCCTACCTAAAGACCAGCGGGAAGCGCTCCTGCTCCAGCATCTCGAACGATTGAGCCAAGCCGAGATCGCGGTGGTGATGGGCCGCAGCCCCGCCGCCGTCAACGGCCTGCTTCAACGCGCCCGGGCCCGTGCCTTTCGCGAAGGGCGCGCCTATTTCCTTGAGCCGGAGGTCCAGCCATGAACGATTTCGAACGCCGCCTCGACGACGCCTTTCCCGCCGAGCCTCTCTCCGACGGCTTGCGGGCGCGGGTCGCGCGGTTGCGCCCCACCCCCCACTCTTCGGCGCTTCGTCCGCTGCTCTTTGCCGGCGTGGGGCTCGGGTCTGCCGGGCTCGCTGCCGTCCTTCTCTTTCCCAGGTCGGCTTCCGCTGCCCCACTGCTTGCCCAAGTGACAAAGGGGTTCGTCGGCCACAGCCGAACCTTCCGGCTCGACGCAAAAGGCGGACGCTACCTCGAAAACGAGGGCTGGTACGCCCCCGGCCGTTCGCGCCTCGAAACGTTCAATCCCCAATATCCGGGGACTCTCATTCTCGACGAGCGCCGGAATCTCCTTCTGTGTTACGACCGCAAGAACGGCAGCCTGAAGATCGGCAAACCACGTACGGCGGTCGTCTCACCGTGGTTTCCCTTGGCCCTCGACGCGACGACCCTGGCCGACTCACTTCGGCAGGTTCATCGTCTCCCGCCTTTAGAAGACGCGCTCCTTGATGGGAGTAGGGTCAAGCGGGCCGACTTGCGCGAGAATGGCCGAGGCGTCGTTCTGTACGGCGAGCCCGGAACGCTTCGCCTCGTCGCCTTCGAGAGCTCGTTCGTGCTTCCGAACCGTAGCCCTCTTCACGAGTTGACTTACCTGGAACCCGGCCTTCCGCCGGAAGGAAGTTTCGATCCCGTAGTCGACCTAAACGGCCGTCGCGTCGACGCACTCCGTGAGCGCGATCGGATCGATCGCAATTTCGCTAAAGGTCTTGCGCATTATTCCGTACCGGGCGGGGAGCTCGTCGTGCGCCACGTCGCGATGAACCGTCACGGCGACTTGTTCGTGCTTTACACCGGCTTCCCAGACGAGGCATACAACGGCATCTACCCGACCACGATCACCGACGACGCGGGAGGCGTCTACGTGAAGGGAATCGGGCTGATTCCCTTCGATGCCGAGCAGGGCTTCGCCTACGGAGGCAAGCCGCTGGCGGGCGCTTGGTATGCCCGACTCAGCGGCGGTCGCCCTCGACAGGTGACGATCACCTTCCGACAGCCGTTTACGCCGGGAGCGAAGACGGAGATCCGATACACCCAGGCGATCTCGCCGCAACCGGTAGACGTCCTCGACTTCCAACCCTTTATGTTTTTGGGATTAGCGAGCCCGGATGCAATTGAGGAGGGGCGTGCCTTCGCGCTCGAGGGCTATTACGAACGGAGAGGCCAGTGGGCCGCGATGGAGCGCTGGGCTCGCCGTTCGATCGCGCTTTCCGAAGCCAGGTTGCCGCCCGAGGTCCGCCGCAAAAACTACCTCGTCCACTACTTCCTCGCCGAGGCGCTCACCAGACAGGGCAAGCGCGCCGAGGCCTGGCAGGAGATCGCCGAAGCCCGGACCCGGATATCCCTCTCGGACGACACCCATAAAGAGGCGATGCTCCGAGGTCTAGAAAATCGCCTTGGGAGTAGACCATAGCGAACTATGGTGAGTACTCGGCGGCGGAAGCTTTGGCGTGGCCAGGGATCACCCCATCCTAATCCCCATTGACATCGATTCGGTAAGCCCCTCATGTCCCCGTAGCCGCCGGCGTGAAGGCCTCCGTTTTGGTTTCGACGAGCTCTCGGGGTCTTTCACCAAGGTCCCGGGAGCTTGTCTGAGGCGGCTCCGTTCGTCGTTCGTCGGGCGGCTCCCGGGGCATAAAGGAAGCTCGTAAAACAGACATGCCTTCCTAAGTGCTCTTCTCCGGAGGCAACTCTTTGGCTTCGCTTAGAGTCGATCGAGGCGGGCGGAGACCCCGGGATCGCCGCCGGACGCGAGAACTACAAAGTTCTCCTCGAAGGATCGTCTTCCAGACTGAAGCGTGACGTTGCGTCAGTTTGCAAACGTGCGAAGGAAACTTCATAAGACGTCCGGACAAACTCGTGTCGAATGCGGGGCTTCGACGGATTCTCCAGTTCTTGGAACGAAGGAATTCGCCCGGCTAGCCTTCGATCCGAAAACGCCACGGCCAGCATGCACAGAGGGGTGCGCCATAATCGTAGGAAGAGTCCCATGGCAATCACCCTCCCCAATCCAAACGAAGGCATGGGCCCGGTCAAGAAGACCTGGCGCGAGAAGGTCGGCCTCGCCGAGATGCTGAAAGGCGGCGTCATCATGGACGTCGTCAACGTCGAGCAGGCGCGGATCGCCGAGGATGCGGGCGCGGTCGCCGTCATGGCCCTGGAGCGCGTGCCCGCCGACATTCGCAAGGAGGGCGGCGTCTCCCGCATGAGCGATCCCGCGATGATCGAGGAGATCAAGGCTGCGGTGAGCATCCCCGTGATGGCGAAGTGCCGCATCGGCCACTTCGTCGAGGCCGAGATTCTCGAGGCGCTCGAGGTCGACTTTATCGACGAGAGCGAGGTGCTCACCCCCGCCGACGACGAGAACCACGTCGACAAGCACGGCTTTACCGTCCCGTTCGTGTGCGGCGCGCGCAACCTGGGGGAGGCCCTTCGCCGTTGCGCCGAAGGCGCGGCGATGATCCGCACGAAGGGCGAGGCCGGCACCGGCGACGTCATCGAGGCGGTGCGCCACATGCGAACCATTCAGCGCGAGATGCGCCAGGTGCAGAATGCCCGCGAGGACGAGTTGTTCGTGCTCGCCCGCGACCACAAGGCCTCCATCGAGCTCCTTCGGGGCGTCCATGAGACGGGCAAACTCCCCGTGCCGAACTTCAGCGCGGGCGGCATCGCCACTCCCGCCGACGCCGCGCTGATGATGAAGCTCGGTGCGGAGACGGTGTTCGTCGGCTCGGGCATCTTCAAGTCGGGCGACCCCGCGAAGCGGGCGAACGCCATCGTCGCCTCGGTGCTCTTCTACGACGACGCGAAAAAGTTGGCCGAGATCAGCAAGGGACTGGGCGAGCCGATGGTCGGCATCAATTGCTCCGATCTACCCGAGTTCCAGCGCATGGCCGGACGCGGCTGGTAAGGCCAGGCTAAAGTCTGCGGCCCTCTACCCTTCCGGGTAGAGGGTCTTTTTCAGCATCCGTACCGTCGCCGCGAGGTCCGGATCGTCTTTCATCATCTCTTGAATTTTCTGGTGCCCGTGCATCATCGACGTGTGGTCGCGGTCGCCGAAGAGGCCGCCGATGTGCTTCCAAGAATCGCCGGTGATCTCGCGCGTAATGTAAACCGAAATGTGGCGGGCGTGAACGATCGGCGCCTTCCGTGAGGTGCCCTTGATCTCGTCCGTCGAGATTTTGAAGTGGCCGCCTACGGCCCCCACGATCTGATCGAACCCGGGCTTCGCGAGCGTCGCGGCGCGGTAGTACTGGTCTACCATCCGCCGGGCGAGGTCGAGCGACGGACGTCCGCCGTCGAGGCTCGCCAGGGTGATAAGCTTCGTGAGCGCGCCTTCGAGGGCACGCACGTTGCCCGGGATCGAAAGTGCGAGGTGCTCCGCCACGTCGTTCGGCAGGTCGATGCCCTCGCGCTCGGCCTTCTTCTTCAGAATCGCCCAGCGCATCTCGGTGTCGGGCATGAGGACCTCGGCGACGAGGCCCATCTCGAAGCGGCTCTTCAGCCGCTCGTCCATGAGGTGCAGATCGCGCGGCGGCCGGTCGGAGATGAGCACGATCTGCTTGCCCAGCGACTGCAGGTGGTTGAAGATGTGGAACAGTTCCTCGCTCGTCTTGTCTTTGCCCGCGAGGAACTGGACGTCGTCCACAAGCCAGATCCCCACCGAGCGCTGGGCGCGACGGAACTGGTCGATCCGGTTGTTCTGAAGCGCCTGGACGAACTCCTCGGCGAACTGCTGCGCGCTGACGTAGGCGAGCGTCACCCGGGGACCGCTCGCCTGCACTTCGTGCGCGATGGCGTGCAGGAGATGGGTCTTGCCCAGGCCGCTCGGACCGTAGATGAACAGCGGGTTGAACTTCCCACCGGGGTCTTGGGCGACCGCTTTCGCGCCGGCGTGGGCGAGGCGATTGCTCTGGCCTACCACGTAGTCGTCGAAGGTGAACCGCTCGCTCGGACGGAACATTCCCTCCGGCGCGGCGGGCAGCACCGCGTCGGCGATCGGCAACGGCGCCGCGCGCCGCTCGCGCGCCTCCGCCCTGAGCTCGACCTCGAGCCGCGCGCCGAGCTCGTCGGACAGCATCTCGGCGATCGTCTTGAGGTACCGCTCGCGAACCCAGTCGTGGACGAAGCGGCCGGGGACTTCGATCGTCACCGTCTTGCCGTCCCACGAAACGGGCTTCAGCGGACGGATAAACCGCTCCATCCAGTGGGGCTGCACCTCGGCGTCGAGACGACGCAGGACGGTTTCCCAACTGCGCTCGAGAGCGAGCAGAGGATCCTCGTCTTCGAAGGTGAGCTGGAAGCGTTGGGCCATCGGGACTAAGGAGGATAGCACGGCTCCCGAGGCTCGTAAACGCCGCGTTTAGGGGTGTCTTAGGTTCCTTTTAACCTATCTCATCATTCAGAAGAATTCATTTCGGTACCCTCGTCCGATATGCCGTCCGGCGACGCTTCGCCTCCCAAAGTCCTTGGCGTCCTCGCAGGCCGCGACCTCGCCCCGTGCGCCCTGGAGGCGTGGCTCGCCTGGGCCGACCGCGTCGTCGCCGCCGACGGCGGCGCGAACCTCTGCCGGGCCGCCGGACGGGAGCCCGATGCGATCGTCGGCGACCTCGACTCGATCGCCGATCCCACCGGACTGGTGCGCGACGAGGACCAGGACACGAGCGACGCGGACAAGCTTCTGGCCTTCCTCAAGCGAGAAGGCGTCGAGATGGCGACGCTCATCGGCGTCGAGGGCGATCGGCTCGACCACGTGCTCGCGACGCTGTATTCCTGCGCGAGGGCGCGGGCCTTTCTCTGGCCGATCGTTCTTCGGAGCGGCTCGGTTCGGTTGCTAGGTCCCGAGTGCATTCTGGGGCAAGAGGCCGTCGGCCGGATATCGATTTTGCCGCTCGTCCGGAGCCGGGTCTCGGCGTCGGGCCTCAAGTGGCCCTTGCAGAATGCGATCCTCGATCCGCTCGGGCTGGTGTCGATCTCGAACGAAATGACGGAAGCGCGACTGTCGGTCACGGTCACCGAGGGCTTGGTGGCGCTCTTCCTCGAGACGGAATCGTTACCGCCCAGCTGACGAGTACCCATTCCGGCCGGAGGCCGGAGCAAAGCTGAGAGACGACTCCTGGAAGAGGGCCACCACGATGGGCCGAACAAAGCCCGCCTCCTCGCCCGTCAACTCGAATAATCCCGCCGGGTGCTAATCTTAGGGCACGGCCTCGGCCGCAGGAACAAGGACAGGATGACCGACGACGCGAACGACCTCTCGACGACCGCCGAAGCCTTGCTGGATGCGACCGTTCCGCCCCTCGAAGGAGCGGACCACCCGCACTCTGGGATCACCGAGGAGGGCTGGAGTGCGCCGCCCGCCTGCGCCACTACCGCCCGGCTCGTCGTCAAACGCGGCGGTGCGGAGACCGACATCGCGTTCCCCATCTTCTCGCCCGCGATTATCGGCCGCTTCGACCCGTCGATCGGACCGATCGACGTCGACCTCGCGTCCCTTCCCGAAGGCCAGTACGTGAGCCGAAAACACGCTAAGCTCTCTTGCGACGGCCAAGCTTGGTCCGTTCAAGACCTCGGCTCCTCGAACGGAACCTTCGTCCTCAAGGACGACTTCGAGCGGGTCGAGACCGCCGAGCTCACCGACGGCCAAGAAATCGCCCTGGGCAACGCCCGGTTCGTGTTCCACCTCGATCCGGTCGCCTAATCATTAACGCGAAGCGTTGTACTCGCACCCACGCAGGGTGCGGCTACAGCCCTGCGGGCTCCCTCGTCATGACCCGGGGTGGCCGAGCAAACGGTGCGCGATCTCGAAGTAGATCACCAGGCCCGTGGCGTCGACAAACGTCGAGATGAACGGCGCGCTCATCACCGCGGGGTCGATTCCCACCCGTTTCGCGACGATCGGAAGCAAGCTGCCCACCGTGGTGGACCACAGGATAATCGCGGGGAGGGTCAGTCCGACCACGACGGAGAGGGCCAACGTGGAGCCCCAGCCGATAATGGGAATGGGAAGCCAAGCGCGCAGAAACCCGACCGCGCCAAGGATCGCGCCGGCGATAAGAGCGGTCGTCATCTCGCGCCGCATGACCCGCCACCAGTCTTCCGTCCGAACTTCGCCGAGCGCGAGCGCGCGGGTAATCGTGGTCGTGACCTGAGAGCCGCTGTTGCCCCCCGCGCCGATCAGGAGCGGGATAAAGAACGCCAACGGGTTCATCTTGAGGTCGTCGCTGCCCTGGCCATAGTAGCGAAGCACGTTGCCGGTGAGACTCTCCGCCACGAAGAGCCCGAGCAGCCACGGCACCCGCCGCTTGACGAGTTCCCAAACGGAAAGCGAAAGATACGCCTCGGCGTCGCCCGAGACCGCGCCCATCTTGAGCACGTCCTCGGTGTCGGCCGCCTCGAGAACCTCCGCCGCGTCGTCGGCGGTCACGATGCCGACCATCCGGCCTCGCCCGTCGAGCACCGGCATCGCGCTGAAACCGTAGCGCGCGAGCGTCCGCGCCAGATCCTCCTGCGGCATCGCGACGGGCACCGAGATGGGATCGACGTTCATCACCTCCCGAGCGGTGGTCGACGGCTCGGCCCGGATCGCCCGTCGGAGCGAAAGAACGCCCAACAGGTGCCGGTCCGCACTTAGGACGTAGATCGTGTTGATCGTCTCGAACTCCTCGGCGGGGGTGTGCCGAATGACGTCGAGCACGCCCGCCATCGTCGTGTCCGGACCGACCTCCACGAAGTCTTCGGTGACGAGTTGGCCCGCCGAGCCTTCGGGGTAACTCATCAAACGACGAATCTCTTGGGCGTCCTCGTCCGGAATGACCTTGAGCAGGGCCTCGAACCGCTCTGGGTCGAGCTGCTCGCGAAGGTCCACCGCATCGTCCATCGGGAGGATGTCGAGGTAGTAGGCGAGCGTCGCGTCAGATAACTCGTTCACGACCGCGCGGGCGGTCTCGGTGGGGAGCTCCACCAGAACGGCGGCGGCGGTCTCCGGGTCGATGAGACCTAGAAGGCGAGGCACCTCGTCCCGCTCCATTCTTCCGAACACCTCGGCGAGGTCCTCCGGCCGCACCCCCTCGAGGGTGGCGCGCAAAGTATCGGGGTCGTCGGCGAGCGCGCGTAGGCGCTCCACGAAAGCCTTTTCGTCGGTCCTCATGGTCGTGGGCCTCCCCTGAAGTCGAACCGTCGGCTCAGGGGAGGCGGCCGACGGGGCTAGCGTTCGTGATTGTCCATGGCATTGCGGCTCCGACGCAAAGGATCGAAGCATTTCTTCGGGACGAAAGTAGCCTACCCTTGTTCATGATCCAAATCCGACCCCTGGGAAGCGTCGATGCCGACGCATATTGGAGCCTTCGACTCGCGGCTCTGGGCGACGAGCCGTTGGCGTTTGGTTCGTCGATCGCCGAGCATCGGACGGATGGCTTCGAAACCGTGACCGAACGGCACCTGCGCAACGTCCCCGATGGAAACTTCATGCTGGGGGCGTTCGAGAGCGGCGCGCTGGTGGGAATCGTGGGCTTGGTGCGTTCCGACCGCGAGAAGCGACGTCATCTCGCCGAGGTGATCGCGATGTTCGTGACTCCCGGTTGGCGCGGCCGAGGAGTGGCGAGTCGTCTCCTCGCCGCCCTCCTCGAACGAGCGCGCTCTTACGAGTCTCTGGAGGGCATCACGCTGTCCGTCGCGGTGCAGGCAGTCGCCGCTCGGGCGCTCTACCGTTCGTTCGGCTTCGTGCCCTATGGCGTCGAGCCGCACGCGCTGAAGGTCGACGGGGCCTACGCGGACCTCGAACTCATGTCCCTCGTCCTACGCTGAGGCTGGCGCGGCATGGAAGCATGAAGCGCCAGTTCGATGAGTCGGCGTCTCGCCCTGTTCGGGGTAGAGATCAAAGTGTGCGAGTCGGTTGAAGGACGGAGAAACGCGGCTTCGCTCGTTGGCACGAGCCATCCAACGCCGGCGCGATCGACGAGAAGGGGCGCAAGACCTTGACGCGATCGGCCGTTACGGCGGACATCCTCTGAACGGCCGTACCCTTTGTAGCGTCGATGAGGGCGGCACGCTCAAGCGCTGGACCGAGGCAGGCGCTCGTGAGGCTTCTTCGTCTTGAACCGACGTCCCCGACAGGACTTCAGCGAAGCCACGGCCACAAGTCGGGCAAGGGCGTCCAGTACCCTAAGGGGATGCGCGAGCGGCTCGTCCGGCACCTCTCCGACACCGGCCTGATCCCGCCCGGGGCGCGAGTCCTCCTGGGCTACAGCGGCGGGGCCGACTCGACCTGTGCGCTCCATCTCCTTGCCGAGCTCGGCATCGATCTCGTCGCCGCTCACCTCCACCACGGCCAGCGGCCCGAGGCCGACAAGGAGCAGCGGCTCTGCGAAGCCACTGCGGAAAGCCTCAGCATCCCCTTCGCCACGGGACGGGCCGACGTGCCGCGCCTCGCACGGGACCGGAAGATCGGCCTTGAGGAGGCCGGGCGCGAGGCGCGTTACGGCTTCTTCCGCCAAGCCGCCGCGCGTCTCGAGTGCGATGTTGTCGCGACGGCCCACACGCGCGACGACCACGTCGAAACCGTGCTGTTCCGCATCGCTCGGGGAACCGGCCTCGCGGGCCTTGCCGATCATCTCGGCATGGCGATCCCGGTCGAGCG
>CAXUKB010000072.1:0-1285 GCA_964251345.1 uncultured Fimbriimonas sp. | reverse complement strand
TCGCGGGCCTTGCCGGCATCCCCGCGAGCCGCGACGGCATCGTCCGCCCCTTCCTTCCCTTCTCCCGCGCGGAGACCCGGGCGTACTGCGAAGATCGGGGGCTCTGGTTCCACGACGACCCCGCGAACGACGATCTGGCGAACGCCCGGGTGCGGGTCCGCAAGGCGATCCTCCCGGCGATGCGCGAGATTAATCCCGCTGCCGACCTCGCCGTCGCGCGTCTCGCCACGATGGCCGACGAGGAGGATCGCTTTTTGGACGGCGCGGCCGCGGCGGCGCTCGAGCGGGCAGAGGTTCGGCTCAACGGCGATCTTGCCTTTCTTACGCAGGATGTGGAGGTCGCCTTCGACCGAAAGACCCTCGACCATCTTCCGGCGGTGCTGCTTCGCCGCGCCGTCCGGCTTGCCGCCCGCGCGCTCGGCGCGGATCTCGATTTCGAAATCTCGGACACCGTGCTTCGGGGGGAACGAGGCAGCGTCACCGCCGAAGGCGGCGAGGTCGTTCTGGAGTGGGACGCGGAAGCGCTCCACGGCCGCCACCTTCGCCCTACCGTTCCCTTCCGCTACCCGCTCACCCTTCCCGGCGAGACCGAGAGCGACGAGTTCGGTTGGCGGTTGGTCGCCTTTCCGCTCGACGCGCCGACCCATCCGCCGGTTCGTTCCGCGCTAGACGTCGAGGTCGACCGCACGGCGGCGCGCGGCGGCCTTTACTTCCGCGGTTTCGCGCCCGGCGACACCATGCGTCCCTTGGGTTTCGAAGGCACCCGAAAGCTGAGCGACCTTCTCGCCGAGGCGGGGCTTACCTCCGCCGCGCGCATTCGCCTTCCGATCGTCTGCGACCTCGTCGGCCCGCTTTGGGCCCCCGGCGTCTGCCTCGACGAGCGCGCACGGCCCAGCGGCGGCGCGGCGGTCGGCCTTCGCTTCGAAGCGTTAAGAGGTAGGGTTTAAGGATCGGGGCGCGTCCTTCTGATTCCTGCCCCGGAAACCCTGGCAACATAAAGGGAAACGCCTTACGGCGCTCGAACGTAGCCTAGGGAATAGATGGCCGCGAGGCTATGGTGAAGCGTTGAACAAGAGCCCCGTCAAACTCCTGGTCCTGGTGGTGTTTGCCATCGTCATGTGCGTCCTTGCGGTGACGATGCTCCCGCAGGGCGCCTCCTTCGGATTGCCACGAAAAACGCCGTTCAACCAGGCGGAACTGGTCGACAAGATCAAGAAGGATCAGATCGAGAAGGTCTCCTGGCAGGGAACCCAGCTCGAGGGGAACATCAAGGGTGGCGTCATGC
>CAXUKB010000071.1:12169-16432 GCA_964251345.1 uncultured Fimbriimonas sp. | reverse complement strand
GGTGTGAGTTGGCGCGCGAAGCACGATCCCAAAACACCGGCCACCGTGCGCTTTTTACCGGACGGGATTTCGGCCTTAGGTCCAAGTGGTCGCCGCGATCACGTTGAAAGCGGCTATGCCTCGACAGGGCATTTAGCGGCGAGTCAGCCCGCGTGACAAACTGAGTCTGGGCACCCCGGAACCTTAGATTCCATAGGTGAACGAAGAGGGGGAAAAAACGTGTAAACGCTTCTACTCTTGAACCCTTAAGGGGTAGGTTCAGAGGAACCTGGTCAACTGCATGAGCAACCGGAGTGGCCAATGATCCCCTTCGAGCGAGCTTTAGGCTCTCCAACGGGCAGGACCGTACCAACTGTCGGGTCGATGACTTTCGGCGTCCCCCCTCAGCATTTGGATCAGGTTGATCTGCCCGCAGTGATACGCCATGTTCCGGTAGGCGCCGACGATGAAATACGTCCCCGACATCCGGTTGCCGTTATGAAGGGTGTCGGCCTCTAAGGCCTCGTCGGATAGATTCGCAACTACCTCGGCCAATCTCCGGCCGCTCTCCACGATCTGAGAAACCGCGTCTTCGGCGTTTGTCAAAACCGGCTCACCGATACCCTCCTCACTTACACCGGCCAACTTTGCCGCAAAGCGTCGGTTCACGGTCACGCACTCTCCCACCATCTCCAAGACCGTGCGGGTGCCTACCGAACCGCGTATCTCGGGTTGCCAGCGGAGAACGTCGGCTTCGGTCGACTCGATAAAGGAGGCCATCGAGTCGGAGATCCTTTCGATCTGTTCGGCAAGGAGTGCTTGCGGTGTCACTTTCCCATTGTGCGCTGGCGTGCCGAAAGATTGGTCAAGCCGGGACCTCGAACGGACTCGCGACACTTATGCCCGTGTGTTCACGCGGTTACGTATCACTGAAATTTTGGCGCTCAGAACGGTCCCGCGGAACTATATCGTTGATTTGTCCTCAAATGCCTCTCCCTAAGGAGAGCGAGGTGACCGGAGTTTTGTTGGACGCTCTTGAGGATAAAGCAGGGGCGAATGGGTCGGCTCGAAGTCGACGGCAGCCTCAATAAGAGATCGTTATTTGGATACGGTCCAAATAAAGGGATATAATCTATCGGTGCGCTCCGACGTCAAAGAGCAGTTACGAAAGTCGAATCTACGCCTTACCGCGCCTCGGCTGACGGTTTTGGACGTGGTCGGGGCCGAAGGCAAGCATCGGGACGCCGATTTCATCTTCACGGCGGCGCGGCAAAGGTTGGGCTCACTGTCGAGGCAGGCGGTGTACGACAACCTCCACGCGCTCGTCGCGGCGGGAATGATTCGCCGAATCGAGCCCGCAGGCCGGCCGGCGCTTTACGAAGCCCGCGTTGGGGACAACCATCACCATCTCGTCTGCCGTCAATGCCAGGCGATCGTCGATATCGACTGTGCGACGGGCGTGTCGCCCTGCCTGCAGCCTTCCGAAGACCACGGCTTCGCCATCGACGAGGCCGAAGTCGTGTACTGGGGTCTTTGCCCCGCGTGCCAGCAATCCCACTAAGAACATGTCAAACGAATCCAAGTGTCCGATTTCGGGAAAGGCCTCCGCCGCGATCTCCGGGGGTAGCACCCAGAACCGCGATTGGTGGCCAAACCAGCTTCGAGTCGACCTCCTGAACCAGCACTCCTGCAAGTCCGACCCGCTCGGTGGGGAGTTTGACTACCGCGAGGCCTTCAAGGCTCTCGACTACGAGGGGTTGAAAACCGACCTCCACGCGCTGATGACCGATTCGCAAGACTGGTGGCCTGCCGACTTCGGCCATTACGGGCCGCTCTTCATCCGAATGGCCTGGCACAGCGCGGGCACCTACCGCGTTATGGACGGTCGCGGTGGCGGCGGGCGCGGGCAGCAGCGGTACGCCCCGCTCAACAGCTGGCCGGACAACGTCAACCTCGACAAGGCGCGCCGCCTCCTCTGGCCCATCAAGCAGAAGTACGGCCAGAACATCTCCTGGGCCGACCTGCTGATCCTCACCGGCAACGTCGCCTTGGAGAGTATGGGCTTCAAGACCTTCGGCTTTGCCGGGGGCCGCGCGGACACCTGGGAACCCGATCAGGACGTTTACTGGGGCCGCGAGACGACCTGGCTCGGGAACGACGTCCGCTATGCCAAGGGCAAGGAGGGCGATCCCGAGACGAAGGACCACGCCGTTCTCCCCTCCGACGAGGACGCCGACGGCCGCATCCACGACAAGGGCTTGGAGAACCCCCTCGCGGCGGCGCACATGGGGCTGATCTACGTAAACCCCGAGGGTCCGGACGGCAACCCCGACCCGCTCCTCTCCGCGCGGGACATCCGCGAGACCTTCGGCCGCATGGCGATGAACGATGAGGAGACGGTCGCCCTGATCGCCGGGGGCCACACCTTCGGCAAAACGCACGGCGCCGCTCCCACGGAGCACGTCGGCGACGAGCCCGAGGCAGCGAACCTGGAAGCCCTTGGCTTCGGCTGGCACAACCGCTTCGGAAAGGGCAAAGCCGAGGACACCATCACCAGCGGCCTCGAGGTCACCTGGACCTCCACCCCCGCCCAATGGGGCCACGAATACTTCAAGAACCTTTTCGAGTTCGAATGGGTGCTCAGCAAGAGCCCGGCGGGAGCGCACCAGTGGTTCGCCAAAGGTGCCGAGCGGACCATCCCGGATGCGCACGATCCGTCCAAGAAGCACATGCCGATGATGCTGACCTCGGACCTGGCCTTACGCGTCGATCCCGAGTACGAGAAGATTTCGCGCCACTTCCTGGAGAACCCCGAAGCCTTCGCGGACGCCTTCGCCCGCGCCTGGTTCAAGCTGACCCACCGCGACATGGGTCCACGCTCGCTCTACCTCGGTCCCGAAGCGCCCGCCGAAGAGCTGATCTGGCAAGACCCCGTGCCGGCCATGGGCCATGCTCCCATCGATGAAATCGACGGGGACGTTCTCAAGGCGAAGCTCCTCGCCTCCGGCCTCTCGGT
Organism: uncultured Fimbriimonas sp.; assembly: GCA_964251345.1. Taxonomy (GTDB): domain Bacteria; phylum Armatimonadota; class Fimbriimonadia; order Fimbriimonadales; family Fimbriimonadaceae; genus Fimbriimonas. The sequence goes on along the minus strand of CAXUKB010000071.1, from coordinate 13,437 downwards.
GTCCGACCTGGTCGGAACCGCCTGGGCCGCCGCCTCGACCTTCCGCGGCTCCGACAAGCGTGGGGGCGCCAACGGCGCCCGCCTCCGCCTAGCGCCGCAGAAGGACTGGACGGTCAATCGGCCCGAGAGATTGGCGGAAGTCTTGTCCACCCTAGAAGGGATCCAGGCCGAGTTCAACTCTACGGGCAAAACCGTCTCGCTCGCCGACCTGATCGTGCTCGCTGGAAACGCGGGCGTCGAACAGGCGGCGAAGGTCGCGGGCTTCGAGGTGAGGGTGCCGTTCACCCCCGGACGCACCGATGCCTCTCAAGAGCAGACCGACGCCCAGTCGTTCTCCGCCCTCGAACCGCTGGCCGACGGCTTCCGGAACTACCAGAACCCTGCCTACGACGTTCCGGCGGAAGCCCTCCTGATCGACAAGGCGCAGTTGCTCACCCTCACCGCACCCGAACTCACCGTCCTGATCGGTGGTTTGCGCGCGATCAACATCAACTTCGATGGATCGACCCACGGCGTCTTCACCGACCGGCCGGGCGTCCTGACTAACGACTTCTTCGTCAACCTGCTCGGCATGGGAACGGTCTGGAACTCGACAGGCGATGTTTTCGAGGGGCGAGACCGTAACAGCCTTGAGGTCAAATGGACGGCGACGCGCGTCGATCTCGTCTTCGGCTCGAACGCCGTCCTCCGTGCCCTCGCCGAGGTCTACGCTAGCACGGATGCGAAGGAGAAGTTCGTCCGCGACTTCGTCGCCGCCTGGACCAAGGTCACCAACCTGGACCGCTTCGATCTGCTCTCCTGAAGAGTCGCGTCGCTCGATGAGCAGGCTGTCTCGCTCCCGAGTCGGCCTGCCAGGGTCAATACCATGCATGGTGAAAGTCCTTGTCGACACGGGGGCCGTCCGGGCGAGATTCGAGGACCTGAACTTCGAGGCGATGGGCGTTCCGAAGGAGCAGCGGCAAGCCTGGGTCGATTGCCGCGACTGCCTGCCCAATCTTCAGCTCATGGAGGGCAAGCAAAACTCGGCCAAGAATGCTACGCCCTTCAAGCAGTGGTTCGAGGGCATGAGTGAAGCCCATCGGTGGTCGTTTTCGAAGAGTAACTACTTGCCGGACGACGTTGGGCTGGAGTTCGAGCGGTTTATCGAGTTCTATCAAAGGCGGAAGGACGCACTTCGGGCCGAGCTCAAGAAGGTGCTTGCGATGAGCGACGCCGCAACACGCGACGATTCGGTTTGGTCGGGGCGCAACGACGAGATCGAAGAATAT
>CAXUKB010000071.1:0-12159 GCA_964251345.1 uncultured Fimbriimonas sp. | reverse complement strand
TGAAGGATCTTGCTGCTTGCGTTCGTCAGTTGGAAGCGTTCTCGGACGGCAGCCTTAAGCAAAAGCTTCGCGACATCGAAGACCACTTGGTGACGGGCGATGTCTCTGATTGCGCGGATATCAACGAGACGTTCGGGGTCGACTCAGATCTGCTTGAGTCGGCCGCCATCGTCAAACGGGCGGCCGCCCAGATCGACGTGCTGATCCATTCGATTGGAATACTCCACCTGCTGCCCTCGATTTTAGAAGAGGGAGAGACCATCGAGTACCTTTCCCTGGGAGCAGGCAACACCGGTAAGAAGTTCGACCTGGAGACGGACCGTCAGATCGCGGAGTTCACGTTCATCGCGTGGCGCGGGGGTTCGGAGACGATCCGGCAGAACAAACTTTTCGTCGACTTCTACTATTTGGCCGAGGCCGACACGACAAAGGCTCGTAACCTTTATGTCTTGGGAATGCACCATCCGGAGAAGTTCTTCAACGGCGGACGGGCGCTTTCGAGCGTCCTCGAAAGACGCCCTGCCGAAGGCAAGGCACTCTGGGCGCTCTACGGAGATTCGTTCCGGGTGGTGAGCGAGTACTATCGGCACCATGCTGGCAAGGTCAACGTCCGGGACATGTCCAGCATGGTCCCAGATTCACTCCTGGCGGCGGTTGAAGGAATGAGTCCGTGAGCCATTGGCGCACGCCACCAATCCAGCAACTGACCTTGCGCGCAAACATCTTACTTTCGGCGACCCTTGCAACTTAGTACGCGCTTCCATCAAAGACTGAACGAATGCGGTGGCTGGGCAATCCAATTTGCTAATGCGAGTTCGGCCGTCGCCTTGTGCTCCGGTTCGGTAGCGATGCAGAAGACCTTGGCAACATTGATGTTCGTCGGAATCTTCCCTAGGTTGGTCTCTACGATCGCAAGCGCCTGCGCGGTCACGATGAAGCAGGGGCTTTCCGTGAGCGAGATATAGAGCCCATAGTAATCCTCAGGGAGCGCATTTAGGATCTTCTCACCAATCTCGCCTACGATCTGCTTGACGGCTTCTTGGGCGACCTCGGCGGAGGTAAACGTTCGATATCCTCCTTCGATCTCGGGAATGAGAAGATCCTGGTCCACGCACTGTCGAACGTCGAGTGCGACGACGCCCGCCGCGCAGGTGCTTTTCTTGATCTGATTCGCGCCATCCATCAAACGCTCAACCATAGTCGCTCCATTGCGGCAGGCTATGACCTTACAGGCAATTCCTTGAACCGAATGCATTGGCACGAGCACGTCGGGATTATTCTGCGACGTGTCCTTTGTGCCAGCCACGACGACGCCCAATCCACTGTTCAGGGTGATGCCCGATGCGACGTAAAACTCGTAAAGGAGGCGAGTGTGGTTCTTAGCGGAGTCTTGGAGGATCTCGTAGTCTTCGAACGGCGAGGCAAGCGAGACGCCCGCGTCCTTGAAGTGCGCGAGTGAACCTTTGAACTCGGCAAGTTTTCCTTGCTTTTCCAACTCGACAACCCTCAGTAGGACCTCGATGGCCCCAACTTGTCTTCTAAGTTTTGAGACAAAGTTGGGATCTTCGATGAGTTCACCGAAGTTCGCCCCACGCTCAAAGGCGGCGTGGTGCTCCTTGAGCAGTTCGGTGTCCGCGCGGAGCGGACTCTCTGGGGGCACGCTGATCCCGTGCGACTCGATCGCGGCGATTGCCGCCTCGCCGAGCGCGATCGCATCCTCGGAACGCGTGAAGTTCATTCATCTATTTTGACAGGAACCGCTGGCGCTTGATTGTCACCCCGCAATGTCCCTCGACAAGCGAAACTCCTTGGAGGAATGCGAAGGTTCCTGCGGATATTTGAGCGTCCAATGGCTTCATAAGAACGCCTTCCCCTCGACGCCCACGGATAGGCAACTAGAAGACAAACTTTGCCCATTCTCCAGCACTATAGAAGTTATAGGGGGAGTAGAGGGTGATCGCTTCTACTCTTGAACCCCTAAGGGGTAGGTTCAAAAGGACTTGGTCGGGGCGACACGATTCGAACGTGCGACCTCTTCCACCCTATGGACCTATGGAGGATATTGCGGGCACAAAAGCGCGTTTTCGAGTCTACGGACGTCTCCGATCATCTCATTTCATCGCTGGGATTTGAGAGACTGGTGAGAGACTTCCACCGCGTCTCAGAGCCCCTCAGCGCAGGTTCGAGTCGAATTGCCGTTTGCCGCCTTTCGTTATCTTTAACTCGACCGACAGGTTGCCATGGCGCACCGTCGCGTCCGTTCCCCAAAGGCTACGAAGGGTCGCCCTCATCAGCCTGCCCTCGTCCCATTCTAGGTCGACCGAGAAGCCGCCTCGCGCGCGAAGACCTGTGACCGATCCCTTCGGCCACGCCGAGGGCAGAGCGGGCAGCAGGTGGAGCGCACCGTCGTGCGACTGGAGCAGCATCTCGGCGACGCCCGAGGCGAATCCGAAGTTGCCGTCGATCTGGAAGGGGGGATGAGCGTCAAAGAGGTTCGGGTACACGCCGCCGTGCCGCCCGTCCGTCGGTCGAAGTGCGTCTTTGGCGAGCTTGAAAGCGTGGTCGCCGTCGAGCAGTCGAGCCCAGAAGTTGATCTTCCAGGCGAGGCTCCACCCGGTGCCCTCGTCGCCGCGCAACTCCAGGGTCTTCCGCGCGGCCTCGGCTAATTCGGGGGTACTTGCGGCTGAGATCTGGGCGCTGGGAAAGAGGCCGTAGAGGTGCGAGACGTGGCGGTGGGTTCGCTCAGGAGCCTCCAGATCCCAATCCTCGATCCATTCCTGGAGTTGGCCGGCCTTGCCGATCCGGTTCGGCGGGATCTTCTCGCGCGCGGTTCTCAACTCCTCGGCGAAGGTTGCGTCCGTGCCCAGGGCTGCCGCCGCGCCGATGCAGGCGTCGAACAGGTCGCGCTGAATCTGGTTGTCCATCGTCGGCCCCGCGCAGATGGAGACGCCGGGGTGATGGTCGTGTTCAGGCGAAATGGACGGGCAGGTGACGCGGTAGGGCGTTCCGGGTAGGTCGGCGTTCGCGCTTAGGAAGAATCGCGCCGCTCCCCTCATAAGCGGGTAGTGGCGGGCGAGCCCGGCCTTGTCGCCGGAAAAGAGGAACCGCTGCCACAGGTGGGTGCAGAGCCACGCGCCGCCCATGGGCCACGCGCCCCAGGTGGCGCCGTCGACCGGCGCGGTGCCGCGCCAGCCGTCGGTGTTGTGGTGGGCGACCCAACCTTCCGCGCCGTACATCGTCTTCGCGGTCCGCTCGCCGGTCTTCGCGATGTCGGCGATGAGACCGAAGAGCGGCTCGTGGCACTCGCCGAGGGCGCAGGTCTCGGCGGGCCAGTAGTTCATCTCGGTGTTGATGTTGATCGTGTACTTGCTTCCCCAGGGCGGATTGAGGCCTTCGTTCCAGAGGCCTTGCAGCGTGGCGGGAGGGCCGCCGGGGCGACTGGTCGCGATGAGCAGATAGCGGCCGTACTGGAAATAGAGCGCGGCAAGGCCAGGATCGCGTCCCTCACCGAAGGCTCGGATACGGGCGTCGGTGGCCGTGGACGAGGCGGGGCCAACGTCGAGCGCGACGCGTCGGAACAGACGGCGGTGATCTTTCTGGTGCTCGTTTCGAAGTGCGTCGAAGGACCGGCCTTTCGCGGCATCGAGCGGCGCCCGCGCGACGGCCCGCGGGTCGCCCGACAGGTCGTCGTACGAGCGGTAGTTCGTACCGGCGGAAAACAGGATCGTGGCCTCATCCGAACCTCGAACGACCATCCTATCGCCTTCGGCGATCACGGAACCCCCCTTCGCCTCGACGCGCACGAGGCCAACGAAACGAACGGCTCCCGGCAGACCCTCGTGGTCGCCGCTTACGCCTTCGATCCTCAATTCGGCGTCCGTGGCGGAGGAAGAGATTTTTTGGCGGCTCGCGAGACGCACGGAGAACGAGAGCGCGGCCTTTTTGGAGGCGGTAAGCCGCAGGGCGATCAGACCCGCCGGGTGGCTGGCGAACGCCTCGCGGACGTAGCGTACGCCGTCCACCGTATATTCGGTTCGGGTGAGCGCAGCATCGATGTCGAGTTCCCTGCGGTACGCGGTCGGCTCGCCCGTGTGCTCGAAGCTCAGGAGCAGGTCGCCCAAGGCTTGGTACGGTGCCTGACCGATTGGCCGACCCATGAACTTCGCGTTCGTGAGATCCAGCGCCTCCTGATACCGGCCTTGGAAGATCAGACGGCGGATCTCGGGCAGGGTGGCGAGTGCCTCGGGATCGTCGTAGTCGTGCGGCCCTCCCGCCCAAATCGTGCCCTCGTTCAGCGCCAGCCGCTCCTCCTCCACACCGCCGAACACCATCGCCGCCAGTCGCCCGTTGCCGATCGGCATGGCCTCGGTCCAGGCCTTCGCGGGCGATTCGTACCAAAGGGTCAGGTCAGAAGAGGGAACCATCTCGGCGAGAGCGGCCGTCGGTCCTATCATGGCCAAGGACGCGCCGCCCGCAAGAAGGTCGCGGCGGCTGAGGTCGAACGCGTCTGCCACGCCGCTCATCGTTTCGCCTTTCGGTTGGCCTTCCGGTCTGCCCGACCTTCGACGGCGATCCCCGACTCACGCTCAGCGTGTCGAGACGGACGAAGGAGCAGGAAAGCGAGAGCGATCATGGTCTTGAAAGGGTCACATGGTCGCCCAAGTGGAAGGAGTCGAAATCGGCGTGGCCGCCCGGCGTTTTCGTTGCGTAGTTGAACAGGCCGAACCGGCAGCCCATAAAGTGGACGAGGTCGTACCGCAGGTGGAGTGGCTTGCCGAGCGGAGTGAAGGCTTTGCCGTCGAGGCTGTAGGCGAAACGGGCCACGTCGGCCTGGCCCTTAAAGTCGCACTCCATGCGTAGAAAGACTCGGTCGGTGGATAGGGGAACGCTCGCCTCCTCCGTCGGCTCCGCGCCCTCCTTGGTCACCATGACGACCGACCTTTGGCCGTTCTCCATCTTCACGCCCACGTATCCGTAGCGGTTCATCAGAGCGATCAGGCCGGCGCGGTCGCCGTCCTTCATACCGCTCGCGTCGAGGACGGCGGTGCCCGTACATTCGGGGCCGAAGGTGCGCTGGGTGAGGGTGTTGCGGGCCTGGGTCACCTCGGAATCGGTGCGGCCCGTCGTCAGGCGCAGGAAGCCTTTGCGCTCGGTGAGTGACCAGAGGCGGTCGTCTGGGTTGTGGTTCCACTGCCACGCGAGCTTTAGAGCCTTGCCATTGAATTCGTCCGAGGCGACGATGCCGTCGATTGTGCTCTCGCCCGCGGGGATATCGAGCGTCTCAGGCACTTTGCCGTCCAAGCCGACCATGGGCCAACCGTCCTTCCATGTCATGGGCACAAGGTACGGAATGCGGCCGACGGCGCCCCGGTCCCCGAAGAGGTAGGCGTACCACTCTCCCTTCGGGGTATCGAGCATGCCACCTTGCGCGACGCCCGCGTCCTGGAACATGACCCGGCCCTCGTAGGGCCCTTCGAGCCCATCGGCGCGGTGGACGATCTGAGTCCGCATCCCACCGCGGGGCCAGACAATGTTGCAGAGGTAGTACCTGCCGTCAACCTTGAACATCTGCGAACCCTCGGCGCGCAGGCCGATGTTCGGCCCGGCCACCTTGCTCGCGTCGTGGATGATAACATCGTCGAAACCGCCGGGCTTAGGGCCGGAGAGGTCGGGACTCAGCTCGACGAGGCGAATGTCCCCAACACCGGTGGCGAGAAACACGCGGCCGCCGTCGAAGATGAGGGAGTGGTCGTGGTACGCGGGCGAAAATGCATGCTCCTTCCATGGCGTCTTCTCTGGATTCTTCGTGGTGTAAATATAGGTCTTACCGGTGGTCGAGGAGAACGTCGAGGCGTAGAACGTGCCGCCGTGGTAGCGCAGGCTACTCGCCCACGACCCTTTGCCGTAGGCGTTTTTCCCGTCGTGGAGCGTGAGCGCGTCGTTGTCGCCCAGCGTTTTATACGCGTAGCCGACGAGCCTCCAGTGCACCAAGTCCTTGGACTTCATGATCGGCAAGCCGGGGCTCATGTGCATGGTGGTGCTGCTCATGTAGTAGGCGTCGCCGACCCGGACGATCGAGGGATCGGGCACGTCGGCCCAGAGGATCGGGTTCCTGGCCCTAGGCTTTTCGAGGGCGGCCATCGGCATGCAGGCGCCAAGGAGGATCACCTCGCTCCTTGCATCTTGAGGACGACCACCGAATAGCCGGGAAGCGTCTGGCGGAACGAGGTTCCGAGGCCGCCGACCTTCGTCGTCACGGGAACGATCTTCGTGGGCTCGGCGATCGTGTTCGTCGCTTTGAGATCGGTGCCGCTCAGGACCGTCATCGTGCCGGTAGAGCGGACGGTCCCGCCGACGATGTCGAAGGCGACGGTCTGCGCCGATGGGAGCGCGTTCACCAACTTGACGAAAAGCGCGCCCGTCTTGGTGTCGCGGGTGGCCGAGGCGAAGAGGGCGGGAAGAGACTTATTCCCTTGCGCTTGCGTCGGCACGCTTCGGAGGGCGAGGGGAACCGTACGGTCGCCCAGGTTCTCCGCGAACATCTTCTGGACGTAGTACGATGGCGAGCCGAAGCTATTCAGGGCGTCGTAGCCGATAAGGTTCAGCGACCACTGCCGCCCGCCGGGGTTCACGTTCACGAGGAGCGGCGCGTAGCATGCCATCCTAACGACGTCGGAATTGCGCTCCAGGCCCGTCATGAACGCGGCGTCGCCGAGGGTGCACTTCAGGTTCGGCGTCGGTCCGGCGTTCGGCCCCGCCTGCCACGGCGCGACCGTGTCGTGCGCGGCCCATTCGCCGACGAACACCTTTGGCCCCTTGCGATCGTAGTCGTCGTACTTGGCGGCCATGCCCATCATATCCCAGGCTTCGGAGTAGTAGTGCTCGTCCCAGAGGTCAGGCGTGCGCTGGGCGAGGGGAAACTTCTGCCCAAGGAAGTCTTTGCCGCCGATCGTCGAGACGACCTTGATCCCAGGGTACTTCGCCCTGATGGCGTCGAAAAACTGGACGAAGCGGCCCTCGTACGATCCGGACTTGTCGAAGCCGTCCTCGTTTCCGACCTCCACCCATTCCAGGGGGAAGGGCTTCGGATGGCCGTTCTTCGCGCGCTCCGCTCCCCACTTCGTGGTTTTCGAATCGCCCGTGACGTACTCAATCTCGTCGAGCGCGTCCTGCACGAAGGGCTGGAGGTCAGGACCGGGCTTCGTGTACTCGCCATCGAGGGCGTAGCCCGCATAGACCCCGAGCAGGGGCTTTGCGCCGGTGTCCTCGCACCAGAGTAGAAACTCCATCAGGCCCATGCCGTCGGTGGAGCGGTAGCCCCAGGGCGACTTGTGCCCTGGGCGTCTCTCGATCGGCCCGAGCGTCTCCTTCCAAGGGAAGCGGTCGGCGGGGGTGCTGCCTTCCAGGTAGTTGCCGCCGGGAAAGCGCAGGAACTTTGGCTTCATGGCGGACAGAAGACCCATGAGGTCCGGGCGGTTGCCGTTCGGGCGGCCTTTGTAGGTGGGAGGGAAAAGCGAGACCTGCGCAAGCCAAAGCGTCTGCCCTTTCGAGGTTCGCAGCACGAGGCGGGCATCCTTGGTGGGGGAGACGTCGCCTGCGGTCTTGAGCGAGACGCTGAGCTTGCGCCATTCGCCTCCGAGGCCTCTGACGTCCTTTTTGGCGTACACGGTCGAACCATCCGGAGACTCGATGCTCGCCACGATCGACCCCTTCGAATCCACCTTGCCCCACAACGTCAGCGAGTAGGCCGTGGCGGGCCTTACGGGAATGCCCCAGTAGCCGCCGTTCGCCGCTCCTCCCCGCACGTGGAGCGCCGCCGGCCGCGCGGCAGCGGGACCATCCCTTCGCAGTTGGACCGACGCGCCCGCACCCGCGGCGGTCCAGTGCGCGGGGCCCTTCAGGTCGTCCAGGAACGCGCGGTTGCGGATCAATTCGCCGTAGAGGCCGCCGTCGTAGGAGTAGTTAATCTCCTCGGTCATGTGTCCGTAGAGCGTCGGACTGACGGTGACGCCGGGCTTAGCGAGGTCGAGGGTAAGGTGCGCGGTTTCTTGGAACAGGGGGAAGAGCATGGTTACCGGCTTCGCCACTGGAGCCGCGACGCGTCCAGCGCTAGAACCTATTTACCCATAAATGAGAATCGATCCACGATTAGCGGGGCGACGATTCCGGGGTAAAAGACGAGACTAATCCCGCTTTCGCAAAGATTTCTCTCTGATCCTCGGAAAACGGGTTCATAATGACGCGCGCGTGCTTATTTACCCGTAAATAGATCGATGAGAGTGACGGTTCGTGACGTGGCGGAAAGGGCGGGAGTGTCGGCCATGGCGGTCAGCGCGGTGCTGAACGGTGCCGGCGGTCGAAAAGTGACCGTCACCGCCGAGAAAGCCGAGCGCATTCGCGAGGCGGCCCGTGAGCTCCGCTATCAGCCGAACCACATGGCGCGGACCTCCGCAGCGGACGCACGGGACAGGTAGCGGTCGTCTTCCAGAACTTTGGCCGCTTTGCGGCTCACAGCCCCTACCGGGGCGAGGTGATGAACGGCGTCATGGAGGCGCTTTTCCCTCAGGACTACACCCTTTCCCTCTGCCCCAAGCTTATGCGGGAGGGCGATCCCGGCTTCGTATCGGACGGCCGTTTCGACGGGGTTCTGTGGTGCCGCCCGGATCTCACCGAGGTATCGACCGTCGCGCTTCAGCAGGCGACGGTTCCCGTTGTGATGATGCACGCCCCACCTGGAACCGTGCTAGGCGTGCCGACATTCTGCGCCGACAACGACGGGGCGATGCGCCGGGTTATTGCCCACCTCATTGCCCTTGGCCATGAGCGGATTGCGTTTTTGATCGATCCCGTCAGCGAGCACAGTGTGGAAGGCTACGCGCGGGCCGAGTCCTTGAAATCTGCCGCGCGAAGAGCAGGCCTCCCCGAGCCTGACACGATCGTGCTTCCGACCGATCACAGCATTCTCGCACGCTACGCTGAGCCCGACGTGCCTCACACGGCGTTCGTCTGCTTCAGCGACGAGCTTGCAGGCTACGTGCTCGAGTCCTGCGAGCGCCTCGGCGTCGATGTGCCCGGCCATGTGTCGGTCGTCGGCTTCGACTCCTCGCCACTCTGCGAAACTACGCGGCCCCGCCTGACTTCGGTGGCGCAGCCCGTCGAGCGGATGGCTTTTGAGGCGACGACCCACCTCCTTTCTCTCGTCCGCGCGGTCGAGGAAGGTGACTCCCCCTCGACCGCTACTTCAACCCTCTACGACTGTGGCCTCGACGTCCGAGAATCCACCGGTCCCGCTCGCACTCGCTGAAGAGTCCTAATCACGAAAGCCCCGAAGCCTTCACCCTCATCGATCTCCTCTTCGTCATCGCGATCCTGTCTCCCGTGTTCGCCCAGGCCAAAGCCGTCGCGAAGAAGACCGCCGCTCTGAGCAACGTTAAACCGCTCGCGACCGGAGTCCAGATCTATCTCGGGGACAGCGACGACACCTACCCCTTCAGGGTGGCGTTAGCCCTGCGAACCCGTGGCGATACCGGCCGGGCAGGCACCGCAACCCTAAGGCAAATGCGTGCCGCATGTCTGGCCCATCGACTCCGAGGGGGGCGAATCGTCCGTCTGGGAGAACGACCTTGATCTCTTCTCTCAGCGTTTTTTTATCTTCTGAGCGGACATCTGGTTCGTTGATCCTTCGCGAGTCGCGGTCACCAAATAGGCATCGTTGTCCCGCATCGGAAGAGTCCGTTCAAGTGTCTCGCCCTTTCGGACGAGCACCGTCTCCGTGGCGACGGCCTTACCGGCGTTCCGCACCTTGATCCGTTCGACCTGTTCGCGCGTGATCTGGCTCGGGTGGCCGAGATCGAGGTAGTCGGCGTAGGGGTCGTTGATGCGGTAGCCAACCCGGTAGACAGAGAGGCGGTAGCGGCCGGGGGTGAGGTTGATGATCCGGAGTCGCGCGCTACCCTTAGGCTTCGCCTTGACGTCGGTGATGAAGAACTGCTGGTTGTTCGTGTTTGCGGGGATAGGATTGGTGTAATCCCAGAAGAGGACTTGGGCGCTTCCGTCGGGGGTGCAGGTCGCCAGGGTTCGGGGTTCGGGACACTTCAGTCTCGTCGGACCGAGGCGGTTCAGAAACTCGTAGGCTCGGAACGCCGGCTTTTTGATGTCTTGATAGTTGATCAGACCGAAGCCGCCGTGGAAAGGCGTCGTGCGCGGCCCCGCCTCCTCGAAAACGTCCGTGAACGTCCAGTAGGACATCGAGTCGGCTGTGTCACCAATGGCATTAAGCTTATCGAGGATGTAGGCCGCACTCACGTAGCTGTCGTGGACGGGATCGGTGGGCGTATACGAGGAGCTCCACTCGGTGAAGTGCAACGGCAGTCGCGGCGTTGCCGAGGATTGAATCTCGCGGCGCACCCGCTTCACATCGCCAACGATCGCTTCGGGATTGCGGCTGAGGACCGTTCCCCGCCCCCCGAACTCGTCGAGGAAGCCTACATCCACGCCGTAGGTGTGGGTCGAGACGAAGTCCACCGGGACGTGGCCTTGGGTGCAAAAGGCGAGGAATTCCGGCACCCAGGCCGCGCCGGCGGTGGCTGGCCCTCCAACCCTAAGCGTAGGATCGACCCGCTTGATCGCCTTCGCGGACACCTCGTACAGGTGGAAATATGCTTTCTGGTCGCCCGTCCAGAAGCCGCTCAGGTTCGGCTCGTTCCAGACTTCGAGGTTCCCCTTCCCCCCCTCGCCCCGCCCAACCCTTTGGTTCCAGTGCCGGGTAAGCGCCTCGATCAGGTCGCCCCACCTGGCGTAATCCTTCGGTGGCGTGACGTTGCCGCGCCACCAGAAGATCGTTTGGTTTCCGCTCGCGAGCGCGCTCGGCATGAACCCTAACTCGACGAAGGGCCGCACTCTAATGCTCACCAGAAAATCGTAGAGTTCGTCGACATACTGCCAGTTGTAGACCGGCTTTCCGCCTTCTTCTCGGTAGACGCCCATGTCGTCGGTAAGCAGGCCGTGCATCCGGATGGACTCAAAGCCGCAGGCCTCTTTGGCCTGCCGAAGTTGGCGCTGCCAATCGGCTCGGAGCCCTTCGTTTGCCCGTCCCGCACCGACGCATCGTCGCCACGTCGTACTCGTCGGCCCCAACGTGGACCGGAGATCGACGTCGATCGAACGCGTGGCCGGGCTTCCGGTGGGCTGAGATGGCGCAAGGCCCGCCGCCGGGACGAGCGCGGTGATCGCGAGGAGCGTGGAAACGAACGAAAGTTTTCGGCGGGTCATGAGAGTGGTCCCGGAGCAGCGTTTTGTTTTATGGCGTTGCCGCCAGTTCGTAGATGCTGACGCTGTGCTTTGGAAGTGTGACGTGCGTTGGCACGGCGTTCAAAGTCGCCGACTCCAGTCTCACTTCAGGGGCTCGGCCGACGGCGACGATCGCGTCGAGATTCGAGGGAGCCATGCGCCAGAGCCTTCCCATGCCGGGCATACGAGCGTGTTCGACCTTAAGCACGAGGTTCTGCTCGGATTCCGTCGGGTTGATGACCGCGACGGTGAGCGTTCTTCGATCCTCGCTCCATCCGGCGGCGATGTCGAGCGGATACGTATCGCTTCCGGCGTTGATCTCGGGCTGCTCGCCGCCGGGTGGGTCGGTCGGCTTGGGCTGAGGCGAGTCGCCGTTCACCGCCACCGGTACCGTGCCGAAGTGATCCCGGTACAGCTTGAACGCCATGCCCGCCGGATTGAGAACCGCCTCAGAACGGTTGGCGCTGAACAACGCGGTCGCAAAGGTGAAGCACGCCATTCCGTACAAATCCGAATGCCGGAACATCTCGTGGAATACCCAGGCATAGGCCGGAACGACCCGGAACGAATCCCTTGGTCCACCCGAATAGGCCCACTCATCGAGGCAGATCGGGACCGGTTTCGCTTTCAAACCGGGGATCAGCCGTTCGTACGCCCGGTATTCCTCGACCTTTAGGCGAACGTGGTTCGCAGGTCGGCGCATCCACGTCACGAGCGGCTCGTTCGGGTCGTTCGGCACCTGTTTGCGTTGCGCCAGGTCGTAGTGGGTGCCCCCATAGTTATAGAAGTGCTCGCTGATGAGGTCGAGATTGTCCAGGCTGTGCGTGAATAGGCCGCCCGTCCAGTCGGCGGGGCCGAGAGGCTTGGGAA
>CAXUKB010000070.1:0-16468 GCA_964251345.1 uncultured Fimbriimonas sp. | reverse complement strand
TCCTTGAGCGAATCGAGTAGCCACGCGCGAGCCGTCCGTGCGTTGGTCATCGTCTCCAGCGTGGTAAATGTCTTCGAGGAGACGATAAAGAGAGTCTCGTCCGGTTGGAAGTCGCGGGTGGCCTCCACGAAGTCGGTGGCATCGACGTTGCTGACGAACCGGAACTGCATCTCCCGGTGCGAGTAGTGCTTGAGCGCTTCGTACGCCATCACGGGGCCGAGATCGGAGCCGCCGATGCCGATGTTGACGACGTTCCGAATCGGCTTCCCGGTGAAGCCCTTCCACTCGCCGGAATGGACTTTGTAGACGAAGTCCCTCATGCGTCCAAGAACCTCGCGAACGTCGGGCACGACGTCCTTGCCATCGACCACGATCGACTGACCCTCGGGGGCGCGGAGGGCGACATGGAGCACGGCGCGGTCCTCTGTCAAGTTGATGTGTTCGCCGGCGAACATCGCGTCGCGCCGCTTGACGACCCCGGTCTCCTCCGCGAGCTTGAACAGGAGATCGAGAGTCTCCGGCGTGGCGAGAGACTTGGAGTAGTCGAAGTAGATTCCCTCGGCCTCAATACTCATCGCCTCGCCACGCCCGGTCTCCTCGGCGAAGAGGCGTCGGAGGTCGGTGGCCTCGACGGAGGCGAGGTGGTCCTGCAGCGCCTGGTACGAAGGGAGCGAGCGAAGCTTCGGCATGGCTTAGTCTACGTGGGACTGGGCGAAGACGACTTGCCAGCGTCCGTTCCGCTTCGCGTAGACACGCAGGTAACGGTACGTTCCTTCGTGGGGCGTGAAGGGGAGGAGAAGAGTGAGCGAAAGACGAACGCGAAGGAGGGCGACGTCGGGGGAGACGATGTGAACCTCGGTGTCGCTCGCTTCGAGGCGGATGAAGACGACGGAACGCGATCGGAGGTAGCGAAGGTCGGCTTCCTTGTCGCTTTTCGCGCCGTCCGGAACAATGTACAAAGCGTCGTCCGCGAGAAGCTCCTCGAGAGCTCCGATGTCACCCTCAAGCACTGCCCGCTGGAGTTCTCGTTCGGCCGCTAGAACCTCCTCTTCCATCGAATTTTCTACGCAACCGGCGGGAGGAACTCCCGGTCGTAAAGTTGGGTAGTGCCCCAGAGAACACAATGCCACAGGGAGACAAGTCGAAGTACACCGCGCGGCAGAAGCGGATGGCCGAGCACATCGAGGAGGGTTACGAGGATCGCGGCTTTACGAAAGACGAGGCGGAGCGCCGCGCTTGGGCGACCGTGAACAAGGAGACCGGCGGCGGGCAGAAGAAGGGGGGAAGCGGTTATCACAAGCCCGAAGATCACGAGCCCGCCCGCAAGGGTGGTGAAAAGGGTGCGGCCCACCGGACGGAAGCCGACCGGAGCGCCGCCACGAAAAAAGGGTTTGGAGACGCGCCGCAAAAAGGCCTCTGCGTAGACGCGGACAGCCCTTCGAACCCCTGAAACGTAGCAAGCAACGCCTGCGCGACGCTCAACCTTTCGACGAAGGTGGGAATCTCACTTGCGCCGGAACAAGAGTTGTGATACGATGAATGAACCGCTTCATATGAAGCGGTTCATGCGACGATGAGGACGCGATTGAAGGACGTGGCGGAGCGGGTGAGTCTCTCCCCCGCGCTCGTCTCGGGAGTACTGAACGGAAAGGCCAACGTTTGGGCTTCGGAAGAGACTCGTGCGCGCGTCCACAAGGCGGCTCTCGAACTCGGTTACCATCCGAGCAACGCCGCCCAAGCGCTGAGTCACGGTCGGACGAAGGTGGTTGCGCTCGTCTATCGACGGCTCGAAGGCACAAGCTACCGTCTGGCGTATACAGGCCTCGTGGACGCCTTCTCCGCAGAACTGCAGGCGAGGGGCTATGACCTCATGGTCTCGAACTTCGCGACCGAAGAGGAAGTTCTCACCCACCTTCGGCGACTCTCCAACGCTCATGCCTGCGACGCGGTCATCCTCTGGGGCCGTGAGGTCGACACCGAACCGCAGGGCGAGCTTCTCGAGTCGTTGGGAATGCCGTTCCTCGTGAAAGGGCGTCACGAACGCCGACACCCGGCGTGGCGTCAACTCGACTTCGATCACGAATGGATGATGGATCAGGCGGTCGAGCGTCTCGTCGACTCTGGCCATCATCGCATCGCCTACGTGGGCTTCCCGCACGAAGACGCCTTCGTCGGGGCGTTACGAGAAGGATTCGTCGCCGCGCACCGGCGTCGTCTTGGCGAGACGCCGCGCCTTCTCGCCGCTTGCGAGGACGAGCTTGCCTGTAACGTTCGCGTGATGGAGGAGTGGCTCGACCTCGCCGAACCTCCGACGGGTTTCGTCATCGGGGCGGGCAACATGGCGTGGCACGCGCTCGAGGCTTGCCTCGCCCGGCGCGGCCAGGTGCTCGGTCAAAGTAGCGACGCCTTGGGAATCGCGTCCTATAGCTTCACTCTTATCTTCGGCGAGGCGCTTGCCTACCAAGACATCGAGATCGACAAGCTGGCGCTCCAGGTCTCGCCCCGCCTTCTCGACTCCATTCTCGGCGACGAACCGGATGAACGCATCGTCCGATTTCGTCCATCCCTCACGCCCGCCCCTTCGGTCGGGCTACCTCTCGTCCCTTCTCGGGTTCCGTTGGGATCCGACACGAATCGTTCATGAAGAACTCACCTTTAGAGGGAGAGATTTTTCGTTAAATTATCGTAATCTAGATGTTGCGCACTTCGGTGCGCAAACATTGACGCCGGCCTCCGTCGTAGGGGGCGATTCATAGAACTCACTGAAGAGCCATGAACAACCGCAAAGCTTTCACCCTCATCGAGCTGTTGGTGGTTATCGCGATCATCGCGATCCTCGCCGCCATTCTCTTCCCGGTTTTCGCCCAGGCGAAACTCGCCGCCAAAAAGACGGCGGACTTGTCGAACGTCAAGCAGATCTCTCTCGGAGCTCTGACCTACTCTGGCGACAACGACGACTATTTTCCGCGGAACGACTACCTTGTGGTTCATCGCCAGAGCTGGGGTCCGTTCTCCTTCCGAGAGGCCCTCGGTCCGTACATCAAGAACGGGCTTGAGAACGTCACCTGGATCTCCGACAACAACACCCCGATGCCAGTTGCCGATAGCGGGATTTGGCAGAGCCCCGGTGCGCCCAACTACCGATATCAGTACGCGGCAAACCAGTTCGTGATGCCTTCGGGCGCGACCTGGAACCAATTCGTCGGTGGCGGGAGCACTGCCTACCAAGACCAAAATAGCGATGGCTCACCGACCGGAAAGGCCGCAACGCCTTCGGTGTCGCAAACCCAGTTGGCCAAACCCGCCGGGACGCTGATGCTCGTGAACCAAGGCGTCGACACGAACTATCAGGACGGCAACATCGTGATGCAAAGCGGATCCTATTGGTGGAAAGGCTGCAGCACCGCCATCAAAGGGGCGACGATCCCGCCCAACTGGGACACCGACTCCGGGGTTCACGACAAGTACGACTGCAACCTGAACGACGTCGGGCCTTATTCGTCGATGCCTCGTTTCCGGTACACGAACTCGGCGAACGTCGCGTGGGCCGACGGTCACGCAAAAAGCAAAAAGAAGGGCGCGCTCAGTTGGTGCTCCGACATGTTTGCGAAGGGAGGGTTCGTCGACCCTTATGGCGGAACCACTTTTGACGATTCGTACGAGTTCAATGCGGGACAGGTGTGTGCGGGGTACGACCAGGGTTGAAGAACCTGTCGATCGCGATCCTCGCCTCGATGGTCTTGGTCGGATGTAGCTCCTCCTCGTCCGGCGACGATGCCAGCGTCAAACCCGGGAGCGGGGAGATCACCAATCCCGGTGGCAAGCCGCGTAACGAACAAGAGGCGACCCAGGCTACTCAGATGCAGCAGCAGGGCAACGCAATGAACGACGCCCGCGCCGCAGGCGCTCAGGCCGAGGCAGCGGCACGGGCGAAATCGGGAGGGAAGTGACCCTGCGAGGACTAGGGATGGCGACGATGATCGTCGCCATCCTGGGGGCTGGGTGCAAGAAGGCGGATGACGAAGACGAACCCGCGGTCGTTCCCAAGGCGGTCACGTTCGAAGGAAAGGTCGATCCGAGCTACGTCGGTGAGTGGAAGAGTACCGACGGTACTTCCGATCTTCATCTTGCGAAGGACGGAACGGTGGAGATCGATTCCACTACGAACTCTCAAAACGGCAAGTCGACGAGCCACATCAAGGGGATGTGGCTCGTCTCGGGAGAGAGGCTTCTGTTTAAGTATGCGGAGAAATCAGGCGGAGACACCACCCTTGAGTACAACGGCAAGCCGACGGGGAACGACCTCACGTTGCAGCAGCCAGGCGGACGGCTGAAGACGAAGTACACGCGAAAGTAGATGCTCGCTTCGTTTCTTTTAGTTGGGCGTCCCTTGCTTCTCGTCCACGTGATGCCCTGGTTCTCCCTGAATCCGCCAGGCTGGCACTGGACGATGGGAAAGACCGAGGCGTCGAAAGGAGCACTGGCGAGCCACTATCATCCGCTCGGCGGCGCTTACGACTCAGCTGATCCGGACCTTGTCGAGCGTCAGACGCTCTTGATGAAGATCGCCGGTTTCGACGGGATGCTCGTCGACTGGTACGGGGATCGCGATCGCTACGACTATCTGCCGAACCACCGCGTCGCCGGCAAGCTGTTCGAGGCCGCGAAGCGGACGGGGCTGTCGTTCGCCCTGGTGTACGAAGACCAAACGGTGCCCAACCTCGTGTCGGGCGGCGTGTTCAAGCGAGAGGACGCCGTCTCGGAGGGGAAGTCGCTGTTCACCCGGGCACGAACGGCGTGGTTCGGATCGCCGACTTACCAGAAGGTCGATGGAAAGCCGCTGGTGATGGTTTTTGGCCCTCAGTACTACAAGGAAGAGGATTGGACGACGATCCTGCCGACGAACGTCGCGTTCTACACGCTGCATCGTCGCCGCGGAGCCGCCGCCGTCGGAGCGTTCGACTGGCCCCTTCCAGGCGATGGCTGGCAGGCGAAGCGAGACGAGGTCGCGAAGGCGAACGAAAGTCTCATTCCCGTCGCGTTCCCGCGCTTCGACGACTTCTATAAGGAGGCGGGAGTGAGCGCGGGATACGGCAAGATCCCCGACGCCGGCGGGCAAACCTACGAGAAGACGCTCGCCGACGCGCTCGGGCGTGGGGCGCCGCTCGTTCAGGTGGCCACTTGGAACGACTGGGGAGAGGGAACGCAAATCGAGCCCTCGATGGAGTTCGGCTACCGCGATCTGGAGACGACGCAGCGTGCGCGGCGGAAGATCGATCCCCAGTTCGCCTTCGCTCCCGCCGACCTGCGGTTGCCGATGCGGCTTTACGAACTCCGAAAGGCGGGAGCGGACCCGAAGACGCTTGACGGAGCGGCGGCGGCCTTAAGAGCAGGTAAAACCCTTGCTGCGCGACGTCTCATGCAGAATCGATAAAGCGCTTAGCCGCTTCTTCAATAAACTGACGAGCGGCTTCAGAATTAATCGACTCCTCTGAGAGTTCGAGTGAAAGCCTTCTTGCCGCGTAAGCGAGCGTCAATTGAGCCGTTTGAGCGTCCGCGGCCCAATAATCTCTGTCGAAGAATGGCATTAAGAAGCGGACAATCTGTTTAGGGGGCGCTCCGCCCGTTTGGATTACGGCTTCAGAAATGAGCTCTCGACGATGTTCGGGAGCGACCCTTCTCGCTAAACGCAACAGAGCTTCCCAAACCGCTGGAGAGTCGCTGTATGCAACCTGCTGGCCAAAGGACGCTTCGCGCGATAAAAAGCCCCCGGGTGTTCCAGCGGGAATCGCGTCGAGCGCTCGGATCAGTGCCTCATCGAAGTCTTCGGGACTCAGTTCATAGAGTTTCCATAATCCCGAGTGAACCTGGTCCTGATGGCGGCTCGAAGCGGCACGCCGCGCGGCCGTTAGGACTTTGGCACGACTTAGACGAGACGTTCGCATTGCGTCAAGATACGGATAAACCTGAACTAACTCGGGTCCGTCGACCACAGAGTCGAAAGCCTCAAGGATAATGTCTGGACAACGCCTTCGAGCAATTCTCAGAAGGGCTGCCGAGGGGAATCCTATGGACACTTTCAGCGCTTTGCGGCAATATTCTCGCTCACCCAAGGCGTGAGCATAAGTCCACCACTTCCGCCACTGTCGAGGGGTAGCGCGGTCACCGCGAATCGAGTCGCCGCGAAATGCGTACAGAATCTCTCGGCAAGTTTGTCCTACCGTCCAGAGCGTTGCCGGCTTATTGTGGAACGGCGGGTCCACCGCACGGGTCAGGCGGTCGTCGCCAAGGTGATTGATTAGCGCAGGCACGATGTTGAAGCCTTGATCGATAACGGCTTGGATAGGCTTCAGGGCCGCTTTTCGACCTGAAAATTGGCATTCAATTTGGTCTCCTCGCTCCGTCGTTTCGCAGAGGGCGTCGATCCAAGGATTACCCGCTCCGTTTCCGTCAATCGTCGCCTTAACTTGTCGAATCAGGCCTTGAATTCTTGTGCCAACCGCAGGTGCGATTTCGGTAAGGAGTTTTAGTTGTATCAACACCTCGCCGCGACTTTGAAGAGGATCGACGAGGAGACGCTGGCAGCGGTCTAGGGCGAGTTCCGCCGTGCGGTTGAGGGAGTTGTCGGCGAGATCTGCCCCCCACCGTCTCTTCCATAAATCATCATCAATCGAGCGCTCAAATGCGTCAAGCGCCACGTCGTCGTGGTTGCGTATTCGTTCGATGATCGCAAATGTGAAGAGGCCGTTGATCGGTGAAGACCTTTGAAACCAAAGGTCGATCGAAAGATATCTCGCTGCTTTCCGGAGCGCCGTTAAATCGATGCTCACTGTGGATATCCTCTCATCGGCGCTCCAAAGTTTCGCACGCCCTTCACGAGCGCGACCTACGCGGTATCCGACAGAGAAGGTTGAGGCGGAAGTGGATGTAAAGGGGCTATCGAACGCAACAAGGACAGCGTTGGAAGGAGGAAGAGGCATCCTCAGCGCTTTATAAAGCTCTACACAGAGGTCGAGATCTCGAAGCCGTTCTTCTGAACTTTGAGTGCGTCCCCGTCCGCTCATCTAGCGAGTATCCTCTATGGGCGTAGAAAGCACGAATGGTCAAGCCCCACCACGATTTCAAATGGGAAGGCGTTGACGTCCACCCCTACAAGGAAGACGGCGGCACCCACTTCAAGAGCATCACCCGGCAGACGCTCTACAAAGGCGAAGAGACGCTGCCGGTGGAGTTCCGCTACTTCGAAATTGGTCCGGGAGGTCACTCGACGCTTGAGCGCCACGACCACCTTCATACGGTGATGGTGATCCGGGGCAAGGGGCGGGTGCTGGTCGGCGAAGAGATCCGCCCGATCTCCATCCACGACCTCGTCCACGTTCCGCAACAGACGTGCCATCAGTTCAGAGCGGATTCGCACGACCACCTCGGCTTTCTTTGCCTCGTCGCGACGGATCGAGATCGACCCTATCGTCCCCAGGCCGAGGATCTCGAGGCGATGTCCGAGTGCGTCCGCGATTTCGTTAGGGTCTGATCCTTTTCGGGGATCAGAAGGCTCTCGAACCCTGGGCTTCGAGAGCGGCGATCTGGGTATCGACTTTCTATTCGACGCGAATCGGCGTGCCGCATGGGTGCTGAGCGTAAGGAGGCGGGTCTTCGGACACGCCCGCAGGGATAGCGCGTCGAAAGATTTCGCGCTATAGTGAACCGATGCGGTCCCTCGCCCTCGTCTCCGGTTCGATCATCGCCCTTGCCGCGGCGGCGGGGCAGACCAGCCTTCCGACTCCGCTCACCCAAGACTTCGCCGCGCTCGGCGCGGCCTCAAGCCTGACCGTCGTCTACACCGTGAAGATGGGCGCGGACGCGGCGCTGCCCTACAAGCTCGTCCTTTCCCGTCCCAGCGCCTTCCGGCTCACGACACCGACGGGTTACGTGGTCAGCGATGGCACGACGGTGACGACCTACACGACGGCGACGAACCGCTACGCCCAATCGCCTTACTCCGACGCTTGGGCGAAGGGTTTCTCGCACCGGCTCGACGTCTTGCCTTGGGCGCCCTTCTTGCTGAAGGACGGAGCCTCGGACGTGGACACGGCCAAGGCGGGCGAGTCGCGGAAGGTCGCCGGCTTCGACACGGACTCCGTCGCGGTGGGTTTGAAGAAGGGGCCCTCGGCGGTGCTCTACCTCGACAAGAAGAACCATGTCTCACGGGGGGCGCTCATCTCGCAAGACGGCAAGGAAACGCTTCTGGTCGCGAAGGAAGTCACGATCGGCAAGGCGCCCGAAGCGCCCGACACCTTCGTCTTCACGCCGCCCGCCGGCGCCTCGATGGAAGCCCCGGCCGTCACGTTCACCCAGGTGAAGGCGCTCATCGACGACCGGTGCATGCCTTGCCATGCCGCCGCACGACCCCGGGCGGGCGTTAATCTCGGCACTTACGAGGGTGTGATGGCCAACGTCAAGCCGGGGGACGCGGACGGCAGCCTGCTGATCAAGTCGGTCAAGGGCGACGGCGTGCGCAAGATGCCGCTCGGTAACCATCCGGCGCTCAGCGCAGATGAGATCAAGATGTGGTCCGATTGGATCGCGGCGGGCGCCAAGAACGGCTGAGCGGCTTACGATCGCAAACGATCGCCGATGCGGGCTTGCCATCGCTTCGGAAGTTTGCACAATCGTTCTCGATCGTGAGCAACCGCGTGCCACCGTCGGCCACACTCCCCTTCGTGTCCGACTCCCGCGTTTTTGGTTTCGAGACCCGCATGCTTCATGCGGGTCAGGTTCCCGATCCGTACGTCGGGGCGCGCGCCGTCCCCATCTACCAGACGACGAGCTACGTCTTTGGCGATAGCGACGAGGCCGCTCACCTTTTTGAGCTAAAGCAGTACGGCAACATCTACTCTCGGATCAGCAATCCGACCACCGCCGTGCTCGAGGAGCGCATCGCCTCGCTTGAAAACGGCACGGGCGCGGTGGCCGTCGCAAGCGGAATGGCGGCCCAGTTCGCCATCTTCATGACGCTCGCCTCACCCGGCGACCACTTCGTCGCGAGCAATCAACTTTACGGAGGGACATCGACCCAGATGACGCACACGCTGAAGAAGCTCAGCATCGACGTCACGTTCGTGGACCCCGATGACTTCGATGCGTGGGAGGCGGCGATCCGGCCTACTACTCGCGGCCTCTACGTCGAGACCGTGGGCAATCCCGTCGGCCGCATCGCGGATCTGGAGCGCCTTTCCGAACTGGCGAGGGCCAAGTACGTGCCGCTCATCGTGGACAACACATTCGGCACGCCCTACTTGTGTCGGCCGATCGACTGGGGCGCGACGATCGTGGTCCATAGCGCGACCAAGTTTATCGGCGGCCACGGCACGAGCATCGGAGGGGTGGTGATCGACTCCGGCGAGTTCGATTGGTCCGGCACTCCTAATCTTGCCGATCCCAGTCCGACCTACCACGGAATGCGGTTCTACGATACCTTCGGCCACTACGGCTTTCTCACGAAACTACGCGCCGAGACGGTGCGCGACACAGGTGCGTGCATCTCGCCGATGAACTCGTTCCTGCTGCTCCAAGGACTAGAGACGCTTGCCCTCCGAATGGATCGCCATACCGCGAACGCGCTCGCGGTAGCGCAGTACCTTGAGTCGCATCCGAAGGTGGCGAGCGTCCACTACGCGGGGCTGCCGTCTCATCCGCACTACGAGCGGGCGAAAAAGTACCTGCCGAAGGGACCGGGCGCGGTGTTCTCGTTCGAGCTCAAGGAGAACGCCGACGTGCGGGAAGAAGGGAAGCGGTTCATCGAGTCGCTCCACCTCTTCTCGCACCTCGCGAACGTCGGCGACGCCAAGTCGCTCGTGATTCACCCGGCCTCGACCACCCACCAGCAACTTTCCGACGCCGAACTGAAGGCGGGCGGCATCGGCCCCGGTCTCATTCGCCTCTCGGTGGGATTGGAGACCACCGACGATCTCCTCTGGGATCTCGGCCAGGCGCTCGCGCAGGCGTAGTCGCGAAACGCTCCGCGTTTACGTAAACTAGAGTCGATGCCCATCGTCTGCGACACCCGGATGAACTCGCGCCTTTCACCCGAGGAACAGGACCGATACCAGAACGCTAAGCAGATTCAGGATGTCCTCGCCACGTCGAAGGTCGTGGCGATCGTCGGCATGTCGACCGAATTGACGAAGCCGAGCAACATGGTCGGCTCGTACCTCATGGACGAGGGTTTCACCGTCGTTCCGGTGAATCCGCGCGCAACGGAGATCCTGGGGCAGAAGTGCTACCCAGATCTTAACAGCATTCCGATTCCGGTAGACGTGGTGGACGTGTTCCGTCCTGCCAAGGAAGTTGCGGCCATCGTGGACGAGGCGATCGCCATCGGCGCCAAGGCGGTCTGGACGCAGCTCCGGATCGCTGACCTCGAGGCCTCGAAACGGGCACAGGATGCCGGTTTGGTGGCGGTCGCGGATAAGTGCATCAAGATGGAGCACGGCCGCTACGGCGGTCAGCTTCACTGGGCGGGCATGAACACCGGTATCGTGACTGCCCAGCGTCGAAAGATGCGATAGCGTAAGACGATCGTGAACCAAAGGTTCAGTTCGGGTGAAAGCGCTCAAGTCGCTTGCCGCGCAGGACGGCGGTGCCGCTCGCCCCGAGGCGTACCGCTTCGTAGGCCGACTCCGCACACACCATCGTTCGGGTTCGGCCGTCCCGTAGCCTCAGCGTGACCACGGGAGTCATGCCATCGGCACGCGGGCACGGATGCTCGTCGATCTCGTTCAGCTTTTCGTCAATCGCGTAGCGTCGCTCGATGCGCGTGCCGGCGAGCCGATGGCGGACGCTCAGGGCGGGAGCGTACGCGACGATCAAGCCGACCACCAGGAAGAAGGTGGCGACGATCCCGCCGAGAGCGATAAGAGCCGCCGTCGCGGCGGCCGAGTTTCCGCCGCGTCCGTTTCCTTGAAGACCCAACAAAGCAAGGGCGATGCCGAATAGAATGCCGCCCGCCACCACGCGATCGGCGGTGAGATGGCGCAGGTCCCAGTGCCGCCGCTCTCGAGCGAAGAACACGGCGACGTAGGCGGCCATCGCGCCGCCTACGACGATCGAGAGCAGACCTACAATCCGGACGTTCTCGTGGGTTCCGGTGAACAGCTTCCAGCCACCCCAGCCAACCGTCGCCAAGCCTAAGAGCCCGCTTACGGCGAAAGTGATGTAGTAGGAGAGCCGCTCGCAGTCGTCTCCGGGCTCCCTCCACCCGTCGTTAAACAGCTCACTCGACCGATCGTAGGTCACGGATAAAGCATGGCGGCGCTGGCACTGGATCCTAAGCCGTCGAGCCCAGATTGGGACCTTCGAACTACTTTTTCAGCGGGTACCGCACCAGAAGGCAGGCGAGCACGATCAGGGTGATCGTCGCGGCCGCGATGATCCGGTCGTTTCGCGCCGTACGCGTACTCGGATAGTCGTTCGGGCGGAGAGAGTCCTCGATTCTTGGTGCCTGTCCAAGGCCGATCAAAAAAATCACCACGGCGGAACGAGCGAGGCCGGAGCTCCAACCCTGAACCAGTTGCGCCCCAAGGCGATCTCTTCGCTCCTCGACGAGCCGCCGCTCCCGTGCGTCGTCAGGTTCCAGGATTAGCGGATCGGTCGGCACTTTCGGCGGAGAGTCGACGTTCGGCGCTGGAGGAGCGTAGCCGATCCACGTGGCCAGCCGTCTGCCTGTCGCCGACTCCGGGGTCTTGTCTTCCGCTTCACCGGCTCCGACCTCCGGCTCATGCTTTTCTCTCTCCTCCTCGGCGACGGTTCAGAAACGCGCGGGAACGTCCGGGGCATCGAGGGCGCAACCCACGAGAAGGCCGACGAGCTGAAGCGGCCTGGTTTGGAGCAGCGGAAGGCGAGAAAGAAAGAGGTAGGAACTCGGCACGCTGCAGGTGACGACGAGGGCAGCGGCGGCAATGAACCCTCCGACTCCGCGGAGCGGAGAAAGGGAAGACGGCGAACCGAAAAACGAAAGACAGATGCCAAGGATCGTCCACCAGCCGAAAATCGCCGGAAGATCGACGTCTCCGCCCATCGCCCAGGCGACGAGCGCCACGGCGACTGCGGCCACTAATCCGACGATTAGACCGCGCAAGAAAAGATCGGCGAAGCCCTTCATCTCGTCTTCCCGATTGAACGAGAGACCCGAAGATGGCGCCAACCGGAAAGAGCGTCGCTATGCTGGCGAGGAAGGGAACCATGTACTCGGCAAGAAGATCGCCGAGAACGTGCTCGCAGGTCAGGGCGACGAAAAGCAAGACGAAGGGGACGAGGCTCTGGACGATTCCCCTGGCAAAGCCCTTCGGCACACCCTCGCTTTCCTCTTCTTCTTCCGACCAGTCGCCGCCTTCGCTCTCGTAACGAGCCACTTCTTTGTAGTGCTCGACGAAGCGCACGGTGACGCCCACCAGAACCCCGACGATGGGACCGAAGATCGCCTTCCAATCCTTGGCCAGCGCCTGGACGAACAGCCAGGTCAACCAGCCGCAAGTCGCACAGAATCTGGAAACGATCCCGCCGTAAATCGCACGGCGAAGCTCATCCTCGAACGAATCGATCTTGACCGCCATCTGCCGTCATTATAAGACGGCTGCAGCGATCCATAAGCGTTTCTCTAGGCTTAGGAGAGCGCGGACGAGCCACGCTCGTCGTTTCGAATCCGAACCGTTTCGCTCACGGGAAGGACGAAGATCTTGCCGTCGCCCACCTCTCCGGTCGTCGCCGCCTTTTGGATGGCGTAGAGGGTGGGTTGAAGGTAGGGCTCCGAGACGACGATGTTGAGCTGAAGTCGAGAGGAAAGGCCATCGCCATGGGCGCCCGCGCGGAAGGAATGACTGGGAGCGCGCTTCCGGCCCGAGCCGCGGCACTCGACGACGGTCAGCATCGTCACATCAATGGCGTGGAGCGCCTCGCGAACGGCTTCGAGCTTGTCCGGTCGGATGTTTGCTTCGACCTTGTACATGTTAGCCATGCTTAGAGATTAGCCCGAAGGGTGGTCGACGCACCTCAGGATTGTGTAAAGCCCGTTGCGGCCATTCTGGATCGGCAGCCTTGGCAACCGATCCAGAACGGTGACTCGAGCTAACTTTGCGCGGGATAGGCTTCAATGCCGTGCTCGAACACGTCGAGTCCACCCTCGCCCGTTTCGCCGCGCGCCTCGACGCGCAGATTCCAGTGGCCCGGAAGCTTGCGGAGTGCCTTCATCATCGCGAACGCCACGACGAACGTCACAATCGTGATCGCGGCGCTCCCGATGAGCTGGGCGAAGAAGGGGTGCCAATCGCCGCCGTAGAAGATACTCTTCACGGGCGAGGAGTCGTCGGCTCCGGTAGGGCCGTTGATGCCGTACTTCCCGCACGCGAAGAGACCCAGCGAGAGGGTGCCCCAGATGCCGCAGAAGCCATGGACGGTCACCGCGCCGACCGGATCGTCGATACGCCACCATTCGACCAGGTTGACGCCGTAGTAGACGATCGCGCCCGCGATCGCTCCGATGAGAAGAGCGCCTAGAGGGCTCACCCAGTAGCACGGACAGGTGATCGCAACGAGACCGCCGAGAAGTCCGTTGATGGTGTAGCCCACGTCCCACTTGCCCTTCGTCGGACCGACCTTTAGGGCGATGACCATCGCGACCATGCCGCCCGTGCAAGCGGCGAGCGTCGTGTTGGCGTAGACGCGCCCGATGCCCTGGATGTCCATCGCCGACAGCGTCGAGCCCGGGTTGAACCCGTACCAACCGAACCAGAGGAGAAACGCGCCGAGCGCGGCGAGAGGAAGGCTGTGGGGTGCGGGCATTCCCCCGCGCTCCTTGTCGTCGCGGGCGAAAACACGGCCAATACGCGGTCCCAAGGCCATCGCCCCGGCAAGGGAGATCACGCCACCGATCGTGTGGACGACGGTCGAGCCGGCGAAATCACGGAAGCCGTTACCGAGGCCGGTGAGAATGCCGTCCTTCGAACCCATGAGAGCGAGCCAGCCGTCCGGCCCCCAAGCCCAGTGCCCCACGATAGGATAGATGAAGCCGGTGACGCCGATCGAGTAGAGGATGTCCCCCCGGAAGCTGGTGCGGCCGATCATCGCGCCCGACGTGATCGTGGAGGTCGTGTCGGCGAAAGCGAACTGGAATATCCAGTGGGCGAGCACGGCGATGCCGGTGGTCTCGTAGGTGTCGGGGATTCCGTTCAGGAAGAACCAATGGGTCCCGATGAAGCCGTTGCCGTGGCTGAACATGAAGGCGTAGCCCCAAGCCCAGAAGAGCACTCCGCACAGACACGTGTCGAAGATGCACTCCATTAGGATGTTGACCGTCTCCTTCTGCCGTGCGAAGCCCGCCTCGAGCATGACGAAACCGGCCTGCATTCCGAACACAAGGGCGGCCGCCACCAGGGTCCAAGCGGTGTTGATCGCGTTGACCACCGCCGGGTCGTGCGTCACGGCCACGCCCTGCGCGTGAGCGCTCGAACCCGAGAACATCCCAAAGGCGAGCATCGCTCCGAGCACGAGGGCGAGACCGATCATCTTGCCCGCGAAGAACGCCAGTCCAAGTTTCGCCTTTTGGGCGCGGGACATTGGATTCGGCGAGCGGCTCTTTTCGTGAGTGGCCTTGAGGCCGACAAAGGCGTGGGCGAGGCGGAGGGCGCTCAAGGGGCGCACCTCGGGGAGAAGGAAGGGCTGGAATCCGTGCGGGCCATGGTCGTGTCCTCCGGGTCGTTCCGGACGGGCCGCTCCGTTGCGGATGCGGGGCATTATACGACGCTCCGGCCTTAACGTGCGAACCGGCAATCTTCTGAGCCTGCCTGGCCGTGTCTAGTGAATCATTTCCCCTCTCCCCTCCGGGGGAGAGGGGGCAGGGGGTGAGGGGTCCAGGAGCCCCACGGAGGTCAAAACGATGCGGTGATGTGCGTCGGTACGAGAGCATCCGACAGACACCGGGATTCACCAGACACGGGCTAGAACACTCGACCGGCTGGTCGGACGGCCGACGGAACCGTCGAGAGGATCCCCAAATCGGTTCCTGCCACGAACCGTCCGGGCATTCGAGCGAGTTTGGGTTAACGGACCGAACCCGCGTTTCCCTCGCTAGCCCGCGCCTGAGAAGACGGTGGAGTAGCCCGCCGCCTTCGGCGTAAGCGCCTCGTCGTAGAGGCGGAGGTCTACGACAATCCCGTCGAGCGGTTGATTATGCGGTCCCTTGTCGTTCTGAACGTTACCGATGGAGACGCCGGGAATCGACTTCGCCTCCAACTCGGCGAACGGGTGCTTCGGCGTTTCGACGGTCGCCGCTAAGCGCGTTCCAATGTAAAGGCGCATCTCGTTCGTCTCCTCATCGTACGATCCGGTGACCCGGATCCAAGTCTTGAGAGGAATATTGGCCTTCACGCTGGCCTGCCCGCCGTCGGCGCTGTCGATCGAGAATCCGACCGTACCGTCGCTCTCCACCGACAGGTGGTAGGGATCGAGACCGCTCCGGTCGTCGCCGCGGAAAAGGATCTGAGACTGAAATCCGTTAGGGGTATAGCTTCGGAGGTAAAGCCACGTCGCCACCGTCATGGATCGGGTGAGATGAAGAAGCGGGAAGTCGGGAATGAGGAAGCCGCTCTTTCCACCGCTAAAGTCGAGCCCGAGCCCCGCCGGGGTTTGAACGGTCTTGGCGCCCGCGTTCAGCCGCCCTCTCGCCTCTCGCCCGCCGATCAGGAGCTGTCCGGCCGGGTTTAGCCAGAGAACCGGTTCGGACGATGCGGGCCGGGCCATCGCCGCCGCCAAAACGAGTGCCACAACGCTCATTGCAAAAGAGACGCGATTCAGCGCGCCGGGGTTACGACCATTGCGGGCGCTTTAAGAAACGGGTATAACATTCCTCGTCTGCCGACGCGCTGCCCGCTCGTCTAAGGGCAGGACAACAGTCTCTGGATCTGTTAATCGTGGTTCGAATCCATGGCGGGCAGCCAATTTGCAAGTTGCGTCTCTAAGGCAGGATTGAGGCCGCATTCGCGGTTCGCCTCGACGACCGTTTTGAACTCAGGACGGAGTTCCAGCGTCAATTCTCCCGCAACAATCGTGAGGTTAGAAACCACGATTTTGGCGAGTCGTCTGCGCGCGTCCGGTTTAGCCTGCTTGAACCTGGGTGCGGCGTTAGAAACCGCCTCCAGCAAAGCGAGAGAATCGTCCCACGTCTTCCGGTGCGCGGGGCCGTGTGCCCGGATCTCGTTCTCGATTTGCGCGAGCATCTCACCCTGCGCGGCGAAAATCTCCTGGTGACCTTCACGAATGACTTCCTTGAGGAGGTCGAGCACGCTCTGCCGGATCCGCAGCGACTCCAGCTCCTTCGCGGTCGCCTCGGTGACGGACTCCTCGCGGACGCCCGTGCGACGACAACCCTTCGCACCGAAGCAAGCGTAGTAGACGTGGCCCTTCGAAGCGTAGGGGC
>CAXUKB010000069.1:13787-16689 GCA_964251345.1 uncultured Fimbriimonas sp. | reverse complement strand
CGGCAAGGCGGCGTCCGACACGATCACCGTCGTGGTCAAGGCCGCCGACGGAACCTCGCTCGGCACCACCGGCACCACCATCGCCGTCGGCAGCGTCTTCAACCTCAATCCGTCGACGCTTGCGATTGGCGTGCCCCTCTACGGAAGCAACGTGTACGTCGCGGATACGACGGGGCTGCCCGCTGGCACCCAATACCTCTGGACGGTCGGGGTCGGCACCGTCTCCCTCAGTCAAGGCGCGGCGACGAGCCAGTCGCTCACCACGACGCAGCCGCACATCTATTACGCGCCTCCCGACCCGTTCCTGAAGACCGGCGCCGTCGTGGGCGACGCGATCAATCTGCAGATCCTCGACGCCTCGGGCAAGGTCTTAGGCAGCGGCCGGGCGACGGTGACGCTGGGAGGCCAGAGCTACATGGACATCACCTACCCGTACGACGCGACCCACCCGGCGCTTCGCTACCCGGGGCCGACGAGGACGCCTTCCGTGCGCTCCGCCGGATCGGACTACGACCTTTTTCAATGCGAGATCCCGAACGGCAACGGGGGCGACCTCGTCGACTTTCGGCTCTGCGTTTCGCCGGGAGCGAGTCCAGGGGTGGGCGACGTTTACACTTGGAAGGACCACAACGATCGCAACCGGCTGCCCGGCGACCTTAATTTCATCGGCACCATGCTCGCCGCAAACGACATCGTCTCGGGCACGCTGACGATCACGTCGACCGTCCCGGCCGCCGACGGCGGGACGCTCATCGGCTACTCGTTCAACTTCACGACCACCGGCGCGCCGATCTTCGGCTACGGCGTTCAGAACATCCACCCTTGACCGGGTGGAAAGGAACCATCTGCGGTGGGACAAACGGGTGGCGTCGGATGCTCTCCTGCCGAAACCCCGAAATTACGGGGTTTCGGCCCAATTTCGTTTTCTGGTCTTGCCCCTCGTCGCCATGCGGTAAAAGGGGGCATGGGCAACGTTGCCATGCAGGGCCGGGCGAAGACGCGACGGCCTTTTCAGACCATGACCCCCTCCGTATCCGGAATGAAATCATGACGTGGGAGAGGTTGTTTCGGGTCGCTTTGCAGCGAATCTATTCTCAGGAGACCACCGCGATTCCAATCCTCGAACGAATCGCGGAACGGGTCCACGGCGATAACACGCGGGAAGTCGTGACCGAGATGGTCGAGTCTCTGCCGACGAGACTCGGGCGAATCGAGATCGCGTGCGCGATGGCGGGGCTTGACCTCGTGCGCGAGCCGTCACCCTCCGTTCTCGGTTGGGGCGAAGAGATCGACGACACGGTGATGTCCGTCCCCGCCGGCCCCGTGAACGACGTGATGATTCTCACGATGGTGCTGAAACTCACGCGGATGCGGCAGGCGGCCTACGAAGTCGCCTACCATCTCGGCGGCCGACTCGGGACCGAGGAGATCACCAACCTTCTCCACGTCCTTTGGAAGGAGGACCAGTCGGACAATCTCCACACCTCGCACGTTCTCCTCCGGCTCGTGGCCGAGGGAACGGTGGAGTGGCAAGAGAACTTTCGGCTCCAGTAGCCCGCCGGCGGAAACCTCGGCTGCGGACGACCGCCGTTCCCGCTCGGAAACTCGGCGATCGTGGGCTACGCTAGGATGTGGTCCGGCTTCCCAAGGCGATCCTCTTCGACCTGGACGATACGCTCCTGTCGCTCGGCGGCCGCGAGGCATTGCTCGTCGAGGTGGCGGAGGAGTTCGGGGGCGCGCTCGCTCCCCTGACGCCCGCCGAGGTGAGCCTGGCGGTCGAAGCGGCCTTCCTCGACTTCTGGGCCGCGCCCGACCGTTACGCGACCTGGCGCACGCGGATCCTGGAGGCGAGGATCGGCGTGGTGCAGCGGCTGTTCGAGGGGTGGCGAAGCCGCGCGCCGGGGCTCACGCCGGAGGTCGCCGCGCGCTTCGCCGAGCGGTTCCACCATCTTCGGGAAAACGGAGAGGGGCGTCTCTTTGCCGGCGCCGTGGAGACCGTCCGGGAGCTTCGTCGCCGGGGCGTGCGGCTCGCCCTGGTGACGAACGGCTATGCCGATACTCAGCGGGAGAAGGTCGAGCGGTTCGGCCTCGCCCCGCTGTTCGACCACGTCCAGATCGAAGGCGAGCACGGCTTCGGCAAGCCGGAGGAGCGCGCCTACCACTTCGCGATGGACTCGCTCGGCGTGAAGCCTCACGAAACGTGGATGGTCGGCGACAACCTGGTGTGGGAGGTCGCGGCGCCCCAACGCCTGGGGATCTACGCCGTGTGGCACGACCACCTCGGCAAGGGCCTGCCGCCGGGAAGTGAGATCGTTCCGGATCGAATCGTGCGACGCGTGTCGGAACTGCTGGACGAACCCGAACTCTCCTCCTGAACGAGAGGGGATCAGAACGTTGAGGCGACGGTCCCGTTCGGCGCGTCGCCACGTGAGCATCCGACGCCTACCGTAATGATGAAGCTTGCAAGCGCCGCCTAAGCCGATGACGTCGTATCTCTTCGTGCTGGCCGTCGGCCTCCTCGCGGGATGCGTGAGCGGCGTCGTCGGGACGGGCTCGTCTTTGATGCTCCTGCCCGTTCTGGTCTACGCCTACGGGCCGAAGCAGGCGGTGCCGATCATGGCGGTGGCCGCGGTCATGGGCAACGTGGCGCGCGTCGCCGCCTGGTGGCGAGAGGTCGATTGGAGAGCCGCGGCGGCGTACGCGATCCCCGGGATCCCGGCGGCGGCGCTCGGCGCGCGCACGCTGCTGTCCCTGCCGTCCGGCGCGATCGACGCCGGGCTCGGCCTGTTTTTCCTGGCGATGATTCCGCTCCGGCGGTGGCACGTCGGCAAGGGTCGTCGTTTGCGCCTGCGCGAGGTGGCGGCCGCGGGGGCGGCGATCGGCTTTCTGACCGGTCTCGTTC
>CAXUKB010000069.1:3701-13777 GCA_964251345.1 uncultured Fimbriimonas sp. | reverse complement strand
TCTGTCCACGGGGCCGCTCAGCGTCCCCGTCTTCACCGCGTACGGCTTAGCGGGCGGCGCCTTCCTCTCGACCGAGGCCGCGAGCGCCCTGGCGCTCTACCTTAGCAAGGTCGCGACGTTCGGGCGTCTCGGCGCGATGCCGTCCAGCACGTTGCTTCAAGGCGCCCTCGTCGGCGGCTCGCTGATGGCGGGGACCTACGCGGGCAAGGCGTTCGTGGTCCGGATGGGACCTCATGCATTCGATCGTCTACTGGACTTGCTGATGCTGGGTTCGGGATTGTCCCTGCTCTGGGCGGCGTGGCGCTGACGCGGGCGTGTGCAAAGCCTCCTCATGCGCGAAAACGAGATCGGCACGTCGGCACGAGCCTTGACGATGGACACCGGCGCGGGGGCGCGAAGGCGTCGCCCGCTTTTCTCCACGGGCGCTCAGGGCTTCTTGAGCATCGGCGCGAGGTCGCGCTTCAGAAACGCCTTGACTCCCTGCGCCCCCGACATCTTGACGACGAGCGCTCCGTTGTCCCGCAGGACGGCGATGGAGAGATCGAGAAACGGGCAGGATCGAGTTTCTAAGGCCAACCACTCGGACGCCTCGGGAAGCAGACCCCGGCCGTCGTAATAGGTCAGCGAGTAGCCGTCGGGCAGCTCGCGCAAGGTGTGCGGGGCCGCGCCCAACCGAGCCGTCAGCTGCGCCTGCCGCGCCCGGCCCGAAGGGGCGACCGCCCCCGCGTCGTGGGTGAAATCGGTCCGTTCGGCGGGCGGATTCGACTGCCGAAGCGCGACGAAGAGCGCCCCGACGGCGGCGATGCCCAAGATCGGGCCGATAAGCTTAACCGCGTCCATAGATCCCGCCCAACGGAGGGACTGTACTTGACCGGGCATCCGCGACGATCCGGCCGCCGGGTCTTGGCGGGACAAAACGACGAAGAGGCCGGTTCGGATGTATCCTGACGGTTCTTCATGCGCGCCCCCAAACGTCCCGACGAGGCTGCGCGCCTCGCCGCCGTTGAGAGACATCGACTTCCCGAACCGGACTACGGCTCGGTGCTCCGGGAGCTCGTCGCCTACGCCGCCGAGGTGTGCGACGCCCCGGTGTCGCTCGTCAGCATGGTCGAGGAGGATCGGCAACGGTTCCTCGCCGAGGTCGGTTTCGGACGATCGGAGACGACCCTCGACGAGTCGATCTGCGCGCACACGATCCTCGAGAGCGGCATTCTCGAGGTGCCCGACGCGTTCGCCGACCCGCGCTTCGCCGACAACCCGCTCGTGACGGGGGATCCCCGGGTCCGCTTCTACGCCGGGATCTCGGTCCGGACGGACGAGGGGCTTCCGCTGGGAGCCTTCTGCGTGCTCGACACCAAGCCGCGGGTGCTGACGGAGTTCCAACGACGAACCCTGGCCCTCCTCGGAAA
This sequence comes from uncultured Fimbriimonas sp., assembly GCA_964251345.1. Taxonomy (GTDB): domain Bacteria; phylum Armatimonadota; class Fimbriimonadia; order Fimbriimonadales; family Fimbriimonadaceae; genus Fimbriimonas. The sequence continues at coordinate 12,368 of CAXUKB010000069.1, read as the reverse complement.
GCAGGCGGAGGCTCAGATCAAGCTTCAGCAACGGACGCGGGAGCTCGGGTTAGAGCGCAACGAGGCCGAGGCGGCGCGGGGCGCGACCGAGGACGCGGCGAAGCTTCTTCGCCTGGTCATCGACCGGATGCCCGTGCGTGTGTGCTACGTCGACGCCGAGTTTCGCTACCGGTTTGTGAACCAAGCGTTCGAGACGCATTTTCGAACGGTCCAGCATGCGATCGTCGGCCGCACCGTCGAGGAGGTGCTGGGCGGCGAGGTTTGGAGGGCGACCGAATCCCCCATCCGTCGGGCGCTCGCGGGCGAAACGCACGTCCAGGAACTTGAAGTGCCCTACGCCGAGGGCGTCCGGCACGTGAGCGTCGTCTACGCGGCCGATCCCGACGAGGAGGGGACGGTGCGGGGAGTCGTCTGCTACACCACCGATGTGACGGACCAAAGGCGGTTGGAGCGGGATCTGGCGAATGAAAAGTCGCGCCTGGCGCAGCTCCTCGACCGGGCCCCGGCGTTTACCGCGCTTCTCGAGGGCCCGGACCTCCGGTTCACCTACGTGAACGAGGATTACCGCAAGCTCGTCGGCCACCGCGACGTGCTCGGGCTGCCGGTCCGCGAGGCGTTGCCCGAACTGATGGGGCAGGGATACTTCGAGGCGCTCGAACGGGTGCTGACGACGGGAGAGTCGTTCGGCGGCGACGAGCTTCACGTGCGCCTTCAGCGCGTTCCCGAGGGTCCGACGGAGGAGCGGTACGTCAATCTGCTCTACCAGGCGATGTTCGACGCCGACGGTAAGGCGTTCGGGGTGTTCGCCCACGGCGTGGACGTGACCCCGCAGGTACTCGCCCGCCGGGCCCTCGCGGAACGCGAAGAGCTTTTCCGCACCGTCTACGATCAGGCGCCGGACGACGCCATTCTCATCTTGGACCTCGACCGCCGGCTGCTCGCCTGGAACCCGGCCGCGGAGCGCATTTGCGGCTGGACCTCGGAGGAGGCGCTGGGAGGGCCCATCGACCTTATCTTCACGCCGGAAGATCGGGCCTCCGGCGTTCCCGACCGAGAGGTGGCCGCCGCGGCCCGCGACGGCAAGGTGGCGGACGAGCGATGGCACGTCCGCAAGGACGGCCGCCGCTTCTGGAGCAGCGGCACGATGAACTCCCTTCACCGCGGGGACGGCACCGTGCGCGGTTTCCTCAAGGTGTTTCGGGACGCGAGCGAGCGCCACGAGATGGAACGCCGCATCCGCGAGATGAACGAGGCGCTGGAATCGAAGGTCGCGGAGCGCACCGCGCAACTCGAAAAAGCGGTACGGGAGGCGGAGGGGTTCAACTACTCGATTTCGCACGACCTCCGCGCCCCGCTGCGGGCGATGGCGTCCACCTCGAGCATCCTCTTGGAGGAGCTCGGGGCGGATCTCGGCGAGGAGCACCGCGCCCTGCTCACCCGGCAGGCGGAGAACGCCAACCGCCTGGGAAGGCTGATCGACGAGCTGCTGCGGCTCTCGCGCCTCGCCCGGGCCGAGGTCAGGCGTCAGACATTGGACCTTACCGAGATGGCCCGCTCCGTTTTCGAGGAGCTCCGGCGGCACGAACGCACGAACGGGTGCGCGTTCGACATCGACGGCGGCATGGTCGCCGAGGGCGACGCCGGACTCGTGCGGACGGTGCTGCAAAACCTCATCGGCAACGCCCTGAAATTCTCGCCCTCCGGCGGCGTCGTGCGGATGGGACAGGATGGCGACGTCTTTTCGCTTTCCGACGAGGGCGTGGGTTTCGACGTGAAGTTCGCACCCAAGATCTTCCTGCCCTTCGAGCGGCTGGTCACGGAAGACGCCTTTCCCGGCACCGGCATCGGGCTGGCGAACGTGAAGCGGATCGTGGAGCGCCACGGGGGCCGCGTGTGGGTGGAGAGCGCCCCCGGCGAAGGCTCCACGTTCTTCTTCACGCTCCGGTAAGGCGGTCGGCTTTCGGACGAAGGTCGGCGCCTCGGACGACAACGATTCGCGTTTCGAACCTCCTTCGGGGACGATCGAAAGGGGCATGGCCCAAGAGCCCGCGCGGCGCCCTTTTCCAACCTCCCTGTGCGTCTCGGCGAGAATCACCGAAAAGGGCTCACGCGAACGCGCTAAAGAACGATTTCCCCGAGGCTTGCGGCCAGTCTCAACGATCTCACGCCCGCGCGTGCGGAACCTCGCCCGTGCTTGGTCGAGGCAAAGCTCTCGCGCAGACCGCGAGGATTGGGGGACGTCACCCCTTTCTTTCACTCCGGGGAGACGGAAGGAGCCGGGGATCGAGAGTCCGGGTCCTGAGAATGGAGTTCAATCCTCCACCTGGATTCTCTCCCCGCTCTTACCTCTTCCCTGCCCCCGTTCCTTTTTCTCATACTCACGGACGGGGTTTGGTAACTTAAGAGGACGTAAAGAAGTAGATTGTTGTAGCGTCAGGGCTTGCCCTGCGAGAGGACGCCGCCTATCGCTCGCGAGCGACGCGTCGCAAGGCCCCGCAGGGCAAGCTCTGCCGCTACAGCCCATTCATTTACAAGCTCTAAAGCCGGTTAGCACGATGAACGCCGAAGCGGTCGCCCGGTTTGCCTTGAGTCTGCCCGGGGCGGCGGAGGACCACCCCTTCGGTCCCACTCCCGACGTATTCCGGGTGGCCGGACGGATCTTCGCGTTCGTCATGCCCGCCCCTGCGCGGCCCCGGATCAGCCTCAAGTGCGACCCGGGCCTCGCCGAGCTCTTGCGTGAGCGGCATCCCGCCATCGCGCCGCGCTACCACCTGAACAAGCGCCATTGGAACACCATCGAGCTCGACGGCACGGTTCCCGCCGACGAGATCGAAGAGATGGTCCTGCACTCCTACGGCCGGGTCGTCGCCAAGCTGCCCAAGGCGGTCGGCGCACGTCTCTTCGCGGAAGCCGATCGTGCGACGATCGTGTAGGGGGGGTGCCACGGGTAGAGGCCCAACCGATCGGTCGAGGTTATCTCTCCTTCGAGGTCGAGAAGTTTTTGAAATCGGCTCAGGGCGAGGTTCGGGGAGCCGCCTTCATCCAAGACCACGGTCACGGCGCGCGATCCTCGGTGCCTCGCCAAGAGCGGCTCCCAGGGCATCGAAGAGGGCGATCTAAACAGCGATAGGGTTGGGACCTCCCTCGACCTCTGGCGGCGGACGCGGGGTCAGGCAGATTACGACAGGCGTGAAGCTTAGGAGGCTCGCCTCGGTCTGTTACGGGGAAGGCGGATCGGTGCGGCGCACCATGAGGACCTCGCCATCGCGCACCGTCTCGACCGCCGCCGCCTCGAAGCACCGGAGAACGGACGAGGCCTCGAGCGAAAGCACGAACATGTGGCGCTCAAAGCCAGGATCACCGTCGCGAAGCGCGACGAGCGATTCGACGATGCTCTCCTCAAGCCGCCCCATGCGCGGAGTGTAGCGTTAACCGGTCTTTTCGACGCGCGGTCATTTTTCCTTACGGCGGAAACTCGGCCCCTTTTCCGAGCGTCCGTAAAGTCGGTATTCCGGGCGCGGGAACACACGCAGGCTCAAGGAAGGCACTGCACGCCGGGCGGGAGCGAATCGAAGACGCTCCATAACCCGTTTGCGTCGATTTCCTTGTAAGGAAAACTCTCGTCGCTGGACCTTCGTCCTCATGTTCGTCGGATGCGCGCGTGCCGCTCTGCCCTCTTTCCTCCATAGACGCTCAGATTAGGTCGCCTTCTTATGCGCCGGGAGCCGCTGGCGCAAAGGCCTCCGACTTGAGCTCGACAGGCGCCCAGGGCACAAGAGAAGCTCATTCAAAAGGGCAGAGCCTCGATCGGGAACGATCGAGGGCGGCATGAGGACGGAGGTGAGCCCGGTCGGAGCTACTTTCACGATCGAAGCCCCGTACGAGGACCAGGTTTCGGCGTGTAGCCGAACGAATCGACACCGAGGAGAGTCTTAGGGAGCAAGATGGAGAAGCCGTTCGCCCCGCCGAGAGCGCTTCGAACGATCCCCGTCGAGAAGATCTCGGCCCTCCGGGCCGAGATTCGCGAGTGGGAACGGATCGAGCGTGAGTTGCGGGTCCTCACCGGGTTTACGAAGATCGCCGAAGAGATCGATGCGATGCCGACATGAGCCCCGTCGCGGAGGCGGCGCCTCGGTGCCCTTTGCCCGCTTCGAGCGTCACGGGTGGCGGGCACGATCATCCCTGTACCCGTGGCACCCCCGGTTTCCCTAAGGATGAGTCCCCCTCTGGGAGCCCCGCCAGGTTGCGCATCTCGTCGATCCTTCGCCGGGCTTCGGCGATGAGGTCGTGCGACGCCTTGATGGCGCGCCGGGATTCGTCTCGCCTCCGCTGGAGGTCGGCGAGCCGGGACGTGGCGAACTCTCGAAGAATTTCTTCTTGGAGGCGCAAGGGCGCGGGTTCCAAGTCTTTTCCTACGTTCGGCATCGGGTCGAGAATTCAACCCTAGTCGATCCAAGGCATCGAAAGCCTTGGCGAGCGTTGCCCCATCTGCGCACGCCTCGCCTCCCCCTCCCGCCGGAGCCGTTGTGCGGTCTCGCGGGTGGCGCGCGTCTCCTCGACGAGCCGCTCCGTGTAGGCCTTGACGAACCACGCTCTTGCGAGTCGCGCGTCGGCCGCCTCGTCCACGTCATCCATGGCCGGTAATGACGGGGGGGGGGGACGAAGGTTCACCCTTCCGATGTCCTCAATAGAGGGAAAGCGACTCGACTGGGCCCGAGGCCGGGTCCATTAAGGAAATCCCCGGCTCGGGCGACCGGTAGAACAGCATCACCTCGCCGTTTCGGGCGCAGTCGCACTCGTAGGCGAAGTCCCGAGCCACTCCGTTCATGAGGGTGACCGGGAACACGAACATGTGCCGGTCGCAATCGGGGTCCGCGTTTCGAAACGCCGTCAGCGAGTCGACGATTCGTTCTTCGAGCTGTCCCATGCCCTCACTATAAGGGCGGCAGCCGACGATTACCGGCTTTAATTGCGCTCTCTCGCGTTTCATGCCTTCGATACGGCATGATTTTACGGTGATACTTTGTGTTACACCAATCCGCTACAATAAAAGTACGGGTTTCGACCGGCGAGGTGACCTATAAAGGGTCGGACGCGATGAACGACGAAGAGGCGGAAGGCTACGTGGCGATGATCCTCCAGGTCCGACGGGGTGAGCCGTACGAGGTGACGGTCGGCCTCGGGAGCGTCCCCGCGGTGACGCGCGCCTTCGCCCGCGCAGGATTCCTCGCCGAGCCGACGGACCGGCCGGGCCGCCTGCGAATTGAGCCCGCGCCGAAGCCCCCGACGGACGGCGTGGAGGCGTTGCGCCGGACGGGCAAGGCGGTGCTTCGCGCGTTGCGCGACCGCAAACTCGAACCGGCCGCCGCGGCGCGGATGCTCGAGACCTCCGAGGTGGAAATGGCGCACCTTTGGGCGGGCCGCTTCGACGAGATCGGGCTCGCGTCGCTTTGTCACATGGCGGAGCGGCTGAGAGTCGGAGGATCGAGCCCGAGGTCGAGGGTATGAGCGACGAAGAGGCCGATCTCTTTGTCGTGAGGTCTCTCGCCTGGCGGCAGGGCGGACCGGGCGAGGTTACCGTCGGACTCCTGTACGTCCCCGCGGTCACGAACGCCTTCGTCCGCGCGGGCTTCCTCGTGGAAGGGACGGACGTGCCGGGACGGCTGAGAATCGAGCACCCACTCGTCGATGACTCGGACGAAGCGCGTCTGGTCGGAACCGAGGTGCTCCGAACCCTGCGGTCCCGGCGAATCACGAAGATCGCCGCGGCGCGGCTGTTCAACCAAACCGAGTCGGAATCCGACGACTTGTGGGCGAGCCGGTTCGAAGCGATCGATCTCACTTCGCTCCGCCGAATGGCGGAACGGCTCGAGAGGATCTAGCCTTCGGCGCACGAGAAAGGCGAACCCTAGCGGCTCGCCTGCCGTCGAGGGTTTTCGGGCGGAATTCTCCACCTCATTTTCCGCCGACCGGAGCCGTCATCCTTACCGCGCACGAACCCCTCACGATCCTGATCGCCGACGACACTCTCGACGATGAGATGGCGTTCCTGCGCGCCTTGCGTTCGTTTCCGCGTCCGTTACTCGTCCGCGCCGCGCATCACGGCGAGGGTTTTCTGCGGGCGCTCGGCCTGACGCAAGGGCGCGACGACCCGCGGTGGATTCCGCATCTTATGGTGTGCGACCGGCGAATGCCCCGGATCGGCGGCGACGAGGTGCTGGCGCGGGTGCGCCGTGAAGACGGTCTCGCCCACGTTCCCTTCCTCATGCTCTCGTCGTCGGCGGAGGCGTCGGAGGTGGCCCGCAGCCTCGCGGCGGGGGCGGACGACCACGTCGCCAAGCCCATCGACTATCACGCCTACCGCGACCTCGCCTCCGAGCTGACGACCCGGTGGCTTCCGCGGGACGATCCCCTTCCCGTCGTCCACGGGGCCGAGGAGGCGGAGGAGCGGGAAGTGTGCGCCGGGCCGCCCCGGGTTGCGATCCGGGAGAAGGACGGCCACGCGGTTCTCGCGTTCGGGCACGAAACCGAGGCGCGTTTTCACCTCGACGCCGCGCATCTCCGCGCGCTCGTCCTCGGCGACGCGCTCCAACTCTCATCGGCGCAAGGCGCCTGCGACCTTCGGAGCCGGGGCGACGCCCTCCACGCGGAGGTCGCGATGGACGGCCGGCGCGTGCGGTGCGAGTTCCTCGCGCACCACTTCACCTTGGCCTAGGGTCTGCCTCGAAACTCTCGAACTTCCTCTCCCTTCCGGGGGAGTGGGGTCCGGGAATCGGGGGCGTCGCTCCTCGCGCCACGGCCTCACCCCCTCCCTTCTCTTCGAGCTGTCGAGGAGTGGGTTCTCGTGGGTGCCACGGGGAGAGGCCGATGCCTCGTGCGATCGTCGAGGTGCCCCTGGAAGCACGGATGAGCACGGGTGACGGGAGCACGACCATCCCCCTGGACCCGTGGCACCCCATCCTCGACAAGCGATTTCGGCGAAGCGATTCGATTGAGTCTGCCCGCGCGATGGAGGGTAATCCTCCTGTCGTGGCGGGGCAAGCTCTGCCCCGACAAGGGGGCGATTGGCGTTCCTTTCTCCGATTCCGTTACCGAAGACCGGGTGCCCTTGGGGGCTCGCCCAGCGCGCTTCGTCATCGCGTGAACCGTTTTTCCTACACGGTGTCGGAAATACTTCCGACGGCGGTTCGGGCACGAATCTTGCCACGATGAAAGGAGGGCTTCGAACGCATCCGGATGCGCAAGAACCCGGGGCGGGGGCGACTCTTTGACGCCGCCAAGCCGGAGGCCCACCCCTCCTACCTTCCCGGAACGGGAACCGCGCGGAGCGCTTGGACGATCGTCTCGACGCCGTCGAGAAACTCGCGCAGCACGACGACGGCCATTCGGCCTTCGTCGGTCTCGAACCACTCCGCCGAGAGGGTAATGCGACACTCGGTGCCGTCGCGCCGCCGGGCGTAGAGAGGACGGTCGATTCCGACGTCGGCCCGCCGCGTCGTCTCATCGGCGAAGAACGCCCGGATTTCCGGCTCGCGGCCGATCCGGTCCTCGCGAAACGTGAGGTCCCACACCGGCACCCCGTCGAGATCCCCCGCCTCGGCGCGGAAAAAGCGGCGGGCTTGGAGGTTCGCGTACGCCACGACGCCCGAAGTGCGGATCACGTAAGCCGCCTCGGTCAGGTGTTCGAGGGCAAGCAAGGTCCAGGGCGCGCGTCCCCGCGCGCTCAAGGCCGCCTCGGCGTGGACGCGAGCCTTTCGCTCCTCCTCCAGCCTCGCGACGAGGGCAGCGTTTTCCGCCTGAAGGTTTGCGCATTGAGACGCCATCTCCGCGCGGAGCAGCCGCGAAACAAGCTCGGTGCGGCTGTACTGGCCCAGCTTGCCCCGGATGCGGGTCCAGTAGGTGTTGACGGTCGAGACGCTCAGCCCCAACGTGCTCGCGATCGCATCGTCGGTCCGGCCGTCCAGCGCGAGGTCGACGACCGAGCGCTCGCGTGGGGTGAGGAGGGCGAGGTCGTCGAGAATGGCGGTGAGGACGCGGGACATGAAACGCTCCGGCCCCCTCGGACCGCGGCCGACGGGAGGTCGCAAGGGACCGTTCGGCCGGAACATTTCTCTGTCGATTTTTCGCCGCCGCGGGTTCCGTACGTGTAAACGGCGCGCCCACACCCTCTTTGCGCCCCCGTTTTTACGAGACTCCCATCAGCGAAGAGGAGTCCGAAAGCCCCCGCGAGATCTGGCCTCTCCGCCGGACACCTTTCGAACGGGGACGATCAAGCAAGGTCTAACAAAACCGTGAGTGCTCCTGCGGGCACTTGTACTCCAGCGCTCGCAGGCTCGCTTGAGAAAGCGGTGGCGGGCCACCGCACTCTAGATCGGAGTTTTGCTAGGCGCTCTGAGCAAGGTCCCTCTTCCCCGGAGGGTACTGCGGGCTAAGTCGGACCAAGGGTGAAGGAGAAGGTGGTGCCGCGGCCGGGTTCGCTGTCGACCCACACCTTGCCGCCGTGGCGGCGAACGATGCGCTCGACGTTCGCGAGGCCGATGCCGGTGCCCTCGAACTGCGTCTCGGAGACGAGCCGCTCGAAGGGGAGAAAGATCTTCGGGGCGAACTGCATGTCGAACCCCACGCCCTCGTCGGCGACGGTGAAGACGCCGTCCGTCTCCCCCACGC
>CAXUKB010000069.1:0-3691 GCA_964251345.1 uncultured Fimbriimonas sp. | reverse complement strand
TTGCCGAGCAGGTTGTCGAAGACGGTTCGCACGAGCCCGGGGTCGCCCTGCGCGATCATGCCCTCCTCCACCTCGAGGCGGCAACCGTTCGCACGGCCGTGGATTTTCAGGTCTTCGAAAACCTCGCGAGCCTTGGTCGTCATGTCGAGGGTCTGGCGGTTCACCTCCACCCGGGCGAGGCGCGAGAGGCGCAGCAGTTCGTCGATGAGCCGTCCGAGGCGCTTGGCGTTCTCCGCCTGGCGCACGAGCATCGTGCGGTACTCGTCGTCCAGCGTCGGACCGAGCTCCTCAACCACGATGCTCGCGGTCGAGACGATCGCACGCAAGGGGGAGCGCAGGTCGTGGGCAATCGAGTAGTTGAACCCCTCGGCCTCGCGCACCGCGGCCTGAAGCTGGGCGGTGCGGTCCTGGACGCGGACCTCGAGGGTGCGGTTGGCCTCGCGCAAGGCGGCCTCGGCGCGCGCCCGCTCGATCTCGGAGGCAAGGCGGTCGGCCACCTGCTGCACGAGGTCGATCTCGTTCTGCCGCCAGTCCCGCGGCGCCACCGAGTTCACCGCGAATATGCCGACGATCCGCCCCTCCTTGCGCACGGGCACGGTGATGGCGCTCGCCGTCTCGCCGCCGCGCAGGGCAAGAAGGCCGGTCTCGGGGGTGAACTCCCGTTCGCGGTCGCGAAACACGTCGGTCCTTCCCCCGCGAAGGTTCGCCTCGATCGTGCGGCCGAAGTCGCTCAGACGGTGCGCGCCGGCGAGGCTCCCGACGCCCTGTGTCCAATCGAAGCGCACCTCGAAGATCTCTTCGCCGCCGATGAACTCGCCGAAGATCACCCGGTTCACGCCGAGGTGCTCGCCGAGCATCCGCTCGGCTTCCCAGACGATGACGTCCGGTTCGCGGAAGCCGATCATGACGTCGGTGAGGCGGCGCAGGAAGGCGAGCGCCTGGGTCTCCTCGTGCCGCTCGGTGGCGTCGCGGAACACCTTGAGGTAGCCGCGCACGTCGCCTTCCGCGTCGTGGAGCGAGTTCATGGTGCCGCTGCCCCAGAAGCGGGTGCCGTCTTTCCGGAGGTGCCAGCGTTCGTCGGCGACCTTACCGTCCTGGGCCGCGCCCGCGCTTTCTCGTGACGGAGCCCCCGCGGCGCGATCCTCGGGGGTAAAGATAAGGTCGGCGGGCCGGCCGATCGCCTCGGCGGCGCTCCAACCCGCGATCCGCTCGGCGGCGGGGTTCCAGGCGCTGAGGGTTCGGTCGCGGTCCATGACGATGATCGCGTCGTCGGGAGCCTGCTCGAACACGGTGCGGAAAAGCTCCTCGCGTTCGCTCAGGGCGCGAAGGGCGGCGTTCCGCTCGGTGACGTTCCGGCTGGAGCCCGCGATCGCCTCGACCTCGCCGTCGATCCGGAACACCGGCGAGAGCACGTACTCGAAGTGGCCCGACTCGCCCGTCGGGCTCGTGTAATCGGTCTCGTCCGCGACGGGGGCCTTCGTGCGAACGACGTCGCCGATGTTTCGCCAAAGCCTTTCCGCGAGCTCCGGCGGATACCCGAGATCTTCGCAGCTTTTGCCCACGACCTCGTCGAGCCGCAGCCCCCAAAAGTCGAGGAGCGCCTGGTTCGCGTATTGGAACCGCGCCCGGGGATCGAACACCCACACGAGTTCGGTGATGTTCGAAAGGGCGGCGTCCCAGAGGCCGGTCTGCCGCTGGAGGCTCTCGGCGAGTTGGAGCACCTCCTCGCGGGCGACCACCTGGTCGGTGATGTCGACGATGTGGGCGAAGACGCCGGAGATCGTGCCGTCCGCCTCGCGCACGGGCTGATAGACGAAGTCGACGTAGACCGTCCGCGGCGGCGCGCCGTCCGCCGCCCGCATCGTGAACGGGGTCTCGCCGTGGCGGAACGGCACGCCGGTCGCCATGACGTTCCGCAGCAGATCGCCGAACCCCTGCTCGACCGCCTCGGGGAGAACCTCCGCGATCGTCTGGCCGACCACGTCCTCGCCTTGGGTGAAGAGCGCGCGGTAGGCGTCGTTCGCGTACTCGAACCGCAGATCGTCGCCGCGAAGCATCGCGATCGCCGCGGGCGACATCCGGAACAGGGACCGAAGCCGCTCCCGCTCGAGCGTCCGCTCGGCGAGCAGCCGCTCCCGCTCCTGGTCGTTCCGGTGGCGCTCCGTCACGTCCTTGAAAATCGCGCCGACCTCGCGACTTCCTTCGCCGCCGATGCGGAAGGCGTTGATCTCGTAACGCCGCCCCAGCCCCTCGGCCCGGTCTTCGACGCGGACCGACTCGCCGGTGAGCGCCACCCGGCCGTAAAGGTCGAACCACTTCTGCTCGTGGGTCGGCACCATCTGGCGGATCGTCTTTTCCCCCAGCGCGACTTCTTTCGAGAGGCCCGTCTGCTTTTCGAACGCCGCGTTGACCTCGAGGAAGCGATAGTCGACGGGATGGCCTGCCGCGTCGAAGATCATCTCGAAGGTGCAGAACGCGTCGTCGATCGACTCGAACAGGGTGCGGTAGTGCGCCTCGCTCGTCCGCAACGCCTGCTCGGCGCGGACGCTCTCCGTGATGTCGAGGATCACGCCGGAGGCGCGAAGGGGCTTGCCGTCGGCGTCGAGGACGATCTCGGCGCGGGCGAGCACCCACCGTTCCAAGCCATCGCTTCCCCGGACGCGGTATCGGACCTCGTACGGCCGGCCGGTGGCGAACGCCGCCTCGCTCGCACGGGTGCGCGCCTCCCGGTCGTCGGGATGCATCGCGTCGAAGAACGTGGCGATCGGGGTTCCCGCGGGGTCGGGTTGGAAGCCGTAGAACAAGCCCAGGAGGTCGTTTCCGTAGAGCCGGTCGTTCGGGACGTCCCAATTGAAGGTGGCCACCCGCGCCGTCTCCAGCGTCCGGTCCTGCCGCGCCCGCTCTTCGGCGAGGTTGCGGTCGGCTTCGCGGTGTTGGGTGATGTCCACGAACAGGACGCCCACCTGAAGGCTGCCCTCGCCGCCGATGCGGAAGGCGTGAAGATCGAACCAGCGGCCCTCGAGGGCGGCGCCGCGCTGCTCAAACCGGATCGACTCGCCCGTTCGGGCGACGCGGCCGTACATCTCGAACCAGCGCTCCTCGTGGTCCGGGGCGATCTCCCGCATCGTTTTGCGCAGCACATCCTCCCGGCTGAGGGTCGACTGGGCGACGAACGCCTCGTTGATCTCGAGGAACCGGTAGTCGACCGCCTTGCCCGTCGCGTCGAGGATCATCTCGATGACGCAGAACCCCTCCTCCAGGGCGTCGAACAGGGTCTGGTACCGGTCTTCGCTCGTGCGGAGGGCGGCCTCGGAGCGGCGGCGCTCGGTAATGTCGAGCACCTGGACGACGACGCCCCGTGCGCAACCCGCCTCGTCGAAGTCGGGGACGTACGTGACCTGAACCCGCCGCGTCCCCGAGTCGTAGGGGGCGTCGAACTCGTCCTCGTGCCCCTCGCCGCGCAGGGCGCGCTCGAGGTTCGCGCGGACCGAGGCGAACACCGCGGATCCCATCGACTCCTCGATCGTGCGTCCCAGCGCCGCCTCGCGCACGATGCCGACCTCGCGCGCGTAGGCGTCGTTGAGGAATCGGACCCGGAACTCGCGGTCGATGTAGGCGACCCGGACCGGGAGGCGGTCGGTCACGAGGCGCAGCAGCGCCTCCCCCTCGGGGCCTTGGCGAAGCGCAGGGT
>CAXUKB010000068.1:13605-16692 GCA_964251345.1 uncultured Fimbriimonas sp. | reverse complement strand
CCCCAAACCATGTCGTTTGAGGATCTAAATCAAGCGCACGGTTTGATCCTTTACTCAACGGTTTCTCCGAAGTCGGGAAAGCAAACGTTAGCGGTGAGCCGGCTGTCGGACTATGCGATTGTCTTCGTCGACGGGAAACGCGTCGGCACGATGGATCGCCGTCTAAGCCAACGGGCGATTGATCTCGACGTTCGAAAGGGCTCTCAGATCGGTTTGCTTGTGGAGGCGCTTTCCAGAGTCAACTTTGGCCCGGCTCTGCCCGATGAACGCAAGGGACTCGATGGAGCGGTGACGCTGGGCGGCGATCCTCTCGTAGACTGGCGCTTCGTTCAATATCCCTTCGACACGGCGCCCTCTGGCGGCGACTGGTTGAACGCCTCCAATCTTGGCCCGACCTTGAACGACGATCCGCGTCTCTATCGCGGCACTCTTCAGGTGCCGAAGGTCGGCGATACCTTCCTCGACCTGCGCGGCTGGAACAAGGGCTTTGTGTGGGTGAACGGCCACAACCTCGGACGATTCTGGAACATCGGTCCGCAGGGAACGCTCTACCTGCCCGGTCCGTGGCTAAAGAAGGGCGCGAACGAGGTCGTGGTGTACGACGAAGGCCCCAAGGTCGAGAACCCGACCGTCGAGGGGCTCGCCCACCCGATTCTCGACACGATCGTCAGGCCCGCCGTCCGGCACCGCAAGCCGGGCCAGACCGTCGACCTGGCGGGCCTCACGCCCGCGGCACAGGGCCAGTTCGTTGTGGGTCCGGCGGCGCAGACCGCTACCTTCTCCGCCCGCGGGCGCTATCTCGCGTTGGAGGTCGACAGCGAATGGGGTCAGGGTCCCTTCGCCTCGCTCGCCGAGCTTTGGGCGCTGGGACCGGATGGTAAGGATCTTTCCCGCAAGAACTGGAAGGTGCTCTACGCCGACAGCGAGGAGACCGAGGCGGAGAACGGCGGCGCGGACAATGTGTTCGACCTGCAGCCCACAACCTACTGGCACACCCAGTACGGCGGCGGGGTCGAGCCCGGCCCGCACCTCATCGTGATCGACCTCGGCCGGGTGACCGATCTCTCCGGCATCCGCGAACTCCCCCGCCAAGAGGGCGTGAACGGCCGCATCAAGGGCTACAAAATCTACGTCAGCGAAACCCCGTTCAAGGGCCTGTAATGTGGGAGTGCGCAGCGCGCCGGGTGCTCTAGGGGTGAGCCCGATGGCTCGTGCGGGCGTTACCCGCGCCTTGTGACTTCACGGACACGGGTGACGTCGGCACGGACATCCGCCTCTACCCCTGGCACCCGTTCAAAGCTTGAGTCACTTGCGCGCGAGATTGGTCGCGGATAGCAAGGCGCTCGGGCCACGCCAGACGCAGGCCGTAGTTCTTCATGTGCTCGGAGATAAACTCGTCCAGATCGTCCATGGGCACTCCCTCTTCACACCTACGATGATGCCGAGCTTGGCGTGGAGCGGCACTCTACTCCTCGTCGATTGTAACGAATGCACCTTCGGCTAAGTCGACCAATGCTTGGATAACCGCCGGGGCGAGGGGCGCGATGTGGCGCATCGAAATGAGGCGGGAGTTCAGGGTGACGATGGAGAGACGTCGTCCCTTCAGGTTCTGCTGGTAGCGCAAGTTCTTATCGCCGGTGATGAGCACGTCAAAGTTCTCTCGCTCGGCCGCAGAAACGAGATCGCCGTTCCGCAACTCTGCCCAGCCTTGCCGGCGGGCATGAACGACCTCATGTCCGAAGAGGAGGCGACCGAAACGATGGTCGAGATTGTTATCAAGGAGAATGCGACTCACACGAGTTGGAGGCCAAAGGTCTCGCGCGCCCGCTGCTGCTCCCAAGCGACGACCGCATTCGCCTGAGCCTCGGTCACGTCAGGGAATCCTTCCAAGAAGTCGGCAACGGGGAGGCCGTCGGTAAGGGTGTCGAGAAGAGCCTGCACCGGGACCCGAGTACCGCGAAAGCGAACCGCGCCGCTCAGAGTATCGGACGTGCAGACGAGAACGCCGCTTAGCTCGTAGGGAACCATCGGTTTATTGTAACGCGATCACCGTGTAGCTTAGGGGTTTGTCGTTTGGGAGTGCGCGAACTCATTCAAGTCGACCAACCCAAAGGCAACCTATTTTTCTGAGCCTCGTCCCAGACTCATGTCCGAAAAGCTGAAGATCGTCGCGTTAGAGGAGCACTACCTCACTCCCGCGATCCGCGACGCCAACCTCGCCCTGCCGCCCGACGTGCGCGACCCCAGCGCGGGCGGCGCTCAAAAGGAGGTCGAGGAGAAGCTTCTCGACCTCGGCGAGCGCCGGCTCCAGCGCATGGACGACGCGGGCATCGACGTCGCCGTCCTTTCCGTCACCACGCCTTCGGTGCAGAGCCTTCCCGCGGCCCAAGCCGTGCCCCTGGCTCGGGAGGCGAACGACGCGCTTGCGGAGGCCGTCCGGCGGTATCCCGACCGGCTTCTCGGCTTCGCCACCCTTCCGACCCCCGATCCCGGACAGGCGGCCGACGAACTGAAACGCTGCGTCGGGGAGCTCGGCTTCAAGGGGGCGATGCTCAACGGCCGCACGGGCGACCGTTACCTCGACGCTCCCGAGTTCCTCCCGATCTTCCAGGCGGCCGTCGATCTCGGCGTTCCCGTCTACGTTCACCCGCAAGGGCCGCCCCTCGCCGTCCGTCAGGCGCACTTCGAGGGCTTCGGCGAGGCGGTCGACCGCGTCTTCTCGATCGCCGGCTACGGCTGGCACGTCGAGACCGCTATTAACGCCCTGCGCATGATCCTGTCCGGCCTTTTCGACCGGCTTCCCGAGCTTCAGGTCGTGCTCGGCCACTGGGGCGAGACCGTCACCTTCTACCTCGAGCGCGCCGACGTAATGAGCCGCGTGGCGAGCCTGGAGCGCGGCGTCGCCCAGACCTTCCGCGAAAACTTCCACGTCACCCCGGCGGGCCTCTACAGCGTTCCCATGTTCCTCCACGCCATGGAGACGATGGGAGCCGACCGCATCCTCTACTCGATCGACGATCCCTTTCAGCCCGCCCCGAACGGCAAGGCCCACGCCTTCCTGGAGAACGCCCCGATCAGCCCGGCGGA
>CAXUKB010000068.1:0-13595 GCA_964251345.1 uncultured Fimbriimonas sp. | reverse complement strand
GCCAAAAAGAAGATCGCCTGGGACAAAGCGGCGAAGCTGCTGAAGCTCTAGTCTGGAACTGCTTCGGGTGCCACGGGTAGAGCCCGATGGCTTGTGCGGGCGTCACCCGTGCCCGGAAGGTCGCGGATCACGGGTGCCGCATACTGGAGCCATGCCAAGCGATGCGGACCTCGTCTACGAACGTGCCCTGCAGACTCTTCCGGTCGTCAAAGCACGGTTGCCCGACGACTACTTCTACGCGGGCCTGCCGCTCTGCGCGATCGACGCCGTATGGTCCCTCGGCGTCAACTTCAAGAGTGTCCTCAACGTCGCCGGCCGGTACTGCGAGAAGACGGGGGTACCCCGTTTCCGCAGGCCCGACGAGATTCCGGTAGTCCAGGAGACGGTTAGCGGCCTCGTCGCCCTTCTAGATGCACTCAATGCCGAGCAGCCCACCAATGCCGAGCCTGGTCAGCTGGCCGCGAGCGACCGACTCTTCGACAACCGAAAGCCCACTTCTCACCAGAGTGGCATCCTCAAGGCCGACGCCGTTCGTCGCTTCGCCGTGGTTCTGCGCGACCACGGCCTTGAACGCCTTGAGGACGCCTTGGAGATGATCGCCACTCCGGCGGCGAACGACGATATAGAGAAGGCGATCCGCGCTATCCCCGGTCAAGGCAGCGGTATCTCGCTCGATTACTTCTGGATGCTTGCGGGTGACGACAGTCGCATCAAGCCCGATACGATGGTCACTCGATTCTTGGAGGAGACGCTGGGTCGTAAGGTCAAGAAGGGAGAGCCGCTCTGTCTGCTGACCCTCGTCTCCGCCGACCTGGAGGGCTACAACCCGCACATGACGCCCCGCCTTCTAGACCATCTGATCTGGAGATGGCAACGTGAGGAACCCGCGAACCGCCAACGCGCGCTAGCTCTCGTCGAACTCCTGCCCAAGCTTGAAGCCGAGGGCTTTACGGCCTACAAGGTCGGAGGCGGTGAGAAGTCGATGGTCAACGGGCAGGAAGTCACGCACGTCTCGTACCCGACCTATCACCCGACCCTCGTAAGAGTGTTCAAGGCGGTCGATGGCGTCGATCCGTACGCGAACCTGCTCGAAGACCCATCGGACGTGGAGCCGATCGACCTCGTTCTGGAGGAGGGTGACCTCCGAAGAGCGACGAGGGACAGGGTTCTACGGTACTTGGCGGTCTGCATGAGGCGCGAGAAGTTCGGCGACGGCTATATCGCCGGAGAATTCGACGACGGCCGAATCCTTGTGGCTCTTCAGCGGCTTCGTGACCTGCAGGTCCAAAGCCCTTCGGCAGCTTGACGGTCAAAGTCAGTCCCAGGGGTAGGGTCTGATGGTTCCGTGCGAGATCCGTGCTTCGGGAAACCGGGTGACGGGCACGAACATCCCTCCACCCGTGGCACCCAGGCGTGACGGCACCAAACGCTTCGCGTTTACTCTTCGTCCAGGCCGTCGCCGATCGTGGGGCCGACGTCGTAGGTGATGCCCACCTTGCCGCCGCTGAACAGGGCGTCGACCTCAAGCGGGTTGATCAGGACGTCGCGGGGGCGGGGGCCGTCGCGGGGGCCGACGATCTGGCGCTCCTCCATCATGTCCAGCAGGCGCGAGGCGCGCTGGAAGCCGATGGAGAACTTGCGCTGGAGCATCGAGGTCGAGGCTTGACCCCGGTCGACCGCCCAGCGGACGGCGTCCTCCCACAGCGGATCGGTCTCCTCGCCGAAGTCCCCGCCCTCTTTCTTCGCGTCGCCGATCTCGCCGTCGGAGGCGATGGGCTCGATGGTGTACTCGGGCGCCTGCTGCTCGCGCCAGTGGCGGCAGATCAGGCCGATCTCCTTCTCGGAGACATAACAGCCCTGGACGCGCATGGGCTTCATCGCGTCGATCGGCTTGAACAGCATGTCACCCTTGCCGATGAGCGCCTCCGCGCCTTTCATGTCGAGGATCGTCCGCGAGTCGATGTAGGATGCGACGGAGAAGGCGATGCGCGAGGGAATGTTCGCCTTGATGAGACCCGTAATGACGTCCACCGAAGGGCGTTGGGTGGCGATCACCATGTGGATGCCCACCGCGCGGGCGAGCTGGGCGAGGCGGACGATGACCGTCTCGACCTCCGCGCCGCACTGCAGCATGAGGTCCGCGAGTTCGTCGATCACCACGACGATGTAGGGCATCCGGTCTTGGAAGCTCGCTTGGGCGTTCCAGCCGTCGATGTTGCGGCAGCCGTTCTCGCTGAAGAGGTCGTAGCGCCGGTCCATCTCCCGCCACACCGCGCGGAGCACGCCCGCCGCCTCCTTCACGTCCTTGATGACCGGACACATAAGGTGGGGGATGCGGTCGAACAGGGTGAGCTCGACCCGCTTCGGGTCGATCATCACGAGGCGCACGTCCTTCGGCGTGTTCCGCATGAGGAGCGACGTGATGAGCGTCGCAAGGCCGATCGACTTGCCCGAGTTCGTCGCGCCGCCGATGAGGAGGTGCGGCATCTTCGTGAGGTCGGCGTACTTCGCCTGGCCGCTCACATCCCGGCCGAGCGCGATGAGGAGCCGCGACGGATGGTTGCGGAAGGACGGATCGTCGCAAAGCTCCCGCAGGGTGACCATCGACGGCGTGATATTCGGCACTTCGACGCCGATCGCCGCCTTACCGGGAATCGGCGCCTCCACGCGGACCTGCGAGGCCGCCATGTCCATCGCGATGTTGTCCGCGAGGGCGGTGATGCGCGAGACTTTGACGCCCGGCCCGAGCGCCACCTCGTAGCGCGTGACCGTCGGCCCCGCCGCCACTTCCTTCACCCGGCCTTCGATGCCGAACTGCTCCAGCGTGTTTTGCAGCGTGTCGATCTGGCGCTGGGTCTCCTCGGCGGGCCGCCCCTCGTTGTAGGGCGCTTCCGCGAGCATCGAGATGGGCGGCAGGACGTAGCCCTCCTTGGGCTCGGCGAGGTCGGGATCGAGGGCGGGCTCCTCCGACTCCGCCTTTCGCTTCTCCTTTTCCCCCTTCCCCTTTTCTTCTTCGCGCTTCACCGTCGGCGGTGCGGCGACGGCGACGGTCGCGGGCGAAACGGTGTCGGGCGTCGGCATCACCGTGCGCTGATCCACGCCCTCGAAGTCCGCCTCGACGGGGCCCCGCGACTTCCGAACCGACTTCAGCCGCGCCTCTTCCTCGTCAGTGCCCCGCTGACCGATGAGGATGGGCTTCGCCTCCCGGGGCTCGCGCGGCTCGCGGATCGGGCGGGGCTGGATCCGGGGCCGCGGGGCCTTCGCGGCCAGTTCGCGCAGGGGAAGGTCGACGCACAGCACGAGGCCGACCATGCCGAGCGCGCCGAGACCGATCGCCTTGCCCGCGCCGAGCAGCGCGGCGAAGAGGGAGGCGACCGCCGCGCCCACGTAGCCGCCGCTCGCCGCGACCACGGTCGGATCGAAGAAGTCGCCGCCAAGCGGGCGCGCGAGAAAACCGAGCAGAGCGACGAACAGCAGCCCGAGGCCGATCCCCAGGTGGGTCAGCGACGGCCCGCGTCCCTTGAGGAAGCCGAATCCCATAAGGATGAGGAGCGGCGGCGCGGCCCACGCCCCCTTGCCGAACAGGTTCGAGACCACGGTCCCAAGCAGCCCGCCGAGAATCCCCGAGTTCCGGGTGAGCAGGGCCACGAGCACGATGAGTGCCGCCGCGAGCGTGCCGATCCCCGCGATATCGAGCGCGCGGTGCGAGGGGGGCGCCTTCTTCGGGGCGATCCGCGGTTTGCGGGTGCTGACCTTCATCCTGGGTCCTTCATCAGGCCCACTCCTTGGGCCGGGCCTAGTATAGCTCTCCTCCCGCCGCCAAGGCGAAAAGCGAGGCCCACATCGAAACGACGACGCACGATGGAGCAAGAAGTCCCTTCTCGGCGGAAGCCCCTCGCGGTGGACAAGGCCACCGGCCATGGATCGTCGAAGAAGGAGCGACGACGCGCTAGCGTTCGACCGGCGGGTAGGCGAGAACCACGTCGTCCGATCCGGGCGCCTCCCGCCAAAGGCGCCCTCCGTCGTCCCGTCCGTTCCGGCCGACGCTCCACACCCGGAATCGCGCCCCGTCGCAACGAGTTCGCAAGGGTCCCCTGCCCCAGGGATCCGGGATCGTCGTGGCGGTGGGCCAACGTCCGGTCCGGGCGTGGAGGATCAACGCGTCCGCCAAGGCGAGCGCGAGCGCACGATCCGTCTGGGGCCCGCGATTCGTGTTCTCCAAGCCCCAAAAGACCGGAAAGAGGATCGCATCGAGGTTTTGGCTCATGCCGGCAAAGAGGGACGGCGGTTCGCCGATCCGCTCCATCTCCGCCTGAATGGCGGCTATCGAATCGGTGAGCCCATGCGTCCGCCGCGCCAGCATCGTCCATCGTTGAAGCACGCGGGCGAGATACGCCCGTTGGCGGCGGCCCTTCGGTATCCCGTCGCGAAGAAGCGGCGGCGGAACGACGCCCGCCTGGCGCTCGAGATCGAGCGCCAGTCCTTCGAATCCCGGCGAAACGCCCTTTCCAAGGCCCGTCCGGCTCAGGTTGCGCGCGGTGGCGACGGCGAGGTACGCGGTGCTCCGCAGCGTCCGACGGAGATCGGGAAGCCTGGACGGCTCGACGATGAAAGCGCGGTAGCGTTCGAGCCGGGAGGGGTCTTGAGCGACGAGGAGGAGGCAGTCCGACGCGGCGGTCATCGCCGTACACTCGCCGGTCGCGCTTGCGAAGGCGGCGAGCAGGGTGGGATCCTTTCCGATCAGGGCCGCGAGGCGTCGCGCATCACCCAGGTCGGCGAGCGCCCCCGCGTCGTCGCCGCGGGCACAACGTCCGGCGGCACGGGTGGCGAAGGCGCCGACGAGGACGCGAATGCCGCCCGGCTCACGGATCGGCATCGTCTGCCCCAGGTCCCAGTCGTGCGGGACGTTCAAGGTGGGCCGCGTCGCGGCACGGTGCGCCCAGGAGAGCGCGGCGGCGCGCTCGTAACGGGAGAGTTCCATCCGATCGATCCCCCGTCGGTAATAGGAGAAGGGAATGCCCGCCGGGAGGGCGGCGATCGCGGCCCGCATCGGAGCGGCGGCGTTAAGGGCGTCGGGCACCCTCGGAACGGCGAGATCGGCGGCGGTCCAAGGCAGGCCGGCGGCTCGGTAGTCGCGCACGGCTTTGGGCAACTCGTCCGAAACCCGATCGTAGTCCCACAGGAGTCTTACGCCTCCGACGAGAGCGAGAAAGGAGACGGCGCCCACCCCGCCGAGGGTCCACCGCCACCCCTTGCGCATGGCGGCGAGGCTACCTCCTGGAGAGGCGCGAGCGTGCGTGGAGAGAGGATGGTGGGACGCTACCCCTTCCTTTCGCGGCGGCTACGATCGCCGCCGGCGGCCTGGGCGATTGTAGGCAACGGTTCGCCATCGTCGGCTACGACTCGCCTCACCTCGGGACCGGCGGGTAGGCGGCGACCTCGTCGTAGGTGGCGTCCTCCCGCTTGGGCGCTTCGCGGCGAAGGATGCCGCCGTCGTCCTTACCGTCCCGGCCCACGCTGTACACCCGGAAACCCGACGCCGAGCGTTTCACGTGAAGCGGACCGCCGGTAAAGGGATCGACGCCGGAGACGTGCGCGGGCCAGCGGCCGGTCAGGGCGTGGGTGGTGAGCGCCTCCACGAAGCCAAGCTGCACCGCCCGCTTGGCCTCCAGCGTGACGACCGCCCTCCCGGCCTGGCCGAACACTGGAAAGAGCATGTGCTCGAGCAGATAACTCAGCCCCTTCCGATCGTCGAGCCGAGCGGAGATCGCGTCGAGGCGGACGCCGATCGTCGTGGGCGGCAGTCGAAAGCCGTCGGTCGCGCGATACGCCTCGTCCCAAACCTGGAGGTGCCGGGTGAGAAACGCGCGGGCCGTCGTGTCTTCCGGAAGCCCGTCGCGCCGGAGGGTCTTTGGGTCCGGGCTCGACGTAGGGCCGTCGCCCTTCATAAATCCATCCATGCCGCCCATCTGGGAGAAATTGCGAGCGATGGGGACGCCCATCCAGGCCTCGCCGCGCAGGGCGTCCCCGAAGCTTGGCAGAGGCGGGGCGGCCCGTAGCCAGCGGCCATAGCGCGCGATTCGCTCGGGGTGGCCCGCCGCGTGGTCGAGGCACCGCTCCGCACCGTCGAGGGCGATCTGTTCGGCGGCGATTCGCACGAGCATCGAGAGCAGGCAGGGCTCCTGTCCCGCCCAGAGGGCGAGTTGCCGCGCCAACGTCAGGTCGCGCAGGGCCGACGCGTCGTCACCCCGGGCGGCGGCCCGGTCGGCGCGCAGAACCTCCGCCTTGGCGAGGGTCTTCATCGTGGCGTAGTCGGGAAAGAGAATGGCGGGGCCAAGGTCCCAGTCGCGGCGAAAGTCGACGCGCGGCCGATCGGCGACGGACTCGACGAGCGCCAGCGGCTTCGCGTAATCCTTCCGCAGCAGAAGGTCGGACGAGGGGCCGGGGCGCTTGAGCTCCTTGGTCAGCATCGCGTCGACTTTCTTGCCGGGCATTGCCGCCCGTGCGGCCACGATCGCGGGCGCGGCGTTATGGGCCGCATCCAGCGGGCGCGGGGCGACTTCGCGGGCGAGGAACGGAAGACCGTCGCGCCGGTATGCCGCGACGGCGGTGGGAAGCTCGGACGAAGCGCCGCCGAAATCGATGTACGACGCGCCGACGCGGTAAAGCCCAAAGCCGACGGCGCCCGCCGTCAAGAAGGTCGCGCCGAGCGCGATCCAGAGCCCCTTACCCACGGTCTCAGGCTACCCGCGCGGTACGCTCGGAGCATGAGTCTTCCCGACAAGGTGCGAGGCGAGCGGCTGGCCGACATGTCGGACGAGCGGCTCCGCATGGTCGCCCACGAGCTTTCCTTCCTCGAACGCGAGCGCCTGGACGACGCGATGGACCGCGCGGTGAGCCACGCGGCGGAGTTCCTGCGCCACGACCCGCTCGACGGCGCGGCGTTCTCCGAGGCGATCCAGGCCGCCACCGACGCGAGCCCCGAGTGGCACGCGGCGATGACGGAATACGGACGGCGACAGACCGAAGAAACCCCTCTCTCCTCTGGGGGAGAGGGGCAGGGGTAAGGGGGCCTCGCGCCCTAATTCCGCGGATGTCTGTGCCGGGGGACCGAGAGCCATTCGAGGGTTGAGTCTGGAACTCCCCACTCCACGCTCGCCACTCCACACCCCCGGGCTCTCGATCCCCCGTCTCTTTCCGTCTCACCGGAGTGAAGAAGGGGTGACGCCCCACTCGCTCTCTCAAACGCCGACGGGTTCGGCGACCGGCTCGGGCATCGCGACGGCGCGCTTGCGCTTCGCGTTGCGGACCTTCTCCTTGCGCCGGTCCCACCACTTGAGCAGGCCCGTGACGTAGAGCGCGAGTGGGGTGAGCCCCACGACGGCCTGGACCGCCTTCACGACGTAGTACGCCGCGCCCGGTCCCCATTGGCCGTAGTGAACGGGCATCGCCCAGTTCATGATCTGAACCCCGAGCGGAAGGTTGCGGTTGCTCTGCACGTTGCGGATCGCGCCCGTGCGCGGGTCGACCTCTAGGGTGAGCCCAAGCGGGCCGACGTTGTGGTCTTCTGGATGGCCCTTGACCACCCGAAGCGCCCCCGCGCCCTGCGCCCCGGGACGCGAGCGGCCGTTGCCGATCTGCAGCACCGCGAGGTCGGGAAACGCTTCGGACGCCTTCGCCACGGCGCCGTCCAAGTCGAGCGGCGCGCTCGGCGCGGCCTCCATGCGGCGTCCGCCCCGCCGCCCGCCCGGTCCCCGGGGACCGCCCTCCTGCTCGTGCGCCATGACGGTGCCGGTAAGGGTGTAGACGATCGCGCGGGACTGGTCCCGCCAATAGTGGGTCGCCGCGGTGGTTGCGAGAACAAGCAAAAACAAGCCCGCGTAGAAGCCGAACACGTTGTGCAGGTCGTACAGCTTTCGGCGGTAGGTCGCCCCTCGCTTCACGACGATCCGCTGCTTGAACTGCTTACCGAACGCCTTTGCGCTGGGCCACCAGAGCCACACGCCGGTGAGGAGCAGCGCGATGAGGAGCAGAACGCCCCAACGTCCAACGAAACGGCCCACGTCGTCGAGCAGCAGATCCTCGTGGAAGCCGCGCACCGCGCTGAGGAGCAGGCCTCCCGCCGGGCGTTCCCCCAAGAGGCGGCCGGTAGCGGGATCGACGAACGCCTCGCGGCGGTTGGCGAGCCGCCCGATGGGACCGAGGTCTTCCCCGCTCCCGGCCCGCGAGTAGCCCACCACGAGCGCATCGGTCGTCGACTGGGGCAGGGTCACCATGCCCAGCCGCGCGCCGGGCGAGGCTTTGAGAACGCCCTCGACGAGGCCCTGAAGCGGAAGCCGGGGGGCGCCCGTCGCCGCGACGTGGACGGCGGGGTTCGTCGCGCGGTCGATCTCGTTCTTAAAGGTGAGGACGCTGCCGGTGAGGCCCAACAGCACGAACCAGAGGCCGGCCACGAGGCCGACCCAAAGGTGGACGAAAAAGACGCCCTTGCGGATCAGAACGGCGGGCTTCGCCATCAGAGCTGCTTCGACAGGGGCCAGAGATAGGTGGCGTAGAAGTAGTCGATCCGGTAGATCGTCGCGCCCCCCACGTTCGCATCGCTGTACTCCGTCGGCACGCTTGTGGATGTCGACGGCATGAGGTAGCCCACGCCGAGCCGCTTGGCGTCGCTTCGCGTGAGCGTGATCGAACCGGCGGCGATCGTGTCCGCGTTCAACTCGGGCTTCATCGACTTCACGTGGCCGTCGGCCCACACCACGTTCGCGCTGCCTCCGGAGTGGAGGCCGTGGACGAACGACGTGCCCTGGCTCGGGGTGATCGTGCTCATCGCGGCCTTGGTGCCGCAGTAGCCGCCGTCGGCATAGGAATGGGGGCCGCGCAGGCGGGCGTCGGGGGAGTCGACGAGCGCGCCGTTCACGTTCTTTACGCTCGCCGAGTCGGTCAGGACGATGGTTTGGGAGGGCTCGACGTCGGCGGAGGCGGGCACGCCGGAGAGCAGAGAGTTCAGGCCGAAGCCGAGGAAGTTGGGGTAGCCCGCCTTGTAGAGGCTCCAGCTCGCGCCGTCGTAGTCGGTGGCGGCGCTGGGGCAGACGTAGAGCTTGCCCGGGGACTTGCCCTTCATCGCGGTGTACGGCCCGATCATGCCACCGCTCGCGTCGTACGACACCGTCTTGTTGCGGTACCCCATCCAGTAGAGCCGGTCGGTCTCGCCGACGGGACGTCCGGTGGTGCTGCCGTCGCAGGTGCCGTTGCTCAGCGCCTCCATCATCATCACGTCGTCGTTGTCGCCCATGTACATGGTCCACGCAAGGCCGATCTGCTTGAGGTTGCTCGCGCAGGTGGTCTTCTTCGCGGCCTCCTTGGCCTGGGCGAACACGGGGAACAGGATCGCGGCCAGGATAGCGATGATGGCGATGACGACGAGAAGCTCGATGAGCGTGAAAGCGCGGCGGGTCATGGGGTCTCCCTGAGATCGTTGCAATCTAGACCGCCTCGTCTAGATTGAAGGGATTAAACCTTAACTGGACTCGTTTGTCAAGTTAGATCCACGGCTTGGTTATGCGGCTGACCATCGCTTGCATTCGCCGACAATGGCGGACGATTGCTGAGTGTTGCCCTTTATTCCGGGCTACGGTGAACCATCGAAGGCCACCGAAAGCCATCGTCCGTCACGGTCTGCGTCCTCGATCACCGCTTGCGGCGGCGCAGAAGGCCGAACACCCCGACGCCTAGGGCGGCGAACGCTGAGGGCTCGGGCGTGGCTTGGACCGTCGCGGCGTCCCGGATGGCGAGGGCGGTTCCGTTGTAGCGGGCGACGACGCCGGTGTCGGTCTGGACGCCCGTCGAGAGGTCGACGGTGTAGAGCTCGCCGGCGCCTACCCCCGCGTTGCCGTTGGCGACGCCGTAGAGGGTCGAACCGACGAAGCCGAGCTGAAGCGAGTGACCCGCGCCGTTCAGGGTGGTGTAGGCGTCTGTCGAGAGGTCGACGCGGAACGTGCTGCTGCCCGACGAGCCGTAGACGAGGCTGCCCGTGCTGGCGAGGTCGCCGAAGCTCCAGCCCTTGTTGAAGGTGCCGAGCGTGAGCGGGCTCGCGCCGGTGAAGTCGACCGCCATGAGGGCCGTGCTCGTGCCGTAGACATACTCGCCGTTCACGAACGTCGCCGCCGCGGCGTCGCCGATCGAGTAGGCAGTCTGGGCGAACGCGCCGCTCGCGAGGTCGACACTCCAGAGATTGCCGCCGCGCTGAAAGTAGGCGACGCCCTTGGCGGCGTCGTAAGCGAGGGCGTTGGCGTCGCCCGTGCCGTGGCCCGCCAGCGAGGCGGCGACGGTCGAGACGCCGGTCGCGGTGTCGATCCGGTAGAGGTTGTCGTTGTCGAGGCCGAGGAGGGTGCCCGCGTGAGCGAGCCCGGTGGCCGAGACGACGATCGCGAGGAGGGTCTTCCGCATGTTGACATACCTCGTTGCAAGAGGCGTGCCAACTCCCCACCTAGCGAGCGCATAGGAATGGAGCGTGCCACGGGTAAGGAGAACGGTCGTGTCTCGGTTACCCGTGCCCCTCCTGACTTCGGTCGTTCGCGATGGCAATTTTCGCTCGGCTTCTCGCCCAAGTTTCCGCCTCCTCACCCCCGGAAGGGAGAGTGGCTCCGAGGGACATGTTTCGCAAAGCTTGCGAGCGATCGATGCGATGATTTGGTGGAGGCGGTGGGAATCGAACCCACTTGCTCGCGCGTCGGTTTTACGGACCGATCCGGCTCTCCCTCTCCGGCGCGCCTCCAAAATGAAAAAGGTCCCGTCCGTCGGGACGGGGCCTTTCCAGGGCGCGCAGGAGGAAACTACGCGGTGGGGGCTCCGTCCGGACGGCCGGCGACGCACGGAGTGGGATAACCCATCGGGGTCGTGCTTGCGGTCGGGACGGAGTTCATGGCGGGGATTTCCTTAGCGAAGTGATTGTCGCACAGGGGAAGAGAGGGGCCTGGGCCTTTGGTCCTTTCGCACGGTTTGTCGGCTTCGACCGGACCGACGCGGAGAACGGTGAGACCAAGGGGAGGTTCGCGGAGGTTTGCTCGACGTCAGCGATTCTTCTCTAAAGATCGTTTCACCGCCTTTCCTTCCGCCTATTCTTTGCGTGAACCTAAGGCGAAGAGGTTTATAGCAACGATCGTTAAGTCGCGAAACGACCTCTTAGGCTCTGCGGCGACGAGGAGGGTCTTTTCGAGGTTCGCAATGCCTGCTTACCCTTGGCACGGGGTTGGGATCGCCCCCACCCTCCCAAACGTGAGGGGCGCCGATCCGCGCGGGCTGTCGTGTTTTCTCCAGGGACGCTGAGAACGGCGAGTTTCGGGCGAGTCTATTGGCTGGAGGCTGCCGCCTGGAAGGCGGCGCCACAATCGGGGGAACCCGGCCCCTAGCCGCCCGTGTACGGTCCCCACCACTTGGCGAGGAAGGTGGCGTAGATGGCGTGGCGGTCGCGGGTGCTCATGTCGCCGCCCATGCCGTGGTCGCCGGTGGGGTCGAGGGCGAGCTCGACGAGGTCGCCCTTGCCCGCCTGGAGCAGGCGTCGGTAGACCTTGACGGTGTCCTGGAACAGCACGTTCGTGTCCTCCATGCCGTGCAGGAGCAGCAGGGGCGAGCGAAGGTTCTTCGCAAGCGCGGTGAGGCTATAGGGGTCGAGGTCCTCGGGCTTGGCGTTCGGCACGGGGCCGATAACGCCGGTCGAGTACCAGTTGTTGTAGTTCTGCCACTCCGTCGGCCCCGCGCCCGCGATGCCGAGGGTGAACACGTCGGGGGCGGTGTAAAGGCACATCTGCGTCTGGAAGCCGCCGAAGCTCCAGCCGTTGATGCCCACCTTCTGCGGGTCGACGTGGTACGTCTTTTCGAACCACTTCACGCCATCGGTGAGATCCTCGACCTGCGCCTTGCCCGGAGCCTGGTAGTTCGCGCGGGCGAAGGCATTGCCGTAGCCGCTCACGCCGCGCGGGTCGATCGTCGCGGTGACGTAGCCGAAGGTCCGCGCGAGGTACGCCGCGAAAAGGTACGAGGTCGAGTTGAAGGTGCCGTCCTCGACCATCTTGTCCACGCCCAGCGGACCGCCGTAGACGTAGAGGAACAGCGGCCGGTGGTCCGTCGGCTTGTAGTCTGGCGGCAGGAACATGAATCCGTGAATCGTCTGACCGAGGCGGTTCGGGTACGTGAACAGCTTTGGCTTGAGGGCGTTCGTCTTCTCGAAGGGCGCGGCGGGCGCGCTCTCGGTGACGCGCGTCTCCGTGCCGCCGTCGAGGACGTACAGCTCGGACGGCGAGGTCCAGCTTCGGAAGCTGTCGGCGACCCGCTTGCCGTCCTCCGAGATCTCGGGCACGCCGTAGAACCCTTCCTTTTTCGTGACGCGGTCGAAGGCGCCGGTGGTCGTGTCGACCCGGTAGAGGTCGAAGCGGGCGGTGTCCTCCTTCTGGGCGCGGACGAAGAGCGTCTTGCCGTCGGGCGTGACCCGCAGCGGGTAGACGTCGAAATCGCCCTTGGTCAGCGGCTCCGCGCCGCCGGTGTCGGGGTTGAGGGTCCAGGCCTCGCGGTGGCCGGTCGCGTCGAGGAGGGCGACGATCCGCTTTCCGTCGGGGGTGAAGAACGGATTGGCCATGCCCGGCGTGTCGTGCTCGCCGTCGGGCTTTGCGGTGTAGGCGATCTTCGTCGTCTTCGTCGCGACGTCGGCCACGACGATCGTCTGCTCGCGCGCGGTCCGGCGCCAAGTGCCGAAGACGAACCGCTTCGAGTCTTTCGACCAGGGTTCGTCGCTCAGGGCGATCTCCTGGTACTCCTTGCCACCGGGGTACTTCCAAACCTCCCAAGGCTTGCCGTCGCCGGTGAGGCCGTCGAGCGAATCGCCGCCGAGGTCGTAAAGGTAGACGTAGGACTCGCCCTTAAACTCGTCGTCGGCCACGTCGCGCGCCGCCTTCTTGTCGGTCGCAAAGCGATCGCGGTAGGAGAGATAGTCGACGAGGCGCGAGGGCGGCCCCGCCTTGAAGCCCGTCACCATGAGCTTCGTGCCGTCGGGCGAAAGGCGATAACCCGAGTAGGCGACCCCGTCGGGCAGCTTGGGGTTGAGCTGCTCGACGGCGCCGGTGTTGAACATCGTGCGGAACACCCCGCCTCCCCGCTCGACGGTGTAGCCGTCGGCGTTGGGCAGCCAGCGAACGCTCCGCTCGGGCTCCGCGGTCCGGGTGAGGCGCATGGTCTTGCCGCCCATCGCCATGCGGAACACGTCGCCATCGAAGGTAAAGAGCATCTCGTCCGCTCCCTGCTTGTCGGTTCGGGGGGACCAGGCGATCTCGCCCACGCCGCCGTAGGCGGGCAGGGGCGTCGTGCGCTTGTCGGCCTCCTCGCGCCGCTTTTCGCGCCACTCGCGGTAGGCGAGGTCGTCGAGGCCGAGGCTCTTGTCCTCCTCGGCGGTCTCGGTCCGGTAGCGCGCCTCGGCGGCGGGAATGTCCCGGTCGAAGCGAGCCATCGTGTCGGGGCTGGTCAGCCGGGTCGACTTTTTGGTCTGCGCGTCGTAGACGTACAGGTCGCTTCCGCCCTTCTCGCCGTACGGAAGCCAGGCGTAGGCG
>CAXUKB010000067.1:11736-16712 GCA_964251345.1 uncultured Fimbriimonas sp. | reverse complement strand
GGCTGCGAGGGTTTGGGATACTCACTCATCCTCTCGGCACGGAACTTCGCCAGTCAGGGCGCAGACCTTTTCGGTTCGTTTCTCTCCGACCACAAGGTTCCGTTCAACGATTTGGTGTACATCAACGCCGCCACGACCTTAATCGTCCTCGTTCTGCTTCCGTTGTTGCCGCGAGCGTTGATGAGTTCGCGCGACACGGGCCTGGCGACCGAGCCTCAAACCGCCTGATGCCACAATAGGCCTATTATGGGTCACCCCTTCCGTCCAGTAGCAGGCTGAAGGGTAGGTGCGGCGATGGCGGGCGAGACGTGCATACTTTCGGCATGGTCAAGCACATCCTTCAGACAGCCGCGGTAGCGGCTCTACAGAGCGGTGACGGCGTGCTCGTCGGCGGCGCGAGCGCTGGCCTCTACGGCGACCACGAGGAGAGTGTCCTTCTCACGTTCACTGCGGGCCCAGAACGCTCGGACAACGACATCGAGGTGCTCATCCCGCGCAGGGCTTGGGCGAGTTTTCTATCGGCGATCGCGCGAGAAGAAGGCGGCATGTTCGTCCTCTCGTAGAACAAATCCCTTTTGGTCTTCCAAGGGCTGATGGGGGAACGTGCGCTTCCGCCGCGCCAAAGAGTATGGTGTCGGTGTGTCTACCTCCTCGAAGGCAAAGCCCGCCCAGAAGGAGTCCAAGAAGCCGCGCTACTCCAACCGCCCGAAGCAAGGCTCTGGGACTGCGGGCGACAATCTCCTACGCCGCTTCGTGCTGACGGCGACCCAGCCAAACGAGGCGCTCCAGGAGGTCGGCAGGTTCCGCACCAAGGCCGACGCGGTCGCGGCGTTTGCCTCTCTGGAGCAGCAGGGCGCGACGGGGCAGGTCCGCAGCATCTGCGGGCCGCGGAGCGTCGTCGACCTGCCTATCGACCCGAGCGTGGAGTCCACGAAGAAGAAAGTCCCGAAAAAGCGACCCGCTGGCCCCGTCAAGGCGCCGCGCGTGAGCCAAGGCGAAGTAGGCGCCGAGATCATGGTAACGGCCTGGGGAGAGACGAAGAACCTCTACGACTGGGCAAACGATCCGCGTTCGAACGCGGGGTACCAGACGATCAGGGGCCGCCTGACGCGGGTGAAGCCTTGGAAGCCCGAGCGGGCGATCTCCACGCCGCCGTCGGACAACCCCTTGAAGGCCTACAACCTCGAGAACGCCCCCCGATACGAAGCATTCGGAGAGTACAAAACCGTCAACGAGTGGCTCGCCGATCCGCGGTGCCAGGCGTCCCCCAACGCGTTCCGCAGAAAGCTCAAACAGGGTGTACCCACCTACCTCGCCCTGCAGAGCCGCACCCCCTCGTACTGGCGCAAGACGGGCAAGGACTTCGAGGCCTTCGGGGAGCGGAAGAGCCTCATGCAGTGGGCGGACGACCCAAGGTGCAAGGTGTCCTACCACCTGCTCAAGCGGAGGGTCGAGGAGGAGGGCGTACCGTTCGAGCGCGCGATCGAGGGACACGACCCCCGTGGGCTCGAGGCGTTCGGCGAGACGCAGACGCTGCGGCAGTGGTCCAAGGACCCGCGCTGCTCGGTGTCATACCAGACGCTCCGTAAGCGCTTGGAGGCAGGCCTTTCGCTGGAGCGGGCCATGGGCGAGTCCAGGATCGCCGCGGAAGAGCGGCGGCTCCAAGCTTTCGGGGAGTCGAAGACGCTCGCGGATTGGTTGCGGGACCCCCGTTGCGCGGTCACCCGCCAGACCCTGGCCCAGCGCCTCCAGGACGGGGTGCCTATGGAGGAGGCGCTCACCGAGGGAACGGTGGGTCGCAAGGTGTCTCGCTACGAGGCGTTCGGCGAGGCCAAGACGATCTCGAAGTGGATGGACGATCCCCGCTGCCACGCGTCGTACTCCACAGTGCTGGCACGGCTCGATGCGGGGGTACCGTTCGAGCTGGCGATCGGCAGGCTCGTGTCCACGCGGGCGGGCAGTGAGTTGGGGGCGTTCGGGGAGACGAAGGCGGTGGACGCCTGGGCCAAGGACGGGCGCTGCGCCGTGCCGCGCGCGACGCTGGTCACGCGCCTGCGGGCGGGCATGCCCCTCGAGCAGGCGCTGACGCAGCCCGAAACACTTGGCAGAGAGAGGCTCGACGTGCCGCGGTTTGTGGCGGCAGCGAGCCGCGCCCTCGCCGCGGCGATCGAGGCGACGGACGACGCCAGGCTGGACGCGTCGCTGGAGGAGGTGGGGCGGCTCGTCGCGGAGGCTATGGCGATTAGGCGAGGAGACCACACCCCGAGTCTAACGAAGCGGTCTTCGTAAATAAGCGCACCGTATCTAGACGAGACCTGAACGTCCGCGCCGTGCCTTCAGTATCCCGCGGGCAGGTCCCTCAGCTCGCGCTCCCAAAGGAGCCGAGCGCTCGCCTCGTCGAGTGCGACGGCCACACGGGCGAGGCCGCCCATCTCGTGCTGCTGCTCCTCGGTGCGCACGTCGGGCACCAGCAGGGTGCGGGTGCGGCGCGTCTCGCCCACACCGTGCCGCCGCCGCGCGTCGTAGAGAGCGTCGACGAAGTCGAAGAACGTGCCGTCCTCCTTCTCGTAGATGTGCTGCACCCAGTCGTCCTCGCCCAGGCGCGCCGCTTCTAACACGTATCCGTCGAAGCTGGAAAGGCCCATCTGGCATCCCTCGGTGGTGGTGGCCCACTCCCCGAACGCCCTGAGCACAAGGGGCTGGACGTCCTCCACTTCGCCGAACTCGTCCTCGTTGGTGATCCCCGCAACGGGCACGGGCTCGCCCGCGTACCCGTACTTCTCGCGGATGACGGCCTCGCTCGCCGCGTCCACGAGGTGCGCCTCCTTGGGGAGCCGCCGTTCGTCCACGTCGTTGTGCGCCCACTCAAGGCCGCCCGCCCCGCCGCGATAGCGCCTCACCACCGTTAGGTGGCGGTTCGGCAGGCGCACGACGTGGGTGCGCTCGACATCGCCCGCGCCGAGCGCCCGCCTAGCTCGGTAGAGGGCCTCGACGAAGAGCACGGGATCGGGCCAGCGCTTCTCGCACAGCATGTACCCCACCCACATCGGGTCGCCGAGTCGGTCGGCGGCGATCTCGTAGCGCGACTCCCACCTGTCGGGCTTGCTCAGCAGGCCGCGCTCCGTCAGGATCCAATCGTCGTTCTCGAAGAGAGTCTCGTAGGAGGGCACGAACCTACGCTACCCACTCCGCCGACGAGGCGGGAGCATCGGCGCTCAGTCCACCCCCTCGGTCTCCCTCGTCTCCTGCTCTTCGTCCTCTGAGAAAACAGGTCTCTGGGGATACTGGCGCTCTTCGTCGCGCTCTCGGGCGAGTTCCCTGCGCTGCTCCGCCTCCTCCTCAAGATGCCTCCGCAGATCGTCGTGGTCCGTCGTGTGCGCCGCGGGCGGCGGGATCGACCTGAGCTTGCCGATCACGTCGGCCAGGTGAGCCACCGCCGCGTCGGTCTCCTCGACCGTGGCGTGCAGCCACTGGCCGCGTCTGGTGTGCCACTCACCCTCGTCTCCCCAGAGCGTAAGCACCCCATGGACCACCTCGACGTTCGAGTGGTACTGGACGATCCCGTAGCGGAGCGCGTGCTCCGCGTCGATCGCCGCCAGGTTCTCCTTCACCGTCGCGTATCGCTCGATCAGCGTCTCCACCGATTCGAAGGAGTACTGGAGTTGCGCGAACGGCTCCGTCTCGGTTCCCCAGATGGGATCCTTCGCCTGGACTCGCGGCTTCTCGTCCACGTCGTCGACGGTCACCGAACCAGTGAACTCGTCGGGGGCTACGACGTAGGCGCTCACGGCGATCGTCACCTTGTACTTGCGATCGCTCAGGCGAACGACCCCCGCGTCGATCTTGCGCCCGTACTTTCTGCGCTCTCCCATGTTACGAGACTACCATCGGGCGGGGCCGAGCCATGCCCTCGACGCCGTCCCTCTCAGGAGGCAGTATCTTGAGCAAAACCACCTCCATGGTGCGCTCGACGGGAACGACACCGAACAACCTATCCCTCTCGATCGTTCCGTCGGATCCACGAGCTGAACCCGAACCAACTCGGATCCGACTCGGCCCAGTCGGGCATCCTCAACCCACTTGCGGTCCTTTCGAGGTATCCGCTCTCGACCAGGGCGGCCACCAAGCTCTCCGCATCCCCCGAGTACTCCATCTCGTCGGCGAGCGCTTGGGCAACGACGCCTTCGAAGTCGCCGATGGGGTATCGCTTCTCGGCCGTGAACCTCAGGCTGGCACGCACCCCCAGGGCGTACACGTAGGGGATGCCGAGGAGGCCTGCGAGCCCCTCCACGCGTACGTCCTTCGGCATCCTGCGCGGCTCGTCCACGGTGCGATTATGTACTCCGTGACTCGGGTCTTGGTACGCTCGAAGGGTGAGATTCTGGGTGTCGAACGCGGCCAAGTGCAGCCAGGAGACGATGGACTCGTGGGAGACGCCGAACTGCGAGGTGCTGGGGTTCATCGACGTGGACGACGACAAGTTCGTGTTCTTCAGGGTGAAGCAGGCGGCGAACCTGCCGCCCGACGACTTCAACTTCGTCAAAGAGGAACTGAGAAAGGTGGGCGGCACCTACTGGTTCGGAGCCCGCGTTTGGATCGTCGAGCACGGAGCGCTCTCGAGGGCGGTGGACACGATCCGAGCACGCTTCGAGGAGTAGAATCGCGCCATGGACGAATCGAGGATCGTGTGGCTGAGGGACCCGTCCGCCTTCCCGTGGGTGCGCGTGCTGACGGACTTCGTGCCCATGCGCGCTGGCTGGACGAAGAAGGTTGCCAAGGGCGACCAGCTCATCGGCTACGCCGAGCTGTCGCCCAGCGCCGAGTCCCACAATCGAAGGTTCAGGAGGCGCTTCTTCTACTTGCGCGACACGGACTACCCGTTCGGCCCCGACTACCCGCCCGCGGCGGTCCACCGCCCTGGGGAGGCGGTGGACCCCCTCACGTTGCGGGCGAACGCGACGGGCGAACTGACGAAG
>CAXUKB010000067.1:4039-11726 GCA_964251345.1 uncultured Fimbriimonas sp. | reverse complement strand
TCCTCTACTTGATCCACGAGGAGAGGCGCTCCGACATCGAGTACGAGACCCTGGACGGACGACCGTACCTCGTACTGGTCAGGCACGCCGAGAGGGAGAAGACCGAGGCCTGCCCGTTCTGCGGGCGGCGGCACGCCCACGGCCTGGGAGACGGCCATCGTGCGGAGCACTGCGTCGGCTCCCGCATGAGGGACGAGGTGGTGGCGCTGGACGGGACGAGGCTCCGTCGCGTAGCAGGCTACGTCGTGCGCACCGTCTCGGGCGAGGTCGTCCAGCATCCCACGGGGAAGCTGGTGCCATAGTTCGGCCATGCCGAGGAAAACGCCCCTGAGCTGGGAGGAGCACCTGGAGCTTGGGAGGGAGCTGAAGGACATCCGCGAGCGACTCCTGAAGATCGCCGTGCTCGTTCCCAACCGCGTTGGGAAGGCCTCCAAGGCCGCGAGCAGGGCGAAAGCCGCTTTGCAGGCCGTCAGCGGCCTAAAGTGCGAACTGGACTCGCTGGTGTTCGAGGCCTTTCCCGAGAAGGGGCGCGAGGCCTTACTGGACGTCTACTACGGCGGTTCGGAAGACGACGCTCGGTAGAACCCCGTACCGTCCGCGCCCGTACTAGAGCGTATGGAAGGTCAAAAGGATCTCGGGCGTCACGATGACGCCACACACGTCTTGACGGAGTCGATCGAAGTGCCCGAGCGCGAGCGCTGGCTCTACGAGAACCCCGAAGCGATGGCCTCCCTCGAACGCGGGCTCGCCGAGGCGGCGGCGGGGAAGGCTCGATACATCGGGTCGTTCGCGCAGTACGCGGACGACCCGCTCGACGACTAGGCGACGTCGCCCAGCATCTCTCAGGCGGATCGGCCTCAAGCCCGCAGTTTCGCCTTCACCTCGGCGAGGAGCGCCACCGCGTCCACCCCGAGGCCGTCGGCGATCTCCATGAACTCGACGACGTCTAGGCGGCGCGAGCCGAGTTCCACCTTGCCGACGTAGGTGATCGGGCGCCCCAAGCGGCGGGACAGCTCCTCCTGGCTCACGCCCGCCGATTCCCGTGTCTCCCGCAGGACGTCCCTCAGCGCGTCGTACTCCCGCGTGCCGACCGACCTGACGGAGTGCTGCGCCACGCCTCGAAGCTGGATCGGAAGTGGCACCCCATCATAGGGTGAAACCGTGATAAGCTGGCCGACGTGGACGCGGTGGGGGATCGTACGGTAGGACGGCCGAGGTTCTGCCCCGAGTGTGGGGCGAGGCTCGGGAGCGAGGATCTGTTCTGCGGGGGGTGCGGCGGGGCAGTGACGGGAACTGACGCAGGTGTGGCGAGCGCCACCACTCCACCCACAGCCACCCACGTGGATGACGCGGCGCCTCGAAGAGGGCTGCGGTACGTGCCGCTGGCAGCCGCGCTGGCGGCCCTGTGCGCGGTGGGCATCGGTGCCTTCGCCACTCACCGCACGGCCGCAGGCGGTCTCCCGAGCCCTCCCGAGCGCGCCTCAAAGACGACGCCCGCCCCCGAGATCCACTCCTACTTGTACACCCTCCATCTCGACCTGTCCAGCCTGAGTAAGCCCACACAGGTGCGGATCAGGTTCGAGGATCTCGATGGTCTTCGAACCGTCGACAGTCGCCTTCGCGATCCTGGCGCCAAGTTCAACGTCGCCGCTCGCGGCAAAGGCGAGACGGTAACGTGGCGGATTTACTACGGCGGGACGCTGGTGAAGACGGTGGCGGAGAGGTCGGACGGCACGCAGGTGGACGGAGGGGCCTCGTGAAGCCGAGCGCCTACTGCACGGGGTGCGGGGCCGAGAGGACGGGAGACAAGCCTTTCTGCACCTCGTGCGGCACGCGATACGGCACTAGACCGTCCACCCCCGTGGCGGAGCCGCTCTCCCCTCGTGCCGCCTCACGGCCCCGCGCGCTCCGATGCGTCGAGTGCGGTAGCCCCATCGACTCGGGGCTCGTGTGCGCCAGGTGCGCGGGGGGACACTCGTCCGCGGCGGCGATCCCCGCCCAGGCGGCTTCCGATGCCGCCGCTCCCGCACCGTCCGCTTTCGTCACCCCGCCCCCGCATCAAGGCGGATGGAAGCACCACTGGGCCACCAAGGTCCTGGCCTTCGCGCTGCTCGTGCCCGCCTACGGGATCATGTACGTCCTTAGGGCCGACTCGAGGGCGCACGGCCACATGGCGTCCGATCTCTGGCACAAGGCCCGCACGCTCACAATCGGGCTCGACGGCGCCTACGCGCTGGAGGAGCGCTCCGAGTACTCGGGGACGGCCACGATCGTGATCGAGGGCGACAAAGCCACCCTGGCACCCTCGAACGGGGATGCCGAGACCGACCACGTGGAGCGCGTCGGCGACACGATCCGCTTCGTGGACGACATCCCGTCCTTCGCGGGCGGAGCGCGCCACGGGGCCACGATGGAGGTGACTCTCGCGAGGCTCGTCCAGAACGGCCAGGCGATCGAGATGGATGTCGACGGCCACACGCTGCGCTTCGTCAAGCGGTGAGCGCGGCGCCTACGGTACCTAGCAAGCCGCCTTGGCGCAGGTAGACCCCTGACGGGCGGATTCGACCTCGGCAGGCGCGGCACCATGGGAGGGTGGCTGAAGGCGCTCCCCACCCGAACGAGCTTCGTGCACGGCGGTACGACAAGTCGTTCAGCCGCGTACAGCTCGCGGCGCTCACCGAGCGGGCGGCGGCCGAGGACCCCGTGCTGTACGGCTCGGTGAGCGCCCGCAGCCTGGAGCGCCTAGAGCGGGGCGAGGTGCGCCCCCAAGCTCGATCGGCCCAGGCGCTCGCGAAGGTCCTGGAAACGTCCGTGCCCGAGCTGTTCCCGTTCGGCGTGAGCGATCAGGCGCAGAACCCCACGGGCAACACCAGAGTGCCCGAGAACAGGCCGCCGCGGGGAAAGACGAAAAACCCTTAGTACGCATACAGTACGCATACGAGGTCTTTTAGGTGTATAGTAGACGCGCGTCTGGCGTTCTGCTCGAAAGATTCTCGAAGATCGCCACGCAGATCGCGCCTCGGCGCGCGATCACTGGACATGGCGATGGCAGGACTGGAAGACTTCCCGAGGAACGAGCTGGAGTTCCACGAGCGCTTCTCCGACGAGGAGAAGTGCCGCGAGTACTGGACGCGGTTACGGTGGCCCGACGGCTTCGTGTGCCCCAGGTGCGGCCACAAGGGCGGCTGGCGCAGGCGGAACCGCGAGGAGTGGGTGTGCGCCGCCAAGGGGTGCGGCAAGGAGACCTCCCCACGCGTGGGCACCGTGCTCCACGGCTCGCGCAAGCCCATCAGGGCGTGGCTCATGGCCATGCTCCACATGAGCGTGAACAAGCAGGCGATCTCCGCCCTGCGCCTCCAGCGCCTGCTGGGGTTCGGCTCGTACGAGACGGCGATGCGCTGGCTGCGCGAACTGCGCCGCGTGATGGCACCCACCGAGGAGAGCGAGAGGCTGAGCGGCGAGGTGGAGGTGGATGAGGCGCCTTTCGGCGGCCTCGAGAAGGGCGGCAAGGGGCCGTACGTCGGCAAGACCTGGGTGGTGTGCGCCGTGGAGAAGCGCGGCGCGAAAAGCGGGCGCACGCGGCTCCGCGTGCTTCCCGAGAACAAGAGGAGCGTCGCGGAGCTGTGCGGCTTCGTCAGGGACTCGGTGGAGGAGGGCAGCCTGGTGGTGACCGACGCCGCCCAGGGGTACGGGCCGCTGGCGGACATGGGCTACCGCCACGACTCCCGCACCATGACGAACGGCAAGGGCGGGAGCAAGGGCAGCAACATGCTCAGGCTGGAGGACGGGCGCGTGAAGGCCGAGATCCACCTGCGGCGAGTCGCCAGGGTGTTCGACCTCGTGGAAAGGGTCGTGCTGAGCGCCTTCCAGGGCTCGTTCGACGCGCGCCACCTCCAGCGCTTCCTCGACGAGTTCTGCTTCCGCTACAACCGCCGCAACACGAAGACGCCGCTGGGCATCTTCCAGACGCTCGCCGCTCGCGCCACCCAGAGCCAGTGCGTACCTTACTGGAAGTCGAGCGGGCGGACGGCGCCCGACGTTCCCACAAGGAGGCCGAACGACGCGTGGAAGGGCCTCGGCGCCGCGCTCAGCCTCGCCGCCCACCTGGGCTACGGAGGCGAGGGCCTTGGGTAGCGCCCGCCACCGCTCGTGGAGCCACTCGCGCGGCAGACTCGCCGACGAGTGCCCCCGTGCGCTGTACTTCGCGTACTATCCGTGGAACGACGAGGAGCAGGACCAAGCCCGCTTCCTGCGGCGGCTGGCCTCGCCCCAGAGCCTCGCGGGCACGATCGTCCACCGCCAGATGACGCTCGGGCTGCGACAGTTCGTCCGCAAGGGCACCTACCCCCGCGGGTTGCACCTGGATGGCCTGCGCGAGTACGACGCGGCCCTCGCGGAGAGCAGGCGCATCGCGGGGATCGTCCGCTCGGGCAGGCGCCCGCCCGACGGGGGCACGGCGCTCTCCCACCACGTGTACGGCGCGGAGGATCCCGAGGCGGAGCGCAAGGGGAGGGACACGGTGGTGTGCTCGCTCGCGGCGTTCGAGTCGTCCACGGCCCTAGCCTTCCTGCGCACTACGAACTTCGACCGCTGGGAGGGCATCACCACCGACTCGGACGACGTCCCCTCGTTCGTCGCGACGGCGGACCTGGGCTTCTCGGGCGCGGCGGGGCTGCGGGTGTACGCCAACCACGACCTCGCGCTCAGGTGGGGCGACGACTTCGTGATCGTGGACTGGAAGACGGGAGCCCGCACCCCTCGGGGGGAGCACGCCGCGCGGCGACAGCTCGCGGTGTACGGCCTCTGGGCCATGGCGAACGGCTGGCGAATCGACAGGGTGCGCCTGCTCGCCTACTGGCTCCAGGAGGACGACGCTTGGGAGCCGACGGCGCTGGACGAGCGCGACGTGAAGTCCGTGGTGGACACCATTGAGGCGCACGACGCGATGGAGCGGGCGGGCACGAGCCCCATCGCGGACAAGAACGGCGCGGTGGTAAAGTACGAGGCCGATCGCGAGGCGTTCCCCGCCGCGCCCGAGCCGAGGAAGTGCGGTTTCTGCGCATACAGAACGATATGTGCCGAGGGGAAGACGGCGGTGGCGCAGTCGACTCCTCCATGCGGATAAAATCTAAAGATGGAAACCCCCTTCGCCTCCGAAATCGGCGAGATCTTCCGCAACGGCGCGACCGTGGTGGTGGACTGCGACCAGTGGATGAACGTCAAGAAGATCGAGCAGGTCGACCCTAAGAATGCTCCCGAAAGCAGCATGACGGGCAAGGCGGGCGACACGACGATCATCTACCGCGTCACCGAGGATCCCACTCTCAAGTAGCGCTGTACAAAGCGCGCATGGGACTCTTCGACTGGGACGATCGTAGCGACGTGCCGCGCGTGCGGGTGAGCAAGACCTGGCCTGCCGAGGGCCCGTGTGGAGTAAGGGTGGAGGTGGTTCTCGAGCACATCGTCGCCTCCGCCACCATTTCGATCGAGGAGGCCTCGCGGCTCACAAGCGAACTGATCGGCATCTGCAATCCTTGACCTTAAATAGCAGGAACACACCTCTTCCATAGCTTATCGAAAGCATCGAGGCGCGTGAGGGTAGGCCTGGTGTAACCTCGGCCTTCCAGCGCTGCCAAACTTTCTCCCACGAGTTGCTCCAGCTCACGCCTTCTAAGCTGGCCAACTTGGTTGAGCCGATCCGCGACGTAGGTGTTCGCCAGAGTGAAGCAC
The DNA here is from genome assembly GCA_964251345.1 of uncultured Fimbriimonas sp. Taxonomy (GTDB): domain Bacteria; phylum Armatimonadota; class Fimbriimonadia; order Fimbriimonadales; family Fimbriimonadaceae; genus Fimbriimonas. The sequence continues at coordinate 5,996 of CAXUKB010000067.1, read as the reverse complement.
TCGCTTTGTCGAAGGGATTCGACCTCCTCTCCCACAATGAGTCTGCAAGAGCCTTCAAAAACTGAGTAGGGCATCGGTACGCTTCCCCGCATGGGATCCTTCGCGGGGGTGTGCGTCCTGTGCAGGAACTCCACGACGGCCCCGTAGAAGCGAGCGTCCCTCTGAACGAAGGACGCAAGCTGGGGTGTCTCACCGACCCTTTGCTGGATGGTCTGGTTCGTGACCGCGTGTGCGATCAGCAGGGAGAGGGCTTGCCGAGAGGTCGGCATCGGGAACGGGGGCCACTCCAAGGCGATCTCCGCCAGCTCGCCCGCGAACCTGATGTAGTGGGAGACGGGGCATCCGTTTTCGCACAGAACGACCGCCTTGGCGGCATTCCTGAAGGACAGCCCGATCTCCGAATTGACGCTCAGTCTCATGACTGTACGGTACCGCGACAAGGAGAATCGACGGCGATGCACCTGCGCTGCCCTAGCCTGCTACTGGACCCGAGGGGTGACCCATAATAGGCCTATGCCCGACACGATCGGAAGCCTGGGCCTTGAGGCCGCCCGGCGACTGTTCGCCCACTTTCCCGACGCTCCGCTTCAGATCAACGACCGCGGTACGTCGATCGAGTTCATTCCTACGGGAGCGGACACCTTCCCTGTGACGATCTACGATCAGGGCGACGACGCGATGATCGCCGCCGGGCGGTGGCACACCCATTACGACGATCCCGACCAACTCGCCTGGTGCGTCGTTTGGCTTCTCTCGCCGTTCTACCGCCTTGTCGAAGAACTCAAGGGGGGCGTGCTCGTCGCAATCTGGATCGAGCGCTACGAGGCGACGGGCTGGGAAGGATTCGAGCCCGTGTTCTACATGAACCCGGAAGACGCGCCCAGTTGGCAGGCGAAGGGCGACGAAACGTTCGCGCGCCGCTACCATGGGCAGCGCGTCGTCGAACTTCCGATGCCGTACACCCAGTTCGAGCCGGAGGCGACGATCGACGACAACGGGCTCCCTCCCGACTTCCACGCGGGTAAGCGTCTCGTCCACGACCACGCCGCCCAGGCCCTCGAACTCGTCTAAAAGGAGAACGCCCTTCCTCTCACCTTGAGCAGGAAGGGCGTCTCGGATCGTGCGGAAGCCGCTAGGCCTTCGTGGGCTTCGCGACCGCGGTCGACTTCGGCGCGGCCGACATCGGCTTCGCGGTCGGCGCCGCAGTCTTTGTCGGAGCGCCGGACGTTCCCGTCTTCGACGGAGCCGCGGGCGTCGCCGCATCGCCGGCCTCGGCGGGCGTCGACGGCATGTTGCTCTGAACCGTCGACTTGATCCCTTCGACCGCTTGGTTCGCTTTGTCCTTGATCGCGTCCACGTCGATCGACTTGATCGCGTCCGGCTCCGCAGTTTGGGCCGCTTCGATGCGCCGCATCAGCATGGCGACGGCATGCCGCGCCTGCTTCTCGGACGATGTCAGGCCCTTGTTTCCGGCGAGCTTGGCGGTCCGCGCGGAAACCTGCTTCAACGTCACGAGCGTGCTGTCGAGCTTCTCCTGGATCGTCGTGTCCCCGATTTTCTGAGTCGTCATGAAATCGGTCAGGCTCTTGTCCAACTCGTCGCCGAGCGCCTCCGCCTTCGCGGGGTCCTGCCCGTTGATGAGCAGCTGACCGACTTCGTCCTTGTGGGTGGTGAGGAAGTCGTCGAGCTGCTTGTTGAGCTGCGTCGCGCCCTGCTCGGCCTGTCCGCGGACCGTCTTGTCGACGCGAGCCTCCAGTTCCTTCCGGTATTCGGGAAGGCGGGAGATGACTTCGTCCGGCGCCTTACGGATCATCATCGGAACCTGCTCGTGGATGTACTCCGTGAACTTCGGTTCGAGGTCGTCGACACGCTGCGAGGCGAGACCGGTCGCGATCTCCGCCGCGCCGTTGGGCTCCAGGCTTGCCCGAAATCCGGCCGTGAGGTAGCCCACGTAGCT
>CAXUKB010000067.1:0-4029 GCA_964251345.1 uncultured Fimbriimonas sp. | reverse complement strand
GATGGTGAACACGGCGAGCACGACGCAGAGGATGCGCGTGCGGGCTAGCGACGTGCGGCTCTCGACCAGTTCATGGTCGACGAACCGCTCGGCGACGCCCTCGCCGGAGGTGGGGGGAAGCGGGCCGTTCGGCTCCATGGGGTTCACGGGAATGTCGCTCACTTTTTACCCTCGTCCTTCGCCTTCTTGGCAACGTCGTCGGCGGTCTGCGAGACCTGCTTGGCGGTGTCGGAAACGCGGCCCGCGGCCTCCGCGATCATCGAGGCGGCTTGCCCCTTCGGCAGGGTCAAGCCCTTGACGTCGTCGCGGACGACGTCGAACACGGCCAGACCGAGTTGCCAATCGTCGGCGTCGTTGCCCGTGGCGGGCTCCGTCTTGGCGATCGTGTGCAGGTTCGTTTGGATGTCGTTGATCTCGGCAATGTGCGAGGAAAGCAGCGCCTGTGCCATCGCTTGGCCATGCTCGGAGCTGACCTTCGAAAGGTTGTCGAACATGGTCTTGACTTGGTCTTCCGTCACGCTCGGGTACATCTTGCGAATCTCCGCGTCGCGACCGCGGAGCGCCTTGTCGAACGTCTCGGTGAGCGCGGCGGAGGTGATCTTCGGGAGCGACGTCTGAAGTTGGTTCATCTGATCCAACGTCGCCTTCGTCACGTCCGGCACCCGCTTGTTCAGGGCGACGAACTCGCGCTGTACCACGGGCTGCATGTCGGTGAGGCTTCGGCTCGCCGCCTCCTTCAGTTGGGGAACGACTCGCTCGTTCAGACCCGCCTGAAGCTTATCGACGAACATCTGCTGGCTCGGCCCTTGGGTCGCGAGCGCCTTGGCGTCCGAGTAGAGCAGGCCCAGGCACACGACGAGCGTGACGAGGACGACGGCCGCGGTACCCCCGCGCCAGAGGTTGATCTGCTTCCTGATCCCTTGTAGTTCTTGGATGCGCGCTTCGGTCGTGGTCGGGTCCATAAGCCTCCTTAATTTCGGTTAGCGAGGCCGGTAATCCTTAGGGCGTTTTTACCGGGGCCACGTGTAACCTCGGGCAGTGTAGACCCATTTTGCCCGCAATGTGTTTTCGGACAAAAAGGAGTGACTTAGGTACCGTGACCGAAGTACGCTCACATCCCCTCGTGAATCGTCGAATACCCTTTTAGGGGTTCAAGTCCCTTCGGCAAGGTAGTCGCGGATCTTTCCCGCAAGCGCCTTGGTCATCGTTGGTACCGCCGCGAGTTCGTCCACGGACGCGCGACGGATACCCTCGATCGAGCCGAAGGTCCGCAGCAAAAGTCGTCGCCGTCGCGGGCCCACGCCCGGAATCTCCTCCAAGGCGGAGCCATTCATCCGCTTGTCGCGGATCTTGCGATGGTAGGTCAGGGCGAAGCGATGTGCCTCGTCGCGCAGCTTTCGCAGCAGCATGAGTCCCGGCGAGTTCAGGGGCAACTCGACCTCGCGGTAGGTGTAGACCTTCGCCCGGCGCTGAATCTTCTCCTCCGTCTCCGAAAGTCCGATTCCCGAGAAGACCTCGTCCGCTTCCACCGGCACGTAGATGAGTTCGTGCCGTTTTGCGAGGCCGATCATCGGCACGTGCAATCCGAGGTCGTCGCGCGCTTTGAGCGCCGACGCCAGTTGCCCCTTGCCTCCGTCGATCATGATGAGGTCGGGCAGCTTCGCGAACTTCTCGTCTCCCTCGATGTACCGCTTGAGGCGCCGCATGAGCACCTCGTTCATCATCGCGAAGTCGTTGGGGGTTTCGTCGTGCCACTTGATCGCGAAGCGGCGGTACTCGTCCTTCGCCGCCTCGCCGCCTTCGGTCACCACCATCGAGCCTACGGGCGCGGTGCCCTGAATATTCGAGATGTCGTATCCCTCGACCCGGAACGGCGGCGTCGGCAGCCCGAGGGCCTCTTGGAGCATCCCCATCGCTTCCTCCGCCCACTCTTCTTTCTTCTGAAGCTCTTGGGCGAAGGCGTTCAGCGCCTGCTCCGCGTTCGCCGCCGCGAGGTCGACGAGTCGCGCCTTGTCGCCCGTCTGGGGCACCTCGACCGTCACCGCGGAGCCCTTGCGTCCACGAAGCCACTGCTGGACCACCATCCGCTCCTCGATCTCCACCGGCAGCAGGATCTCGCGCGGTACCTCCGGCGCATCGGAGTAGTACTGCTTCACGAACTCCTGCACCGCCTCGCCGGGCGCCGCGTCGGCCGCGCCATCGAGCATGTACTGGCGCTGCCCCATGAGCTTGCCCCCGCGGATGTACAGCATCTGGATCGCCGCCCCCCGCTCGTCCTTGACCACCGCGATTACGTCCTGGTCGCCGCCCTTGTCCGTCACCGCCTGTTGGCGCTGCATGACCTGCTCTATCGCCTTGACCTGGTCCCGGATCTTCGCCGCCTTTTCGAAGTCGAGGTTCTCGGCGGCCTCCTCCATATCGCGCTGAAGATCGGCGGCGATCGTGTCTTCCTTCCCGTCGAGGAAGGCTCCCACTTTGTTCAGCACCCCTTGGTACTCCGCACGGTCGGCAAGGCCCGCGCACGGTCCCAGGCACCGCCCCAAGTGATAGTAGAGGCAGGGTCGCTGCACGGGCGCGCCGCTCCAAGATTTTCCGCACGGAATCAGGGGGAAGATCTTGTGCAGCAACCCTAAGGTGTCGCGAACCGCGAACGCGCTCGTGTAAGGCCCAAAGTATTTCGCCTTGTCCTTGCGCACCCGTCGCGTGAACATCACCCGTGGAAACTCTTCGTCGGTGATGGTGATGTAAGGGTAGGACTTATCGTCCCGCATCCGGACGTTGTAGGGCGGCCGGTACCGCTTGATGAGGTTGCACTCGAGGACGAGCGCCTCCACTTCCGTTCCCACCACGATCCATTCCAAATCGCTTGCCTTGGAAACCAGCCGCGCGATCCGTGGCCCGTGCTTCGCCGACTCCTGGAAGTAGCTCCGCACCCGGTTTCGCAGGTTGATCGCCTTCCCCACGTACAACACGTTCCCCGCCTCGTCCTTGTGCAGATACACCCCCGGCTCCGGCGGCAGCAGGGCGAGCTTATCGAGGATCGTCTGAGGAAGGGCGCGCTTCTTAGGCATTCGAAGGTCGGTAGGTGTACTACGTCTACCCGTCGTGGCCTGTGTCGACTCAAGATCGCCGTTCTTCGACTTGTTCTCAGTGTCCGCGGCCTTTTCGAGCGGGTACTACCTAATCGGTCAACTTTCTGGCGGCAAATAGACAGCTCCTGAGTTTTTGAGTTGCTTGTTTGGGCAATCGAGAGAGCTACGACTCTCTAATTTCCCCCAACGATTCGAACACAAACCGCGGTTCGACGCCATGTCGGCGTGGTATTGACACGCCGTCAAAAACGCTTGAGCACCGGCCTCTTATCTGGCAGGACGACGAGCGCGTCAGCGGAGCCGTCTGCTTTTACGGCACCCGCATTCCCGTGCAACATATGATCGATTACGTCCAAGCGGGACAGACGTTAAGCGAGTTTTCAGAGGATTACAACGTCCCCGTCGAACAAGCGCAAGGCGTGCTCGAACTTCCGGTGAAGGGCCTCGGGGCCCTTCTTGCCAAGGCGGCATAGGTGCGGATCTTTCTCGACGAGAACGTCCCAATCGCTCTCGCCCTCTCCTTGAAGGACGTTACGTCGACTATGTCGATCCGCTGGGCATGAAGTCGGTTCGCAATGGTTAATTGATTTCTTTCGCGCGAGACTGCGATACCTGCGTGCCAAAGCAAGCTTGATTCAACCGCTTCGGCACCGCGATCGTCGGTCAGCCCTTTTTGCGCGAGAGCCGATCCGAGAGGATGAAGAAGGTCGGGGCCCAAAGGCCGACGAAGATGCCGAAGCGCTCGCCGTGACCGGAGTCCTCTTGCTTGGCCTTGGCCCAGACGGCGATGCTCGCGGCGATGGAGACGAAGCCCAGCACGAAGCAAGCGTCTCCGAGGTCTTTCGAGAACGTGTCGACGCTGTCGGAGTTGGGAAGAGGGTTAGAGAGGGTCATGGGTACACCTTTTCCGAGCCGCAGACCAAGGCCTCCCTTAAAG
>CAXUKB010000066.1:10241-16735 GCA_964251345.1 uncultured Fimbriimonas sp. | reverse complement strand
TTGCTCAAGCTGCCGCCGTTTCACCACATCACGATGGAGATCTCGCCCAAGAAGGGCGTGGTCTCGCCGACCACCCGGCGCAACGACTTCCGCCTGAGCCTCGTCAACCTGGGTAACTCGGAGCACACCCTCCAGCTTTCGGCCCAGGACCCGGACGACCGTTGCGCCTACGAGTTCGAACAGGATCAGGTGGCGCTCGGGCCGGGCCAAGGCAAAGAGATCGAGATGGTGGCGGACCCGAAACAGAAGCCGCTGCTCTCCAGCGGGCGGCTCATCGGCTTTTCCGCGTTCGCGCGCAGCCTCAACGAGCGCAGCGTCACCGCCACCGCCCAAGCTCAACTGGAGCAGCGATCCCTCCTCTCGCCGGCCACCCTGGTGGGGGCCGTCATTCTCGCCGCCGTCGTCGGCGGCTGGTGGACGATGCGTCCCAAGACCCCCGAGGTTCATCTGTTCGTCAATCCGCCGCACGCCCTGGGAGGCAGTTCGATCCAGCTTACGTACGAGGCGCACAACGCCAACCACGTGAAGATCATGATGGCGGACGGGACGGGCAAGGAGGACGTGGTGTACGACGGTCCGCCTTCGAGCGCGCCGCTCACCGTCACGCTCCCCAGCAAGGACATTGCGACCTTCACCGCGACTGCCGACGAGGGTGGGCGAACGTCCGAGCCGGAGACCGCCCACGTCACCATCGACCAGGCCCCCGTCGTGCCGGAAGCGACGATCGGCAAATTCTATCCGGACTCGAAAAGGGTGAAGCTCGGCACGTCGTTCGTGGCGACGTGGAAGGTGGAGAACGCGGTAAAGGTGGTCATCGAGCCGCTCCCAGGCGAGGTCACCGATCGGACGCAATTGGAGATCACGCCGAACACGGTGGGCGAGCAGACCTACGCGCTTGTCGCCACGAACTCGGCCGGAAAAACGGCGCGCAAGACGCTGACCGTCGACGTGTACGACGAGAGCGACGCCCAAATCCTCGCCTTCGCCGCCGATCCGACGACGGCCAAAGAGGAATCGGGCGGTAAGGCGACCCTCTCCTGGCAGGTGACCGGCGCGGAGCGGGTGGAGCTGACCGTGGGGACGAACGCGCCGATCCCGGTCGATCCCACCGGCACCAAGGACATCGTCGTCACGACGAAGACGCCCTGCGTCCTCACCGCCTACGACGCGAAGGGAAGAAAGCGGTCGGAGACGGTAAAGATTCTCTTCGAGAAGGCGCCGATCACGATCGAGCCGACGACGGCGGGCGCGACCACCGCGGGCACGCCTCCCACCGATCCAAACTTCCCCGACAAAATCCCGCCGCCTTAGCTCCGCACTCCAAATCGGCTCCGATCGGCCAAACTCTTTTTAGCCTATGAAGCCGCGCGCCCTTCTCTCCCTCACCGACAAAACCGGCGTCGTGCCCTTCGCCCAGAGGCTCGTGGAGCTCGACTACGAGCTTCTTTCGACCGGGGGCACCGCGAAGGCGCTCCGTGAGGCGGGGCTTCCGGTGACCGACGTCTCCGAGGTCACCGGTTTCCCCGAGATGATGGACGGGCGGCTGAAGACGCTCCACCCGATGGTTCACGGCGGACTGCTCGCCGACCTTCGCCTGCCCGAGCACGTCGCCGCGATGGAGGAGGCCGGAATGCGGCCCATCTCGATCGTGGCGGTCAACCTCTACGCCTTTGAGAAGACGGTCTCCGGCGAGCACACGCTGGAACAGGCGATCGAGTCGATCGACATCGGCGGCCCGACGATGATCCGCGCGGCGGCCAAGAACCATGCGAACGTCGCGGTGATCGTCGACCCTGAGGACTACCCGAAGGTGCTCGCCGCGCTCGGGGACGGCGGACTCGGCGACCTTCGGCTCTCGCTCGCGGCGAAGGCGTTCCGCCACACCGCCTATTACGACTCGATGATCGCGCGCTACCTGACGGGCCGCGCGGGCGAGTCGCCCTACAGCGAAACCCTGACCATGGGCTACCGGCGGGCGACCGCCTTTCGCTACGGGGAGAACCCGCATCAGGCGGGCGCGCTGTACCACGATCCGCTGGGCCAGCCCGGCCTTTCCCGCGCCCATCAGGTGTGGGGCTGGGACATGGGCTACAACAACTGGAACGACGCCGACGGCGCGTGGGAACTCGTCGCCGACCTACCCGACGTAGCCTGCGCGATCACGAAGCACGGCAATCCCTGCGGCGCGGCGGTCGCGCCCTCGTTCGCCGAGGCGTTTCGCCGGGCGCGCGACGCCGACCCCATTTCCGCCTTCGGCGGCGTCGTCGCGTTCAACGGTCCCCTAACCCGCGAGACCGCCGAGGCGCTGTGCGAGAAGGGCAACAAGCTCGACGTCATCGTTGCGACGTCGATCGACGCCGACGCACTGGAGCTCTTTAAGACGGGCAAGGGCTGGCGCCAAGAGGTTCGCCTCTTGGAGGCGGCACTGCCGCCGTCGACGGTCGGCGTGACGGTACGCGGCATTCGGGGCGGCGCGCTCGCGCAGGACACCGACGAGGATCCCGGCAAGGAGTGGCAGGTGGTCACGAAGCGCGCGCCGACGGACGAGGAGATGGCGGCGATGCGGCTCCAGTGGCGCATCGTGCCCCACGTCAAGTCGAACGCGATCGTAGTCGGCACCTCCGACCGCCTGCTGGGCGTCGGTGCGGGCCAGATGAACCGCGTCTCGTCCGTGCGCCTCGCGCTTGGGCAGGCGGGCGAGGGCGCACGGGGCGCGGCCCTCGCGAGCGACGCTTTCTTCCCCTTCCCCGACGGCGTCGAGACGGCCGCGCAGGGCGGCGTCACCGCCATCGTCCAACCCGGCGGCTCGAAGAAGGACCCCGACGTGATCGCCACGGCGGACGCGCTTGGCCTCGCTATGGTCTTCGCCGGCGCGCGCCATTTCCGACATTAAACGAACCAGAGTAATTCAACCGCCCAGGAGCTTGGTTTGAGGCAATTTTTATTGTATGTATAGGTTCTGTACATGATAAACTTGCCTTGTGGCAAGCGGAAACCTATCGAAGGTGATTGCGGAGACGCTCAAAGTGAAGCGCAAGTCGCTTGGCCTCACTCAGCGTGAGGTCGCGGAGTTTGCTGGCTGCCACTGGACGCTGGTGCTCGACGTCGAGGCAGGCCGTACCACGGTAGGGCTGGACAAGCTTCTGAGCATCCTCAACGTAGTGGGCCTCGCTCTCGATCTTAAGGAAGCGCGTGGCGTCTGAGTTCGGCGTCCGCTCGAAAGAGCGGCTTGCCGGGCGACTGGAGAAAACCCGCACCGGCGGACGGTTTGCCTATGATGAAGGGTGGGGTGGGAGTCCGATCGCCGCTCAATTGCCGGTTCGCCGTGAGCCTTACGAAACGGATCACATCCCGAGCCTGCCGACCTTCTTCGTCAATCTTCTGCCCGAGGGAACGATCTTGCGCCATCTTTCCCGCCGGGCCAAGGTTGCGGAGAGCGACCTGGTTGGCTTGCTCGGGCTTTTGGCGGAAGACGCGGTGGGAGACGTCACGGTGAAGGGCGAGGATCCCCGCCGCTTAAGGTTGCGCGCGGGCGTGCCCTTTGACGAGGCCTACCGGCAGATGTTGGAAGATCCCGGACTGCCGCTGCCGATCGACGCGATCGCGGGCGTCCAGCCGAAAATGTCCGCCGACCGAATCACCTTGCCGTACGGCGTTCGGGCGAGTCCGGGTGCGTTCCTCAAGATCACCATCGACGATCGCTTTCCGCGAGCCGTCGAGAACGAGGCGTTTTTCATGGCGATGGCCGCCGGTTGCGGTCTGCCGACGGCCCGCGTCGAACGGATCGAAGATTCGACGGGGGCCTCCGCGCTCCTCGTCCATCGCTTCGATCGGATCGGACGACGTCCGACTAGGCAGTTGCATCAGGAGGACGCGCTCCAGTTGCTCGACCTCTATCCGCTCGATAAGTACTCGGTGACGGTCGAGGAGATTGGGGCGGCCGTCCGGCGGGTGGTCGCTTCATGGCCCCAAGCGGGAACCGCGCTCATTCTTCAATTCGCCTTTGGCTACCTCGTTGGCAATCACGACCAACACGCGAAGAACGTGAGCGTGCTCGAAGTGTCGGGGGACCTTTGGGGCTTGAGCCCGGTCTACGACATGCTCTGCACCCTCGTCTATGGTGACCAGACGTTCGCGCTCACCCTCAACGACAAAGATGAGGAACTGACCCGCGCCGATTTCGTCGCACTGGCCGAGACTTTCGGCATTCGTGAAGCACCCGTCCTGCGTCGCCTCGATGAGATGCTCGCCAAAGCGCGTCCTTGGCTCGGCCGGTTGGCCCAAATCGGCTTCGATTCGCTTCTGACGGAGCGACTCGAGCGCGCACTCTTGGAGCGGCACGCCGCCCTAACGGGCTGAGAACGCGTAGACCCAACGTGACCCTGCTGCTCGCCCTCTCCATCGGCTTTGCGGCGGGCCTGCGGTCGATGACCGCCCCGGCGGCGGTGAGTTGGGCCGCGCGGATGGGATGGCTCCCGTTGGGCGGCACGGGGCTGGCGTTCCTTGCCCACCCTGTCGCCACGGCGATCCTCACCCTTGCCGCAATCGGCGAGTACGTGGGGGACAAGCTTCCGAACGCACCGGCCCGCACCTCGCCGCCGGGGTTTATTACGCGCCTCGTGGTCGGCGGCCTGTGCGGGGCGGCGATCTTCGTCGGACACGGGGTGGGCGCTCCCCTTGGGGTGCTGGCGGGCGTGTTGGGGGCGGTCGCCGGGACGCTCGGCGGTTACGCCTACCGGATGAAGGTCCCCCGGGCACTCCGCCTCGCGGGCTTTCCCTTCGCGGTCTTAGAGGATCTCGCGGCGATCGCCCTCGCGTTGTTCGTCGTTTCGCGAACGGACGGGCCCTCTGTTCTCCGTAAAGAGCCGCTACGATCGGGTGCAGAACGCCGAGCGCCGTTTAAAGGACACTCGGCCCCTGCGAAGCCGTAAAGCATTGCCGTAAAGGGCAGCTTATCGAGTGCCCCAGGCCTCGTTCGGCTTTGGACCCATCACGAACTCCATCTCGCCGCCCCGAGCGATCTCGTCGTGGCCGATCCAAGAGCGCGTGAAAGCCTTCCCATTCAGCTTCGCGCTCTGGACGTAAAAGTCGCCGGGCGAGGAGCGCTTGGCCCGAATCGTAAACGTTCGCCCTTTGGCGTAGCGCGGATCGAGCCGGAGGGTCACCCTGTCGAACAGGGGGCCGCAGAGCTCATAACGCCCATCGCCGGGGCAAGAGGGGTGAAGCCCCATCGCGGCGAGAACGTACCAAGCCGACATCTGGCCGACGTCGTCGTTGCCGACCAGCCCTTCGACGTCGTTGCGGTAGGCCTGGGTGAGAACCGTGTGCGCCCATTTTTGGGTGAGCCACGGCTTGCCCCAGACGTTGAACAGAAAAGGCACGAAGTGGACCGGCTCGTTCGAGTGGTTGTAGTGGTCGTTCCAGCCCATGCCCTTCGGGGTCGCCTCGAAGAACGCTTCGAGTTGCGCCGCCGCCTTCGCCTTCCCGCCGAGCAGCGTGGCGAGGCCGTCGGGATCGTGCGGCACGAACCAGCCCTGCTGAAGCGGATTCGACTCGACGCACCAGACCCACTCGGTCGCCCCTTTGGCCGGCCACGGTTCCCAAGTGCCGTCCGCTTTCCGGGCGCGGAACCAACCGACCGACGGATCGAAGATCTTTCGGTGGGACTGTGCCCGCGCGACGTACCGTTTAGCGTCGTCCTCATGGCCAAGCCAACCCGCCAGTTGGCCCGTGCACCAGTCGTCGAAGTCGTACTCCAGGGTCTGGGAGAGATCGCCGGGCACGTAGCCCGCCTCGGGATTACCGAACCGCCGGTCGGTCGCGACGGCCAGATCGTAGGCGTGCGCCACCGGAAAGTCCCGGATCCCTTTCCGGTAGGCATCCGTGATCACTGGGATCGCCGGGTTGCCGACCATGCATCCCGAGTAGGCGTTGAGGAACTCCCACCGCTCGAGATAGCCCTTGCCGCTGAGGTCCGCGAGCTGCACGAGCGCATTGATCTGATCACTTACGACCCGGGGGGCGATCAGGGTGAGCAGCGGGTCCTCGCTACGAAACACGTCCCAGCCGGAGAAGATCGTCCGGTAGGTGAAGTTTCGATCGACCTTCGTCCGCCCGTCGCCGCTGGGGTGCTCGCCCGTCACGTCGGTCGCGTCCCGCGGATCGATCATCGTGTGATAGAGCGCGGTCTCGAAAATAGCCCGTTGGTCTGGCGTGCCGCCCTCGACGGTCGCCTTGCCCAGCGCGCCGTTCCAGGCGTCCGTCGCGCGACGACGGACGCCTTCGAAGTTCCAGTCCGGAATGTCGGCGGCGAGGTTCGCCTCCGCGCCTTTCAGGCTGGAGAACGAGATTCCCGATTTGAACAGGAGCGGCGCCCCGCCCGCCGGAAACTCCGCCCAAAAGCCCAGATGCCGTCCCCGCATCGAGCGCGCCATCGGGTGGCGCGCCGCCGCCCGCGCGTGCCTGCATTGGCCAGCATGCTCGGGGCGCTGCTG
>CAXUKB010000066.1:0-10231 GCA_964251345.1 uncultured Fimbriimonas sp. | reverse complement strand
TGGCGCGCCGCCGCCCGCGCCCAGTCTTGGAACGCCCGGCTCTCGGCCCATTCTCGCTTCGTCGGCTGCCCGGCGGGAGGCTCTGCGGACCAGATCCCGTAGTCGCGCAACGGCTTGGAAAAGCGGCCGACGAAGTAGACGGTGTAGTTCGGCTTGCCGTCGCCATCGCCCCAGCCGCCGCCCTCGGGGGTGCAGCGCATCCAACCGCGAATCGTTTGCTCGTCGACGACCTCTACGCTCTGCTCCGTCGAGGTGCCCCCGACCCGGCGCGCCAGATCGATCTGAATTCGCCCCGCCTTGCCCTCGGGGAAGGCGAAACGCAAAATACCCGCCCGCCGGGCGGCGGCGGCCTCCGCGCGAACGCCGGATTTGTCAAGCGTGACCGCGTAGTAGCCCGGCTTCGCGACCTCCGTCTCGTGGCGGAACGAGGAACGATAGCCGTCGATTCCCTCCGCCTCGCGGCCGGAGTTGGTGACGAGCGGCCCGGTTGTGGGCATCACGAGCAGATTGCCGAGATCGCCATACCATCCCACCCCGCTCATGTGGGTGAAGCTGAACCCCTCGATGCTGTGGTGAAGGGAGTCGTAGCCCGAGCCGTTGTCGTCGCCGGTGATCGTGTCGGGCGAGAGCTGCACCATGCCGAAGGGAGTGGCGGCGCCGGGGAAGGTCTTGCCCAAGTCGCCACTCTTCCCGGCGGTCGCGCCGATGAAGGGATTCACCCGGTCGGCCGGCGAAACGGGCCGCGTGGCGAGCATCGGGGTCAAGAACAGCACGCCCGCAGAGTACTCGCGCGCCGACGGCGTGGCAAAATCGAGGGGATGTTCCTGCTGACGATGGCGTCGATGATGGCCGAGGGGCCGCGGGTGAGGGTCGCGGAGGGCGCCCTGGAAGGCACGGTCGAGGGCGACGTCCGCTCTTTCAAGGGCGTGCCGTTCGCCGCGCCGCCCGTGGGCGACCTGCGATGGCGCGAGCCCCAGCCCGCCCAGCCCTGGAAAGGAGTCAAGATGGCGGACCACTTCGGCTCGCGCCCCATGCAGCTTCCGCTTTACGGCGACATGATGTTCCGATCGCCGGACGTGAGCGAGGACTGCCTCACCCTCAACGTCTGGGCGCCGCCGACGGGCAAGAAGTTGCCGGTGCTCGCCTACTCCTACGGCGGGGGCTTCCAGGCCGGGGCGGCGGACGAGAAGCGGTACGACGGCGCGAGCATGGCCCGGCGCGGCATCGTCGCGATCACGGTGAACTACCGCTTGGGCGTGTTCGGCTTCCTTGCGCATCCCGAACTCACGAAGGAATCGCCGCACCAGGCCTCCGGGAACTACGGCCTTTTGGACCAGGCGGCGGCGATCCGATGGGTGCGGCGTAACGCCGCCGCGTTCGGGGGCGACCCAAAGCACATCACGATCGCGGGCGAGTCGGCGGGCTCCTACTCGGTGAGTGCGCAGATGGCCTCGCCTCTCGCCCGCGGGCTGATCGCGGGAGCGATCGGCGAGAGTGGGTCCCTCCTGCCGGGCCGCACGGCGCCGCTTGCGGACGCGGAGCGAAACGGCGCGGCCTTCGGAAGCACCATCGGCGCACCGACGCTCGCCGCCTTGAGAGCGATGCCGGCGGCGGCTCTACTCGATGCGGCAAAGAACGGCCGCTTCGGCGTCGATGTCGACGGTTACTTTTTTCCGACCTCTCCGCTCGAGATCTACCAGACGGGCAAGCAGGCCCACGTGCCTCTCCTCGCCGGTTGGAACGCCGCCGAGTCGGGCGCGGGCGGGGTGCTCGGCCGCGATCCCGCGACGGCGGAGAACTTCGGGAAGGCGCTGGACCGCCTCTATCCGGGCCACGGCGACGAGGCGCGCCGCGCCTATCCAGCGGCGTCGGACGCCGCGGCGCTGCGGGCCGCGACCGACCTCGCAAGCGACCGGTTTATCGGCTTCGGCACTTGGAAGTGGACCGACCTTCACGCGAAGACGGGGCGGGCGTGGGTGTTTCGCTACTTCTACACGCAGCCACGGCCGGGCGAAACGGCGGCCCACTCCGCGGAGATCGAGTACGCCCTGGGCAACCTCGACCTGAATACGCACTACGCCTGGACCGACGACGATCGCAAAACCTCGACCGCGATCCAGGCCTACTTCGAGAATTTCATCAAGATGGGCAATCCGAACGGGGTTGGCCTACCCGCTTGGCCTCCCCTCCAGCAGGGCTCGGTGATGCATCTTGGCCCGTCGCCCATGGCCGAACCGGAGACCCGCACCGCGCGGTACGGCTTCTTGGACTCACTGACGGGCGGGCGGTGAATTCGAGACCGCTTCACAACCATTCTTTGCGCCTTTGCGAGAACCCAAATTGAGATCCTGCGGCCGCCCTGCCCGACGTCGTGAAACGAACCCTAAGACGAGCCCCTTGGAGAGGGGGAGCGCTTCCCAGTACACTCCACCCTTATGAAGCTTAAGCTGGGCCTGCCCAAGGGCAGCCTCCAGGAGCCCACGTTTGCCCTCTTCGGGCGCGCGGGCTACTCGATCAAGGTCTCCGCCCGCTCCTACCAACCCGTCATCGACGACGACACGATCGAGCCCGTCCTCCTGCGCCCGCAGGAGATCCCGATGTACGTCCAGCAGGGCATCCTCGACGCGGGGCTCACCGGCAAGGACTGGATCGAGGATTGCGGCGCGGGCGTCCACGAGGTCTGCGAGTTGCGGTATAGCAAGATGACGAACAACCCCATTCGGGTCGTCTTGGCCGTCCACGAAGACTCCCCGGTTGGGAGCGTGAAGGACTTGGAAGGCAAGCGGATCGCGTCCGAATACGTCCGCCTCACCCAGCGCTACCTGGATAAGAACGGCGTCAACGCGGGCGTCGAGTTCTCTTGGGGCGCCGACGAGGTCAAGGTGCCGACCCTCGTCGACGCCATTGTGGTCAACACCGAGACCGGCAACTCGCTTCGTGCCCACAACCTGCGCATCGTTGATACCCTTCTCACCTCGACGACCCGCTTCGTCGCCAGCCCCGCCGCGTGGGCCGACGATTGGAAGCGCGAGCGCATCGAAAGCTTGGAGATCCTCCTTACCGGCGCGATGAACGCCGCCAAGCTCGTCGGGCTCAAGATGAACCTGCCCATCGCCCAGAAGGACGCGATCCTCGCGATTCTCCCTTCGGTGAGTTCCCCGACCCTGTCCCCCCTCGCCGATCCCGCCTGGCTCGCCGCGGAGACGATCCTTTCCGAGCTCCAGGTTCGCGAGCTCATCCCTGCCCTCAAGCGCGCGGGCGCGACCGGCCTCGTCGAATACCCGCTGAATAAGGTGATCTACTGATGGCCCTTTGCACCTGAGCCGACTCCAAGAGTCGCTGACCACAGAGGCGGCCATTCTCTCCGCCTCCGCGATCATCGTTCCGGATCACCGTGTCAAAAGCGGCTCAGGTCAGCGCGGAAGCGGCGAAGCTTCTCGCATCTCGATGTTGCTGATCGCGATCAGCTTGCCCTCCCGGTTGCGGGTAAAGCGCACAATGCGGATCTCCGCCGTCGTTGCGTCACCCGAATCCCAGTCCATGCCGTTTGCTCCATACCGGCCGTAGCCTGCCGGCTGAAGGGCGCTTTTGACGCCATTGGCCTGAATTTGGAAGTCAGGGATCCACTCGCGGCCGACGTTCAGGCTAAGGCTCATAAATGAGATTCGGTAGTGGGTATGGGGTTGGCAGCTCACGACGGTCGACCAGACGGTCAGCGGATCGGTGCCCCCCGCGTTGGCGTAAAGCACCTGTTCCTTGCCCGTGGGATGCTGCGGGGCCACGTCGGCATGGCCGGTAAATAGGTGGTGAAGCGCGGGAGAGTCCAGACTCGGCGCGACGGTGTAGCCAAAGCCCCAGAGGCAGTCAAACTCCGGTGTCTTGTAGGCGAGATCTGAGACGAAACCTTGATTACCGTGCGCGAAGTCGCCGTTCGGGACCAAGTTAACCTTCGCGCCGGGCGCGTCGCCCGTGAGGACCGCCTCGTACTTCTCGGCCGTGGTCAGCGTGCGCCGGATGTCCTCGTCCTCGGCGTGGGGGTAACGCTGCCGGGTCTCCGCGATCGCCGGTTCGAGCACCGCCCGAGCCCCGGCGAGATCGCCCTTCTGGTAGGCGGAGGCCATGTCGTGCATCGCCTGCGCCAGCGTCGCGATAGCGGCGTTCTTCTCGACGGAAGGATCGCGCTCCTTCCCAAAGGCCGGGGCCGTAACGGTCTGAACGACCGTCTTCCCCTGATCGAGATCGTAATAGGTCAGCCGAACCCGGACGGGGGATGTCTTACCGGGCCGAAACCGCAGCAGCACCACCTCCGTCAGCCCCCGATTCATGTTGTCGAGGTGGACGTCCACCGTTCCCGCCTCGATCTTCGGCCCGTAGCCGTACACCCTCTCCAACTCCATCGCGGGGTCGAAGGCGATGCGCAGATCCGGTTCCGAGGCGACGGGCGCGACGAGACTCTGAAACTCCTTGGCGAAGGTCTTTTCGATGTCCGCCGAGTCGGCGACGAAGTGATACAGTCCGCGCCCGCTTTTGGCGAGCGTCTGGAGGAGGGCGCCGTTCAGGTCTTGCCCCACGCCGATCGTCGAGAGATCGACGCCCCGGTCGTTGTAGCCGAGCGAAGTTTGGGCGATCGCGGCCGGATCGGTCACCCCGCGGTTGGCGATGCCGTCGGTCAGGAGAATGACGCGGTTCGTGGCGCCCTTGCGAAAGTTTTCGAGATCCTGCTCGTAACCAAGCTTGAGCCCCGCGTCGAGGTTCGTCGAGCTTCCCGGCTGAATGCTCCCAATCACGGCCTTGATCGCCTCGCGGTCCCGCACCAATTGAGCGGGCAAGAGCACGCGGGCGTCGTTGTCGAACGTCACGATCGAGAGCGTGTCCACCTCGCGAAGGTGATCCACAAGGGTGAGAAGCGCCTGCTTCACCCGCACCAGTTTGTTCGCCTCGGCCATCGAGCCGCTCTTGTCGATGACCAAGGAGAGGTTCAGGGGCTTCAGCTCGCTACGGTCGTGGACGAGCGCGGTGCTCAGGCCGACCTGCAGCACCTTGCCCTTCGCGCCCTCGGACGACCATCGCAGGTCCAACCCGACCGCCTCTCCCGCCTTGGGTCGCGGAATCTCGTGAAGCGGCACGTTGACGAAGTCCTCGACCGCCACCTCGCTCGGCGCGGGGATGAGGCCGCGGTTGCCGAGGAAGCGCGTCCGCGCCTCGCCGGCGCTCGAAACGCCGTTTTGGGCAAGGGCAAGACCGCCGGAAGCGAACAACGAAGCGGAAAGGGCGAGGCGTGTGAAAAGGGGGACCATGACCGAATCTCCTAATCCCTTGGACGCGGCGGGCGGCTTGAGGTCACCGTCCTCTACAAGGGAGGGCGCGACGCCTTCGAGCTAATCGATGCGTTCGTCTGCTTGGCTGCCGTGCCAAAGCGGTCGGGGAGGCCGAACGCACAGGGGGCTTCGGGGGCAAAAACCTCTCCCTCGACCGCGTGCCATCCTCCCACCGTCGCATGATCCTGGCCACCCGCCCGCCGAGATCTTGTGGAGCACGGGGCTTCGGGGCACGAGACATCCCCTTCGACCTCGTGCCACCCGGCGTCACTCACTGTTCGAGTCGTCCGCGTCGACGGCTTCTCGCTCGGATCGCCCCTCGATCTCGCGCAGGGTGTTGATCGCGGGCGAGGAGAGCTTCGGGCTCTTCGACTGGGAGAACGCGACGAGCCGCGCCTTCGCGTCCTCGAAGCCCGCGTTGGCGAGGACGCCGTCCATGCCGACCCGCGCGAGGTCGTCCGTCTCCTCGGCGAGCGCCCGCTCGACGATCGGCACGGCTTCCGCGCCCAGGGTGTCGAACAGGGCCACCGCCGCGTACCGCCGGACGACGGGGTCCGGGTCGCGCATGGCCTTGAGGATCGTGCCTTTCGCGCGCCGCTTGAGCAGGAGCCCGATCGAGGAGACGGCCGTCGCCCGAATGACCCACTCCTCGTCCCGCAGGCGGTCGCGCAGGGCGAAGGCGTCGGACGGCGAACCGTGCTCGCCGATCCGCTCCGTGGCGAGCAGCCTTACCGAGAAGTCGGGGTCGGAGAGCGCGATTCTGAGCAAGCCCCGGATCTCGCTTCGGCTCGGAGCCGTGTTCCCGCCCGCCTCGTAGGACCGGAGGAAGCCGTCAAGGGCGTGATCCCTCGACGACGAATCGCGAAGGAAGAGCGCGGCGACGGACTCCGACCAACCGGTCCCCTGGGGCGAAATGGGCTTCTTCATGCCGTTCTTGGAAGAGTATCCCTAAGGGAGGGCGCCCGCGACGACTCCTTCGCCGCGGCGATGGACCGCGTGGGCCGTGACCGCCGCTGGCCACCCTCACCCGGGCTCGCTACGACGCAGAGCGAGCCCCAGACGGGGCGCTCCTCTTGGGCAGTCCCGCGGAGGTGATCGACAAGATTCTCGCCTGGCACGAGATCTTCCGCAACGACCGCCTCATGGTCCAGTTCAGCGTGGGCACCCTGCCCCACGCCGATCTCATGCACGCGATCGATCTCTACGGCACCCAGGTCGCGCCCGCCGTGCGCAAGGCCCTCGGCTAAACGGGATAGGCAAAGCCTCAAGAAGCGCAAGAAAAATTCCGTTGCCGAGAGCTTAGAGCCTCTTCCGAAACTCCGATGTCGAGTGCGGTGGCCCGCCACCGCTTTCTTCAGCGAGCCTGCGAGCGCTCGATGACGAGTGCCTGCTGGAGCACTCACCGTTTTGTTCGACATTCCCAAGACTTGAACGAAAGACGCTCTTGTTGTGACGGAGTGGTTCTTTGTGTTCCGTCGGTCGAGCAGAGGGGAATACCCATCCGACCGACCCCGAAGGCGGTCGTCGAAGGTAGCCGATCGGTCGAAGACCACCGGTTAGACGCGCCACCCACCTCCCGACCCCGAAGGTGGTCGAAGGACGAGAATTCCGAAAGCAAGACGGCTCCTCGATCTGCGACCGCCTGCGGGGTCGAAAGCGCGATCCTCTTATCCGGGGGTCTGCGACACCCCGGCTATTCTTTGCGACACCCTTCGGGGTCGGGGATTGCCTCGACCGGGAGGGCTTATGATGATGCCGAAAGGCGGCCTTCGACCTTCGCCGGTCGATTAGCAGCCCCCGTGATCTCTGATCCTCCTGGCGTCTTCAGACAACCGTTCCCCGCACCGCTCCGTAGTCGGGGGTTCCACCCTCGACTACGGTGGAGAAAACGGAGGGATCGAGACTCAATGCCCCTCCCCCCGTCGCCGAGGTTAAAGCCTCCGACGATGGGAAACGGACGGTTGCCTCCACGCCCTAGCCGGCCAACTCGAACAATCGTTTGAAGAGCCCTCGGATCTCGTCCGCCCGAAGCTCCAATGCCGCGTCACCCACCGAGACTTCGGTTTTCCCCGCCTCGCTTAGCCACGGAATGAGCCACACCCCATCCTTCTCCGCGATGTTCAAGTTCGCTTCGATCAGTCGTTCGCGGTCTCCCTCAAAGTGGAGGTGCATCATGTTCGTCGGCGGACGCTCGGGCACGACCCGCACGCCCTCGAAGCCGCGCAGGATCGCCGCGATCTCGTCCGCCTTGGCGACGTACTCCGCGACCCGGGGCAAATGCCGTTCCATTCCCCTCCTCGCAGAGATCGCGGCGGGCGACTGTTGCTGAAGGTTTCCGCCCTGCCGCCGTTGCCAGATTCGCGCCTCGGCGATAAAGTCGGCCGGGCCGGCGAGCATGGCGCCCGGCAGACCGCCTAGGATCTTATAGAACGAGACGTACACCGAGTCGAACGGCGCGACGACCTCGGCGTAGCCCCGGCCGTAGAACGGCGCGCATTCCCAGAGTCGCGCGCCGTCGAGATGGAGCCGCATTCCTCGTCCGCGGGCCTCGTCGCACACGGCGACGAGCTCGTCCCACGCGGGCAGTTGCCCACCGATCTCCCGCTGGGGAAGCTCGATCAGCAGGGTCGAAAGGGGCTCCCGCACGGCCCGGAGGTCTTCCCGAACGAACAGCCGGTCGGCGTCGCCGAGAAGCACCGCACGGAGTCCGTGCAGCGCTTGGTACGCCCTCTGCTCGTGGATCTGCAGGTGGCAGGTCGGGTGGAACGCGACCGTCGGAACGCCCGCCCAGTCGGACCAGATTCGAATCGCGATCGGCTGCGCCATCGTGCCGCTCGGCATGAACACCGCCGCCTCTTTTCCCAGGAGCGCCGCCACCTCGCCCTCGAGTTCGGTCACGAAGCCGCCCCGGCCATAGTGATCGTTCCGCATCTCGGAGAGGGGACTGTCCGCGATCTCTTGAGCCTGCTCACGGACGGAGGTGCGCCGATGGCCATCGAGAAACCGGGTGCAGTTCGCCGCGATCCGCGCGACTTCGTCCTGAGAAGGCACGAAAGGAGTTTAGTCCAACCGAACGAGACCTCCGTTCTTCAGGCGAGACGAGAAGAAGCCTCACTTTTGAAAAGGATAAGATAGGGCGGCCGTGAGGATCCTGGACGTCCAAATCGAACCCATCGACGGAGGATTTCGGGCCTCCGCCCACATCGTGGGCCCGAGTAGCCTCGACGGACGACTTTGGTACGAGGCGTCGGGAGGCCCGGCGATGCCCGCCTCCGAGATGGTCGCGACCGCGTTTCTCGCGGCGTGCCTCCCGGTGGCGGTTTGGTGGGAAGAGGATCTCGAGGTCGAGTCTCTCGTCGACGCCGACTTCCTTTTCCGCGTGCCGCGGATCGCCCGGGGCCACGCCCGGATGCACTCGCGGAAGCGGGCGACGGTCGTCCACGCGCAGGGAGCCACCTCGGAACCTCGACCCGACCGCGTCGTCGGCACGTCCTTCACCGGCGGGGTCGATAGCTTCTACACCCTTTTGGGCAACCGGGAAGGAGTGACCCCGCTGCGCGCGCTCGTCACCGGCCTGGGGCTCGATACGCGATCCGACGATTTAGAAGGCCATGCGATCCTGATCAAGCAATTGGGGCGGGTCGCGACCGAGTTCGGGCTGACCCACTATCGGGTGCGGACGAACTTCCGCGACCTCTTCAATCCTTACGCCGATCCCAGTCGGGTCAGCCAAGGCGCCTGCCTGGTGGCGTTCGCGTTCCTGCTTTCGGGAAGCCTGCACACGTATCTCATTCCCTCGGGCGCGCCGATCGACCGAATGACCCCGTTCAGCAACCACGCCCTGCTCGACGGGGCGTGGATCAGCCGTCCCACGCGCACGGTTTCCGACGGTTGGGATCGGCACCGGCACGGCAAGCTGGCCCAAATCGCCGCGAATCCGACCGTCCAGCGCGAGCTCCGCGTCTGCCAAGAGGGGCGGGGGCTGGTCAACTGCGGGCGGTGCGAGAAGTGCGTCGGGACGATGGCGGCCTTCGCCCTGAACGGGATCCGCGAGATCCCCGCCTTCCCGCACCGGACGGAAGCCTCTCATATCCTCGACCTCCAGGTTCGCAAGCGGAAGAACCTGCCGCCGTGGCGCATGCTCCGCGACGCCGCGCGCAAGGACCCCGAAACGGCCTGGCTCGCCGCCACCATCGACCGGATGCTCCTCGTCACCTGGCTCCGGACTCCTCGCTACCGGCTTCACCTTTGGAAACGACGGAACGCCTGGCCCCTTCGGCGGCTTTAGAGACGCCGAGTGGCGCCTAACGCCGCGTGTCGTGCTATGATGAACGCGTGTACAACGGTTGTACACGGACGAACGATGCCGCTTCTTCCCGTTCCGCCTCCGGCCACCACGATCTGGTCCGACGTGCCCGCGACCCGCTTTACCGAGGCGTCGGTGCTCGGCAATGGACGGATCGGGGCGATGCCCTTCGGCGGCGTGGGCCACGAGCGGGTGGTGCTGAACGAGTCCACCATGTGGTCTGGCTCGCCGCAGGACGCCGATCGCCAGGATGCGCACCTGGTCCTTCCCAAGATCCGCGAGCTTCTCATGCACGGCGATAACGCCGCGGCTCAGGAGCTTATGCAGAAAAACTTCGTCTCGAAGGGGCCGGGGAGCGGAGGGCCGCGCTACGGCTGCTACCAGACGTTCGGCGACTTGGTGATCGACGCTCCCGAGCGGGACGCCACGGGCTACCGACGCACGCTCGACCTCGACCGTGCGGTCGCCACGGTGACGTACCGCGTCGGAGCCGTGGGCTATGTGCGGGAAGCGTTCGTCTCGGCACCCGCGAACGCCTTCGTCTACCGGTACCGAGCCGACCGCAAGGGGGCGATTTCGTTCGACGCGCGGCTGACCCGCCCCGAGC
>CAXUKB010000065.1:16540-16786 GCA_964251345.1 uncultured Fimbriimonas sp. | reverse complement strand
CGTCCGGTCCCCGAAAAGGTTTTCTCGCCCGTATACACGAACACCTCGACGGGTCTCGGAAGAAAGATAACTATGGTCTTTCCCGCCTCGTAAGCTTCCTTGAGCTCGGCGCGCCAGTGTTTTGCCTGCTCTGGCACCTCAAAAGAACTGTGCTCATTGAGCAGGGTCTTGCCGCCGTATTCCTCATGGTAACCATGACCGCAATAGATTCCTGGCTGAAAGATGATTACGTCCGCGTCGAGAAGA
>CAXUKB010000065.1:10110-16530 GCA_964251345.1 uncultured Fimbriimonas sp. | reverse complement strand
GGTTGGAGGCCAAAGAAAGAGATTCGATGTCGCCGCCGGGACACTCGAAACCAACAGACAGGATTTTCTTCATATTCAATGCGCTGCGGTCATTACGTTCAATGATATTTGGAATACGGAAACCCTCAATTGAGAGACAAACGCAAGGACTATAGGTTATTAGCGTAAATACCCAATGGATATAAATAACTTAGACTCTTAGATCGGCGACGGTAGCCGCTTCCTTGAGCGCCTCGGCGATCCAGAACAGGCAACTCACGCACGCCCTAACCACCAACTCGCCTTTGAATACGAGCGGCAGTTCCTCCGGTATTCCGAGCCGTTCGAGTGGCTCTAACGCCGCGCTTCCGGGCAAGTGCGCGTCAGCGTGTCTAAGGTTCAGGATATGGTGCAAGGGCGCGACGACCTCCTTGGCCTTCTCGTCGCCGGTCTTCGTCGCGAGCACCTTTTCCAAGCTCTTCAGAGAGCCCCACTTCTCGCCCTTGGGAGGCGCGGTCACCTTCTGCATGGCGGCGACGTCGAGACTGTCCGCCGTGAGCCGGGCCAGGTCCTTCGCCAGCGCGAGAAGGCCGTCGAGGTCCGTCGCGCGGAAGCGGTGGGCGCCGGCGAGGAGCTCCTCCGTCTTCTCGTGGTCGCGTAGCAAAGGCGACCCGAAGCTCTCGATTCCTGCCCTGTCCAGCGCCTCCAAGCCAAGGGAGAGGAAGGCCTCCGCCGCCTGCGTCTCGGCGGGTTCCGCATCCACCTGCGAAAGCAGCAGCTCGCGCGAGACGCCGCCCTCGGGCGCGACGTTGCTGGCCGCCCATATCCGCTGCTGCCATTCCGGCAGCAGGCCGATGTCCTTGGCGTACACCGTCACGAGACCGCGCTCGTTGAGTCCGAAATGAACCATGCCGCTGCCGGGAGAGCAGGAGACGCCCCCTGTCTCGCGGGTGTACCACGCAAGAGACGAGTTCCTCCAGCGGAGCAGCTCCGAGACGACGTTCGGCCTGAACCACAGCCACCTGCCATCGCCCGAGACGAGCGAATCGCCGGCCTCCCGCTTTCCCGCGGTATCCACGATAAAGAAGGTCGAGGCGGCGACCCTGTCGCGCCTCACGATCGGGCTATCGGCGGCCGGCTCAACCCACTCGTTTTTCCACAGCTGGCCGAAGACGCGATGGAGCTTGCGCCCTTCGAACCTTTCCACCCAACTGTCGGAGCGCACGTTCCCGTCGGAGGGCAGACCCATGGTGGGGGCGTCCTCCTCGGGGTCCACGTCGGTGCGCGCGAAATGGAGCACCGAAACGCCCTCGCCGAAAGGCATTCCGCCCTCATGGATAGCGCCGACGTGGCCCTCCCACTCGTCATCCCCCACCTTGTCGGCCGACCTCCCTTCGGGCCATGCGATATGCGCAGCCGTCTCGACGATCTCGATACGGCTGCGATACGACGTGAGATATAGGGCCATCTGCCGGGCGCACAGGTAATCCCGCAGGTGGGACGCCCGCACTTCGAGCCGGCTCGGCCCGCCAACGCCGTTCCGCGTAAGCCGAGCGACCTCCAAGTATCCTTCTTCAGGGCGCACCCAGGCATCGCCTTCCCGCTTGAGCCCGAGCGTGAGGACCAGGTCTTGGCTTAGGTGCCACTCGGATACATCCGGGGAGCTGAACTGCTGGCTAAGAGCGAGATGCTCGCCCTGCACGCCACGGTAGTCGCCGAACCGTTGGGCGGCCACGTACTCGCCGTCCTGGACGTACCCTCGCTGGTCACGGCCGATGCCGGCGTCGTTCCATCCGAGCCCCTCGGCCGCTTCTTTGTGCTCGACGGGAATCGCCACGCTTCCAAGGCCGAAGAACTCCTCCTCGAAGCCGAGGGTGCCGTTCTCGATGCCGTTGTCGCTTTTGACGCTGGCCCGGAGGGGGATCCAGGCCGCCCTGTCGAATTTTCGCCGGCGGATCTCCGACATCTCGAACCATTGCTGATCCCTCATGCTTTAAGAGTTAATTACGTCGGCACGCGCCCGGAACCATCACGCTAGTCGAAGCCGTGCCATCAAACCCTCTATTAGACCGAGCTGCTCTATAGATTATTGAGATCGACCGTGAAACCGGCGGCCCGCAGCTCCTTGGCGAGCGTGAACTTCCAGGCCCCCGCGTCATCCATCGGGGTGTAGACCACGCCGCTGAAGTCGGAGGGCAGTTCCATGTCGGGAAGTTCGATTCCGGCCTTGTAGAGGGCGCAGGTCTTCGCCCTTCCCAGCTTGGCGATGAAGTAGCCGAGCTCGAGCACCACGTTCTGCCTGGCCCGGGAACGCTCGGCTGTGTCGGAGGCCGAGCGGCCGACGTCGTCGGGAGTGAGCAGGATAACCGCGAACGAGGCCTCGCCCGCGTAGTATTCGAGCTTCTCGATAATCGTCTGTCCCTTGCTCGGCTGCTCGGACAGCACGATCGGCCTCAGGCGAAGGTCCTTGAGCGTGCCGGACACGAGGGCCTTGGCCAGTTCGTCACGCCCGTGCACCACGAAGACGGCGTCGCCCGCCGCGGGAGCCGGGACCGGTTCTAGGAAAGGGACCGGGGCCGATCCGTCGTGCGCGGAATATGCGGCCGGGACGGAAGGCCGTTCCTCGAAGAGCTCAAGCCTATCGCGGATTGATTCGAGCGCGCCGACGTGTCTCTGCACGTCGTCTCGGAACTCCCCGACGTCCTCGCTGAAGGACGTTTGCCCGCCGAGAAAGTAGACGCTAAGCGAGGATTTGGACAGGTACTCGTTAGCGAGCTTCTCGTTCGAGAAGAGCGAGCCGAGCAGCTCGGAGTTGTAGTCCCTCCACTTGCGCATCCTGCGCTCAGCGTCGTCGAGTCGCTCGGGACTGGCAAGCGGTTCACCTAGAAAATCATTCCCTGCCCGAATGCGTGCATCGATCTTTTCGACGGCATCCTGACGGGTGACCGTAAGATACGGCTTCGGCAGTTCCGCGGGTGGGGTAGTTTTCCTGGTCGCCATATGTGCGGTCAGATTAGTCTGTCATCGGCGCTCCGGTCAATGGATTAGCGCATTTTCGTTTCGCGTTCGGTCCGGCCGCTTGCCGAAGTTGACGCCGTTCTGAACGTAAAGACGGTTGACCTACCGAGACAGATTTTTCTACCGCAAGATCCCTTGCGGCTCCTGGAAACGAAAAATGAACACCCAGGGTGAATTGGATGTTCGTTTTCTGTTTGTTGCGTTTGGTGGACCCGTAGCGGACGTACTCGAACCCTTGCCCGAAGGAGAACGTTGCGCCGGAGCGGCGGATCTACCCGCCCCCCTGGTCGAGGCCCTGAGGGGACCGTTATTCGCGGACCTCGGCTGGAACGCCCTGGTACTTGAGGGGGCGGCGTGAGAGGCGCATCCTGGTGGCGAAAGATCACTAGCGCCTACCGCCATGCCGAAGCCGAAGAAGAAGCCGCGCCCTGCCGCGCCGCCCGCCCCCGAGTTCCTGCCGCCGCAACCCTCGGCGGAAGGCGTGCGGAAGCTGCGGGCGCTGTACCGCGAGCGCGACGGCGAGGAGACCACGGAAGACGCGGCGAGGGACGTCCTCTCCCGGATCATGCGCTTCCAATACCTGAACATTCTCACCAACATGCCCGCGCACGGCGTGCAGGATGGGGGCGAGAGCGGCGCGGACGGGCCGGAAGGGTTAGAACGGGAGCATGAAGAGATCACCGGAAAACCTGGAGCGGCTGAGGCAAACGCGGGTGGAGAAGCTGGCGCGGGGCGAGCCCGTGGGACGGCTGCCGTTGGGGTACTTCGCGAGCCGGGGTAGCGCGAAGATCGCAAGCGTAGAACCGGACGAGTTCATGCTCGCGCTAATCAATGAGGCCCGCGCAATGCAGGTGGAAGGACATTCCTTGCGGACGATCCTGCGCGTGCTCGGTCCCAAGGGGCTCGTGAACCGGCACGGCAGGCGGCTCAGCCCGGCGACACTGATGCGGGTGCTCAAGCGACTAACCTTACCAACCGTATTTTCGGCCACACAACGTAATTGATAGATACCTTTGCAATGAAAAGGCGCTGTATACTTTTTGCATCAGTCTGCCTTGCCACGCCAGACGTTGAGAATGTCGCTCCGCCAACCCGAAGTCGCCCTAGCGCTGGATCGGAACCCGGACGGGTTTTCCGCGATCGCGGCGATGTCGTCCGCTGCCTTAGGGTGCATCCCCTTCCGCACCAGCCAAGCCCTGACCTCTGCAGCGTCGTATGGCTCGCCTGCCTTGCGAAGGATGCGGAACGTGTCGATAACCGTGTGCTTGTCGAGTGGGTGCGCGATCCCCGAGCCGACGTTTATTCGTCCCCAAACGCTCTCCAGCGCACGCTCAACGACCGGGCTCCGAACACCTAGCGCCTGTGTCTGCGCCCTGCCCATTATGTCAGCGGGACCGTGCGCCTGAATCCAAGCCGCCACGTCATCCATAGTCCAAGGTAGGACGGTCAACGAGGGAATTCCGTCCATCCCGTCCAGCTTCGTTAGGAGCTTGGCCGAAGGAAAGCACGCCAGAACGGGGGCAGGTCAATGGGTCAATGGGACTGGATTCCTTGGATGCGGTCCTGCGCGTTGCGTTCAATGCCCGGGCGGACGTGGTCGGCTTCGTGGTGCCCGTTCAGTGCGTGGAGGACGGCCCCGGCGCGGGCACGCGGGTCGACCACGTCAAGCTCTTCCGCAACCTCCCTGGCGTCGAGTTCGAGGGCCGC
Source organism: uncultured Fimbriimonas sp. (assembly GCA_964251345.1). Lineage (GTDB taxonomy): Bacteria > Armatimonadota > Fimbriimonadia > Fimbriimonadales > Fimbriimonadaceae > Fimbriimonas. Next base: position 11,826 of record CAXUKB010000065.1, on the reverse strand, counting down.
ATCCACGAGCAGGTGCTCGGCTCTCTGCGGGCGGCGATGCCCCGCGGGCGGATCGAGCGGATCCCGGGCGCGACGGTGCTTGGGGAGGATCCGCTCGCCGCGCTGCTGAGGCTGCGGCGGGAGGACCCGGGCGCGCCTAGGCCGGCGCTCCTGCTCGCGCGAGAGCTCCTATTTCGGAAGGATGAGGCGGTCGCCCGGCCGACCTGGAGGGGTTGGAGGCGGCGGGGATCGCGGAGGCGGCTTCCACCTGGGCGTGATGGCCGCCCGCCGGGGCGAGCTTGCGGGGGCTCTCCGGTGGATGCGCCGCGCCGCCGAGCTCGATCCCGCCCACGCGCAGACGCGGGGCAGGTGGAGGCGCTGGGCGGGTAGCGCAATCCCTTTTACGGAATTTTCGAGTCCATTACAAGCAAAATCAATAATTACTTGGCATGCCCGGGAATGGCCGTCGTATAATGGACTCGAAAGCGATGGTGCTCTCTCCTCTAGCCGGCGACCACGTGCACCGACCCCGCCACCGGGGACCGCTGGACAACGTTGAGTACGGCGTCGTCGGCTCGCCCGGCGACGGCCCCTACGTCGAGGTGTGGGACGGCAAGGACTACCTGCAGGAGAGAAGCTAAGATGCCGGTGACGGATTACCTGACGGTGGACGGCGAGGTCCTGGCAGAGACGCGGGGCGGGGTGGACCGGGACTACCTGCCGGATCCCCTCGGCTCGACGGCCGCCCTGCTTGACGACACGCAGGCGAGGACCGACGCGTTCGCCTACTGGCCCTACGGCGAGGAGCGCACGACGGGAGAGAGCACGCCGTTCCGGTACGTGGGGACGCTGGGCTACCGGAGCGACGCGTCCTCGGGACGCGTGTACGTGCGGGCGCGGCACTACAGGCCTGGACTCGCCCGGTGGCAGACCGTGGATCCGCTATGGCCCCAGGAGAGAGCGTACGGCTACGCCGAGGAAAGCCCTACGTCGTGGGTCGATCCAGTGGGGACATACCCTCAAGGCGGATCACAGGGAATAGGCCGTTTGCGAGATGCTCTACATCCTGGCACGGATCAGAATCGCTGTGGGAACTGTGCTTGGACTATTGTCTGGCGATGGTGGCATGTCCGAGCTCATACGGAAAGACATGCGTTCATACACTGCATGTCTTGCTGTGTCCTCACCATGTTGGATGGCGACGACTGCGCGTGGTCCATGCAGAACGCGCAAAACTCAGAAGACGCCTTTTTCAGTATGATAAGTCCTGTTGAAGAATACACACTTGACTCACTAGATGCCTATGAACGCGTCGCAACTAGGCTAGACGCTTGTGGACAGGGTGTTTCGGCGGGTCGTGAGAAGTTGATTCCTGGAGCCTCGACCTACAATCATTGCTTCAATAGATGTAACCGCTATGATCCTCTGCGAATAAGCATCCGTAGTCATCGTACTGGGAAAACGTACTATAATTTCACGCCGCCACCGCCCTATTTGCCGGAATGCGACCCGAGAAGCTATACGATGACTATAAATCCAGGCACGGGGGGGTGCTCCTAGGGAAACCTTATGGTCTACAGGCTTACCGGAGGGATAGTTTTCGCCATACTCCTCACCGAGTTATTTTCGGCGGTTGTCAGGGTGACGATTCCCATACCCAAAGGTGAGTCTATTGCCGACACATGGGTGGGGTTAGCCGGATTACCTATTGTTTTTATGTTTGGGCTTGTTCTTGGG